>NZ_JADBRK010000007.1:0-175162 GCF_014930595.1 Enterobacter cloacae complex sp. P42RS
CCGAACTCAGAAGTGAAACGCCGTAGCGCCGATGGTAGTGTGGGGTCTCCCCATGTGAGAGTAGGGAACTGCCAGACATCAAATAAGTGAAAAGGCCATCCGAAAGGATGGCCTTTTTGCGTTTCTGCGCTGCACAAATCGTAGGCCGGGTAAGGCGAAGCCGCCACCCGGCAGAGCAAACGACTAATGAATTACCTGCGATAAAAATGCTCGCGTACGTTCTGACTTCGGATGCGCAAAGAACTCATCCGGCGGCGCCTGCTCAACAATCTCGCCGCGGTCCATAAAGATCACCCGGTCGGCCACGGTTCTCGCGAATCCCATCTCATGCGTGACGCACAGCATCGTCATGCCGGATTGGGCCAGCCCAATCATGGTATCCAGTACTTCTTTCACCATTTCGGGATCCAGCGCAGATGTCGGTTCGTCAAACAGCATGATTTTGGGTTTCATGCACAGCGAACGGGCGATAGCCACGCGCTGCTGTTGCCCGCCCGAGATCTGACCAGGAAACTTATTGGCATGCTCCGCGATGCGTACGCGTTCAAGGTAGTGCATTGCCAGCGCCTCCGCCTCCTGTTTCGGCATCTTTCGGACCCAAATCGGCGCAAGCGTACAGTTCTGCAGAACGGTCAGGTGTGGAAACAGATTAAAGTGCTGAAATACCATTCCCACTTCCTGCCGCACGCGTTCGATATTGCGGATATCTTCATTCAGTTCAATACCATCAACCACAATGCGCCCTTGTTGATGCTCTTCAAGATGGTTAATACAGCGAATGGTTGTGGATTTACCTGAACCGGAAGGGCCGCAAAGGACGATGCGTTCGCCCTGCTTTACCTTAAGATTGATGTCCTTCAGGACATGAAACTGTCCATACCATTTATTGACGTTTTCCAGCGTAATCATCGCGTTGGCGGTTGTCATAGTCATTTGGCTCATAATTTCCTCAGTGCGGTGTACGCCCGGTGTTAAAGCGCTTTTCCAGATGCTGGCTATAGCGCGACATGCTAAAACAAAAGATCCAGTAGATCAGAGCGGCAAAGACATATCCCTCGGTGGACATACCCAGCCAGACAGGGTCAACGGTTGCCTGCTGCACGCTGCTAAAGAGATCGAACAATCCGATGATGATCACCAGGCTGGTATCTTTAAAGAGAGCAATGATCGTATTGACCAGACCAGGGATAACCAGCTTGAGCGCTTGTGGAAGGATCACCAGCCCCTGCGTTTTCCAGTAACCGAGCGCCAGCGATTCCGCCGCTTCGTACTGGCCTTTAGGCAATGCCTGCAGGCCACCGCGTACAACTTCAGCGACATAGGCGGACTGGAAGAGAATCACCCCGACCAGGGCACGGATCAGCTTGTCGATCGTTGTACCTTCCGCCATAAACAGTGGCAGCATGACCGACGACATAAACAGTACGGTGATAAGCGGTACGCCGCGCCAGAACTCAATAAAGATAACGGAGAGCACGCGTACGACCGGCATATTTGAACGGCGACCCAGGGCGAGTAAAATGCCCAACGGTAGCGCGCCGGCGATCCCTACAGAAGCGATAATCAATGTCAGCGTCAGGCCACCCCACTGGCGTGTTTCAACGCGTTCCAGCCCCAGAAAACCGCCATACAGCAGCACCCAGACAATAATCGGATAAATCACCGCCCAGCCAGCAATATAGCGCCCGCGATGAGGCAGCTTTTTCCAGAACATGACTGCAACAGAGAGCAGGCCGATGACCAGCGCCAGATTAATCCGCCAGCGCTGTTCATGCGGATACAATCCATACATGAACTGACCGAAGCGCTCATGAATAAACACCCAGCAAGCGCCGGCTTTTGTGCAATCTGCTCGGGTTGAACCGACCCAGTTGGCCTGTATAACCGCCCAGTTCAGCAGGGGAGGGAGCAATTCCCACATGAGCCACAGGCAGACAATCGTCAGCAGGCTATTACTCCAGCTGGAGAAGAGATTCTTGCGTGCCCAGAGAATAAAACGTCCACCCGTCGAGCTGGCAGGGCGCGAGGAGTGCGACAGTATCGCTTTTGTCATCATAGATCCTTAGCGCTCGACCAGTGCTATACGACGGTTATAAAGGTTCATCAGCAACGAAATGGCCAGACTGATGATTAGATAGACGGACATGGTGATGGCAATGGTTTCTATGGCCTGTCCGGTCTGGTTAAGCACGGTTCCGGCGAAGAGAGACACCATATCCGGATAACCAATGGCAGCTGCCAGCGATGAGTTTTTGACAATGTTGAGATACTGGCTGGTCAGGGGCGGAATGATCACCCGTAAAGCCTGCGGAATAATGACCTGGCGAAGCGTCACGGTATTCGGCAAACCGAGTGAACGTGCCGCCTCGTGCTGCCCGTAAGGCACGGCCTGGATCCCGGAGCGGATGATTTCCGCAATAAACGCGGAGGTATAAATTGAAAGCGCCAGCGTGAGTGCTGCCAGTTCAGGAATTAACACCATACCACCCTGGAAGTTGAACCCGCGTAGGTGAGGAATATCCCAGTGCAAGGCTGCACCAAAAAGCCAGTGAGCAACTAACGGTAAGCCAACAATCAGCGCAGCGGCAACTGGCCATGTTTTACGAAGCTGTCCGGTTTTAATCTGATGCTTACGGTTATAGCGGAACAGGCCGACGGAAATCGCGAGCGCAACAATAATGGCGACGATAAAGGCGTAAATCCCTTCGGCCACCTGCGGAGAGGGAATGTATAACCCACGATTACTCAGGAAAAACAGCTCAAACGCATCGACGGCCTGGCGGGGACCGGGAAGATTACGCAGCACCGCGAAATACCAGAAGAAGATCTGCAGCAGCGGTGGGATGTTGCGAAACGTCTCAATATAGATGGTGGAAAGCTTTCGCAGTAGCCAGTTTTCAGAAAGACGCGCCAGCCCAATAAAGAAGCCCAGGATGGACGCGAAGACAATACAAAGTGCCGATACCAACAGCGTATTCAGTAAACCGACCACAAACACGCGTCCGTACGTGTCACCCTCCTGATAGTCGATAAGGTGCTGAACAATCCCAAAGCCCGCGCTGCGATCCAGAAACGCAAAACCGGAGGTGATACCGCGATTATTCAGGTTAGTGATGGTGTTATGGATGAGATACACGGCGATAAGAACAACCGCAACAATAGCAATAATCTGGAATAGCCAGGCGCGGACCGCGGGATGAGAAAAGGATAGCGATCCTTTTACGGCTGAGCGGCGATGGGACATAAAGAAACCTCAGTAACCATGACTCTGGAGTGGGCACTGCCCGAGCAGTGCCCGTTACAGCTATGACTTAACGTACTGGTGGCGCGTACTGAATACCGCCGTTATTCCAGAGATTGTTCTGGCCGCGTTTGATCTTCAGCGGGCTTTCCGATCCCACGTTACGCTCGAAGATCTCTGCGTAGTTACCCACCTGTTTGATGATGTTGTAAGCCCACTTGTTATCCAGCTTCAGATCTTTGCCAAAATCACCTTCTTTACCGAGCAGGTGCGCCATATCCGGGGTGGAAGGATTCGCCGCTTTCTCATCAACGTTTTTCGAGTTGATGCCCATCTCTTCTGCATTCAGCATGGCAAACAGCGTCCAGCGAACGATAGAGAACCAGTCTTCATCGCCACGACGCACAACCGGTCCGAGAGGTTCTTTGGAGATCACTTCAGGCAGGACAATCCATTCCGCCGGATTGCTCAGCTTAATGCGTAAGGCATACAGCTGTGACTGGTCAGAGGCCAGGGTGTCGCAGCGACCGGATTCCAGCGCTTTGGCTGATTCATCCGAGCGGTCGAAAGTCACAGGGGTGTATTTCATCTTATTTGCTTTGAAATAATCCGCGACGTTCAGCTCGGTATCGGTACCCGCCTGGATACACACGGTGGCGCCATCCAGTTCTTTGGCGCTTTTCAGGCCCGCTTTATTGTGGGTCAGGAAGCCGATGCCGTCATAATAGGTCACGCCCGTAAATGACATCCCCATACCTGCATCGCGGGAGGAGGTCCAGGTGGTATTACGCGAGAGCATGTCAACCTCGCCGGACTGCAGCGCCGTAAAGCGCTCTTTCGCCGTCAGCGGGGTGTATTTTACTTTGCTGTCATCACCAAAAACCGCTGCTGCGACGCCACGGCAGACATCCACATCAATACCGGTAAATTTGCCGTTCGCATCGGCATAAGAGAAGCCAGGCAGACCGTCGCTGATACCGCATTGAACAAAACCTTTCTTTTTAACGGCATCCAGCGTCGTTCCCGCATGGGCTTGACCGGCTATGGCAAACAACATGCCTGCAGCGGTCAGGCTGGCTATCATCGTCTTTTTCATAATGGATCCTGTGTGGCGAAATTTATTGTTATAGAAGCGTTTTTAAGCGCTTAACCTGTCTGTGGCATTGGCCAACGTTTATAAAGCAAACGTAATGCCAGTTTTGAGTTCAGCGAGATAAGAGAAAACTGAACGCTTAATGCAGAGTGTAGACAGGCTTAAATAAAATGAGCGCCCCGAAACAGTGCGAAATTACAACCTGTGCCACAAATTGGAGCAAAAGTTTTAACCGGGATGAGATAAAAAGAAGAGATAGTTTCTCAGGTGAATATTGGCAGAGTATTCAATAGTATTAATGTATGAAAATCATCAGAGATAAGAAAAAGGTGTTGATAGCGGTTGGTTGAAATGAAATACAAGAATAAATGCGGAACTTTTTTATTTATTAGAAAATGGTGCACTCATTAAAAGCAAAAGCGCGGCCGGAGCCGCGCTTTCTGAACAGATGTTACTTCGTCAGGGCAACAATACCTAACGTTAAACCCGCTACTGCGGCAGCGCCGCCGGCGATGGCACCCGCTGTTTCCCAGTTGTCCTGGGTGGTGCCTTTCATACAGGTATTGGTATGAACCAGTCGGCCCTGATCATCGTAAACCGGTACACAAGGAGAGTCGTGCGCGCAACCAGCAAGCAGCGCAGCGAGAAGTGCAACGGAAATGAATCTTTTCATGATGTTACCTCAGTATTATTTCTTATTCGCTACAAAGCCAGGAGGGCTATTAACGAACTGGAGATTATTTTACCACCAGGGTAAGTTCCCGTTACACGTGGAATAATCTCAAATTATGTAGTTTGTAAAAATCATGGAGAAAAAGCGTTTTCTGGATAAATTCATGGAGAAATTATGGAGTCGCAAGAGGGCGCTTTTACTTAATGCAAACTCATGAATTTTTAATATGCGATTCAATAATGACTAATCCATTGTTTATATTAAAATAAAAAAGGCACCAAACGGTGCCTTCAGGGATACGTTAATCCTTATGGTTGGTAAACCGTCTCCGGACAACCACAAAGAAAACGGGCACAAAGAAAATAGCCAGAAGCGTTGCGGAAAGCATGCCTCCCATCACACCCGTACCGACGGCGTTTTGCGCTCCGCTCCCGGCTCCGGTGCTAATTACCAGCGGCATGACGCCAAGAATGAAGGCCAGGGAGGTCATCAGGATCGGGCGAAGGCGCATTCTTGAGGCTTCCAGCGTGGCCTCAATGATACCTTTACCTTCTTTATCCATCAGATCCTTAGCAAATTCGACGATCAGGATGGCGTTTTTCGCCGATAACCCAATCGTTGTCAGCAGGCCGACCTGGAAATAGACGTCATTGTTTAACCCGCGCAGCGACGCTGCGAAAAGAGCCCCGATGACGCCTAACGGCACAACCAGCATGACAGAGAAGGGTATGGACCAGCTTTCATACAGTGCAGCCAGGCACAGGAACACCACGATCAGTGAAATGGCGTACAGTGCAGGCGCCTGGTTACCGGAAAGGCGTTCCTGATAAGACATTCCCGTCCAGTCATAGCCGATGCCGGAAGGCAGTTTTGCCGCCAGGCTTTCCATCATCACCATGGCCTCACCGGTACTTTTCCCTGGGGCTGACTCACCGAGGATCTCCATGGACGGCATGCCGTTATAGCGTTCCAGACGAGGAGAACCGTAAACCCAGTGAGCGCTGCTAAAGGATGAGAACGGCACCATTTCCCCATTCGCGCTGCGCACGTAGAGATTGTTGATGTCCCCCGGCAACATTCGGAATTTCGCATCCGCCTGGACGTAAACTTTTTTCACACGGCCATGATCGATAAAGTCATTCACATAGGTACCACCCAACGCCGTCGATATCGTCTGGTTGACGTCAGAAATGCTAATACCCAGCGCCTGCGCTTTCTCCTGATCGACATCCAGTTTGAACTGCGGTGTATCCTCCAGGCCGTTAGGACGCACGCGAACCAGCAGGTCAGGGTGCTCTTTCACCATGCCGAGCAGCTGATTACGCGCCTGCGTCAGCTGGGTATGCCCCAGGTTTGCCTGATCGATAAGTTCAAAGTCGAAGCCCGTTGCGGTTCCCAGTTCGATAATGGCAGGCAGGTTAAACGGAAATACAAGGCCGTCTTTAATCTGGCTGAACGCTTTTGTCGCTCGGCCCACGATGGCCTCAACGCTATTTTTCTCCCCAGAACGTTCTTCCCAGGGCTTCAGGCTGACGAAGGCGATACCGGAGTTCTGGCCCTGACCGCTAAAGCTAAAGCCGTTAACGGTAAAGACGGATTCAACGTTCGCTTTCTCTTGGGTCAGATAGTAGTCCTGAACCTGGTCGAGAACCTGCTGAGTACGCGTCTGGGTCGCACCCGCCGGGAGTTGAACCATCGTCATAAATACCCCCTGATCCTCTTCAGGCAGGAAGGAAGTAGGTAAGCGCAGGAACAGCACCGCCATCCCACCGACAATAAGGACGTACACCACCAGATAGCGGCCGGTCTTACGCAAAATATCGCTTACGCTGTTGCTGTAGTGCTCCACGCTCTTATCAAAGAGCGCATTGAACCAGCCAAAGAACCCCCCTTTCTTCTCATGATGATCGCCAGAAACGGGCTTAAGCAGCGTTGCGCAGAGTGCGGGCGTCAGGATCAGCGCAACCAGCACGGAGAGCGCCATGGCGGAAACGATAGTCAGCGAGAACTGGCGATAGATGGCGCCCGTCGAGCCACCAAAAAAGGCCATCGGGACAAAGACCGCCGAGAGAACCATCGCGATCCCCACCAGCGCGCCCTGGATCTGCTTCATCGACTTCTGCGTGGCCTCTTTCGGCGGCAGCTTGTCCTCTACCATCACGCGCTCAACGTTCTCGACCACCACGATGGCGTCATCAACGAGTAGCCCTATCGCCAGTACCATCCCGAACATCGTCAGGGTGTTGATGGAGAAACCGAACGCCGCAAGAACCGCGAAGGTACCCAGCAGAACCACCGGCACCGCGATAGTCGGAATGAGCGTCGCGCGCAGGTTTTGCAGGAACAGATACATGACCAGGAAGACCAGAACGATCGCTTCAAACAGGGTCTTCACCACTTCATGAATAGAAATTTTCACAAAAGGCGTGGTGTCATAGGGATAGACGACCTTCAACCCCTGCGGGAAGAACTGTTGCAGTTGCGCCAGTTTGCTCTTGATGGCTGCCGCGGTATCCAGCGCGTTTGCCCCGGTTGCCAGCTTAATCCCAAGGCCGGTGGCTGCCTGCCCGTTGATTTTGGTCACCATATTGTAGTTTTCGCCGCCGAGCTCAATGCGAGCGACATCCTTCAGGTGAACCATCGAGCCGTCCTGGTTCACCTTGAGCGTCACGCGGCCAAACTCTTCCGGTGATTTCAGGCGAGTTTGCGCGATGATGGAGGCATTCAACTGCTGTCCAGGAACCGATGGCGTACCGCCCAACTGACCTGCCGCTATCTGGTCGTTCTGCGTTTTCAGCTGGTTGATAATATCCAGCGGCGTCAGCTGGTATTTATTCATCGCGTTGCTGTCGAGCCAGATGCGCATCGCATACTGGGCGCCAAACAGCTGAACGTCGCCGACACCCGTCGTTCGGCTGATAGCATCTTTGACGTTCGAGGCGACATAGTCGGAAATATCATCCTGAGTGAGGTTTTTGTTGTCCGAAACAAAACCGGCGACCAGCAGGAAGCTGCTGCTGGATTTCTCAACGCCAATCCCTTGCTGCTGTACCTCTTGCGGCAGCAGCGGCATGGCGAGCTGCAGCTTGTTCTGCACCTGCACCTGGGCGATGTCCGGATCCGTTCCTGACTCGAAGGTCAGTGTGATGGTGACATTACCTGCTGAATCGCTGGTGGAAGACATGTACATCAGGTTGTCGATACCGTTCATGTTCTGTTCGATAACCTGGGTCACGGTATCCTGCACCGTCTGGGCATCAGCGCCGGGGTAGGTCGCTGAAATCGCCACGGCTGGCGGAGCAATCGTCGGATACTGGGCGACGGGCAGTTTGAGAATGGCCAGCCCGCCTGCAATCATCAAAATGATGGCAAGTACCCAGGCGAAAACCGGCCTTTGAATAAAGAAATTAGCCATGTCGTCGTTCCTTAACTGGCGGGAGTCGTGGTGGTATCTGGCGTGGCGACGACGGTAGCCCCTGGTCTGACTTTTTGTAATCCGCTGACAATCACACGGTCACCGTTTTTCAGCCCTTCCGTCACCAGCCAGCGGTCGCCAATGGCCTGAGGCGCAACGACGGTACGTGATTCAACCTGGTTTTTATCATTAACCACCAGCACGGTTGCGTCGCCTCGCGGCGTTCGGGTCACGCCCTGCTGCGGAACCAGAATGGCATCTGGCTGTGTGCCTTCATCAATGCGGGCGCGAACGAACATCCCCGGTAACAGCAGGTGTTGAGGATTCGGGAAAATGGCACGAAGCGTGATTGAGCCGGTGCTTTCATCCACCGTAACGTCGGAGAACTGCAGGGTGCCTTTCAGAGGATAGGGCTGACCATTCTCCATCAGCAGCTCAACGCTGCTGGCCGTGTCGCCTTTTTGCAGGCTCGTCTGCTTCAGGCGCATAAATTCATTGCTCGACTGGGTCACATCGACATAAATCGGATCAAGCTGCTGGACCGTCGCCAGCGCTGCGGCCTGCCCGTTCGTCACGAGTGCCCCTTCCGTCACGCTGGATTTGCCGATGCGGCCATCGACAGGGGACGTTACTTTGGTATACGCAAGGTTGATGCGTGCGCTTTCAACGCCCGCTTTTGCGGCGACAACGCTGGCATCTGCCTGCTGGGCCGTGGCCACGGCCTGGTCATACTCTTGTTTGCTGACATACTGTGTTCCCACCAGTGGGAGATAACGTTTCACCGTCAGGTGTGCAATATTGGCCGCCGCCTGCGCCTTTGCCAGTTCGCCTTTCGCGCTGTCGTAAGCCGCCTGATAGGTCGCAGGATCAATTTGATAAAGTGAGTCCCCAGCTTTTACATCGCTACCTTCCGTGAAGTTGCGGCGCAGAATGATACCGCTAACCTGTGGACGAACCTCCGCAACGCGGAACGCATCTGTTCTGCCCGGGAGTTCAGTTGTGACGGCCAGCGGCGCACTTTTCACGATATGGACGCTGACCTGAGGCGCCTGTGCATGTTGTTGTTGATTTTCCTGGCCATCGCATCCAGTGAGCAGTACAGCGCAGACAATGAAACCGGCTAAGGGTAAACGTCTGAAATGATTCGTCATGACTGTTCCTTTAAATACCCATTAACCGATGTTTGCCGTAGATCGGTAGTGGGGCAGAGGGAAAAAATAAAATGTAGCTGCGTATAATAATGAGGGTATTTAATGTTTTTTAATTTATAAGTGCGAATGACGAGGCCTGAGAGGAAAATCAGAATCAGTCCCGTAGAAAATACGGCTATACTTCTGCCCGCTAAATCAGGCTAATAGAGCTTAACCGGTAAATTTATTCATTTCGTGAATTTAATTCCGGGCATGTATTTAGATTGTTTATAGATTAAGTAAATTGACTTTTTTTGTGCAAAATTAAAACGGCTTTTAGTGAATACTTCCAGCCATCCGAACCTGATGTTATGTATATACCCTGCGAGTAAAGAGTAGCTGTCAATGGCGCGTAAAAAGAAAGAAGAGGCTCAACAAACCCGACAGCAGTTGATTGAGGCGGCTATCGGGCAGTTTGCGACGCGAGGCGTAGCCAGCACGACGCTGACGGATATCGCCGATGCCGCAAAGGTTACGCGTGGTGCTATCTACTGGCACTTTACCAGTAAAGCAGAGATATTTAATGCCATTTGGGAACAGCAATTACCGCTACGTGAAATCATTCGCGACAGGCTTTCTCTCTCCGAAAATGATGATCCGTTGTTAATACTTCGTGAGCAATTCATTACTGCGCTTCAGTATATCGCACGCGAACCCCGTCAATGTGCGCTATTACAAATTTTGTATCATAAATGTGAATTTACTAGCGATATGATTTCAGAGGATGAAATTCGGAAACGTATTGGGTTCAATTATGATTCTTTGCGCGTTACGCTGGAAAAATGTATTTCTCGAAACATCATTTCGTCGCAGGTGAACGTTGAGCTGACCATGATAGTATTCCACGGTTTTTTTAGCGGCATCATTAAAAACTGGTTAATGAATACCGACAGTTTTAATCTTTATCAGCAGGCGCCAGCCCTGGTCGACAGTATTCTGGCGACACTCCCTCTCTTGCGCGTGTCGCCTCATAATGATTACGGCTCAGCGCCTGGCAACATTTCACCCCGTGCACAAAGCGCCTCGATGGTCTGCGCGCTGGCGGGTTTACCTAACAGATAACCCTGTAAGGTATTACAGCCCAGCTCCGTCAAAAAGGCTTGCTGCGCTTCGGTTTCCACACCTTCGGCCACGACTTTCAGGTTGAGCGTTTTCGCGAGGGCCACAATCGCAGAGACAATGGTGGCATCCTCGCTTTCGCCGCTTAACTCTTTCACAAACGCTCTGTCTATCTTCAGTTCACAGGCCGGTAAACGCTTGAGATACAGCAGGCTCGAATATCCGGTCCCAAAATCATCAATCGAGGCTTTCACCCCAGCATCCGTCAGCTCTGTCAGCACCCGCACGCTCTCATCGGGGTTGCTCATCGCCGTAGTTTCCGTGACTTCCAGGATCAACATTTCCGGCGGGACGTGATGACGCTCCAGGCAGTCGAGCACTGTTTTAACCAGCGAGGGCTGTTCGAACTGCAGCGTCGACAGGTTTACTGCCATTGACCAGTTTCGATGCCCCTGCAGATGCCATTCTCTCAGCTGGCGACAGGCTTCATTGAGCACCCAGTTACCAATAGGGATGATAAGCCCGGTTTTTTCCGCCAGCGGCAGGAAAAGATCCGGCGTCAGTAAACCCTGCTTCGGATGCTGCCAGCGCAGCAGCGCTTCAAACCCGAGGAGAGGGCCCGCGGGCGCGTGAAACTTTGGCTGATAAAGCAGGCGCAGTTCATTACGATCGACGGCCATCCACAGATCGTTCATTAACTGAAGATGGGTCTGCGCCAGAGTGTTCATGGAGGGCTGGAAAAAGTGATAGCCGTTTCGGCCCATATGCTTGGTGTGATACATCGCCGCGTCGGCGTTAAACATCAGCTCACGTTCGGTTTTGCCGTCGTGAGGGTACAGGGCGATACCAATGCTAAGCGTTACCACCAGTTCGTAGGGGTCGAGAGTGAACGGGCTATCGATCGCCCGCACCAGCGAATTTGCCAGCGAGGCTGCATCGTCCGGACCTTCTCCCTCAGCCAGCAGAACAAACTCATCGCCGCCAATGCGTGCAAGGGTAAACTGGCCCTTCAGGAGATGCAGCAGACGCTGCGTAACGGCGACCAGCAGCCTGTCACCGACATCATGGCCGTAGGCGTCATTGATGGCTTTAAAACCGTCGAGATCCATGAACATCAGGGCGAAATGGGTACCTTCACGGTCAGCTTTGCTGATGGCCTGATCGAGCCGGTCCTCCAGCAGGATACGGTTGGGCAGACGCGTCAGCGTATCGTGCAGCGCCAGCTGCGCAAGTTCCCGGTTCGCTTCTGCCAGCGACGAGGCCAGAAGGGCGGTTCGTGCCTGCAGGCGGGCATCCAGCATCGACACCAGCAGGGTGATCCCAAGAATAGAGAGCGCGACGACGCTGACCAGCACGGCCAGCCAGCTGCCGTTAATACCCTGATGGTGAACCATGGTGGACATTGGAAACTGCGCGGCCTTCATCCCGGCGTAGTGCATACCGGCGATAGCAATTCCCATCGTGATGGCGGCACCCAGGCGCATCAGCACCACCTGAGCGGCTTCGTGGCGCAGGCGGAAGGTCAGCCACAATGCTGCAAGCGAAGCGACAAGCGCAATCACGACCGAAATGGCCACCCACAGCGTGTCCCAAACGATCCCCGGCCTCACCTCCAGCGCCGCCATACCGGTGTAATGCATGGCAACAATGCCGATTCCCATCACCAGAGCGCCGGGGAGCAGGCGGCGCATGCGCAGTTGTTCACAGCTGACGAGCCATAGCGCAAACAGTGACGACCCCACGGCGATGACCATAGATAAAATCGTCAGGGTCGCGTTGTAGCTCATGCTCATGGAGAGATCCATCGCCAGCATGCCGATAAAGTGCATGGCCCATACGCCAATGCCCATCGCAACACCGCCTCCCGCCAGCCAGACGCGCGCTGCGACGCCCTGACTCCCGGCGACGCGTGCAGCCATATTCAGCGCGGTGTAAGCAGCAAGGATGGCAACAGCAAAGGAGAGGGCTACAAGGATAGGGTTGTATTGGCTAACCAGCATGGTCGGTTCTACTCGAGTATGACGTTACGCAGGAGAGGTTGAGAAGGGCGAGACATTATCACCGTCAGGTAACGGCTCAAAGGGATTTAAATCCCCGTTTTTAGTGGGTAATACGGGGAGGTTGGTGACGGCAGGGTGTTAATCGAGTTCTGAACAGTTCACTAATTTCAGCGGATTGACGGAGTTCATATTGCGGCACTTGTCGGTTTCGGTACTCATCAGTTCAATCCACTGCATCAGGAGGGCATCGAATAGAAAAACGGAGATTGCAAAGACGACCAGCCACCAGTATTTACGAATCATTGTGTCATTCCGCGAGAAGAGAGCCACTGAAGTGGTGGAAATATACACGAAAAGAAGCGGTTTAAAAGCGGGATAAGCAAAGGTTTACAAAGCGTTGACGGTGAAAGAATAAGACAATAAAAAAGGCGCATCCCCATGCCAGGTAGCGCCTTTTTAAACAAGCATTTAACTGATTAGTATCAGTTCATGCCGTATTTTTTCAGTTTCTTACGCAGAGTACCACGGTTGATACCCATCATCAGCGCAGCGCGGGTCTGGTTACCGCGGGTGTATTGCATCACCATGTCCAACAGTGGCTGTTCAACTTCAGCCAGTACCAGCTCATACAGGTCATTAACATCCTGACCATTCAGTTGAGCAAAATAGTTCTTCAGTGCCTGTTTAACCGAGTCACGCAGGGGCTTTTGAGTTACCTGATCCTGAGAGTTAACGGTAGAAACGGTCAGTACGTCAGAATTTACGCGTTGTTCGAACATAGTTCTGTCAGCTCTTTATTTCATTACGCAAGATTTTCGAAGTATGCCTCCAACGCCTCCAGCTGTTCGCTGGCATCCTCAATGGCGTTGAATGTGCGCCGAAACTGGTCATCTGGAGCGTGCTCCTGGAGATACCAGGAGACGTGTTTACGCGCAATTCGGTACCCTTTTGCCTGACCGTAGTGGTCATGCAGTTCCCGAACATGCGAACAAAGCAAGCGCTTTACCTCTGCCAGAGGCAGTGGGGCAAGCAGCTCCCCAGTGTCCAGATAATGCTGGATTTCCCGGAAGATCCAGGGTCTTCCCTGAGCTGCACGTCCTATCATCAGAGCATCAGCTCCCGTATAGTCGAGTACAGCCCTGGCTTTAAGCGGGTCAGTTATGTCGCCATTCGCGATAATCGGAATGGAAACCTTCTGCTTAACTGCCCGAATGCTGTCGTATTCAGCTTCACCATTGAACAAACAGGCGCGAGTGCGTCCGTGGATGGTCAGGGCCTGAATACCACAATCTTCGGCCAGTTGGGCAATCTCTACACAGTTACGGTGTTCCGGCGACCAACCCGTGCGAATCTTCAACGTAACAGGAACGTCCACTGCGCTGACAACCGCCGTCAGGATAGCTTTCACCTGGTCGGGGTATTGCAGAAGGGCTGAACCTGCAAGCTTGCGATTCACCTTTTTGGCCGGGCAACCCATATTGATATCAATAATCTGGGCACCACTTTCCACGTTAATACGCGCGGCATCTGCCATCTCTTCAGGCACGCTTCCGGCAATTTGCACGGTGCGAATACCTGGTTCATCAATGTGCACCATCCGAAGGCGGGATTTATCGCTTTCCCAAACCTGCGGGTTAGACGACATCATCTCGGATACGGTTAAACCGGCTCCCATCTCATAGCACAGCGTCCTGAACGGCCGGTCGGTAATACCTGCCATTGGGGCTGCGATCAGGCGATTTCTAAGCTGGTGGTGTCCGATGCGCATGAGTTAAGAAATGACCATACTGTGACTGCAAGGCGGCGTATATTACGCATTTTTTGCACGAGATGAAAGGCCAAACTTTGAACAATCCACTGTTGTAGATCAAGGAATCGCCGCGCAATCTTTTCGTTTAAAATTATTCATTATTTAAATCATTGAGTTATGCGATGATGGCTATTTTATGTGCGCTTACAATTTCCCGTAACTTCTCATCATTTCTGAATAAATGCGACAGATGAGCGGGATAATCTGCTGTTTTTAACAGCAGATTTCCCCACTTCTTTGCGATCTGCGTCGCATTTTAGAACATGATCTCAGGGCAAAAAATAGACGTTATTCGAGGATAACACGACCATGGAGGGACTGTACCGGCCGGTTATTATCGTGATGCATTGTGTGGGTGAATTTCTCGAGCTGCCCGGCGGAGACCGTCAGAGGATGCTTAAGCACGATCCAGGTGACGCCTTCTGAACACGGTGGCGTTGTCAGCGAGCCGCTAAAGCGCCAGTACGTTTTATCTTCCGGCAGCAGCTTATTCAGGTTGAGCTCCTGCTTGATGGAGACGTTCAGCTCAGCCTGCTGAGGCATAACGTCCCACAGTTTATCAAGCTCACGGTTCTCTGCCCCTTTGTCGAACATGACCGCGACCACCGCCAGTTCCCCCTTCGCATTTTTATGCACAAGGTGCATTTCCATCGCGTAATGCTTGCCGTGTACGGTGTTTTCGCTCGGCGCGTGGAAGTGGAACTGCTGTAATGTCCAGGTTTGCTTATCCAGCGTAATAGTGTCGCGAGTGTCGGCCTGCTCGCTTGCCTGAATAGTATGGCCATTGTTTGTCAGCGTCACAGGGCCGTCAACGTAGTGCGTTTGCAGCGGGGAAAGATGGGCGTTAACGGTGGAATCGATATCAATCGGGGACTGGTTCATCCCGCTTTGGCAGGTCTTGTAGGCCTCATCCAGTTCGCCCCAGTGCTCAGGTGAACTTTCTCCTTTGTAGCTCCAGTGTGATGCGCATGCTGAAGCCGAGATCATGCTCAGCGCTAACAGCGCTGCCTTGCTATAAACGTGTTTCATAATATTCTTCCCGTGAATTTTTATTATCCAAATCAAAATTTATCAATATGATTTGTAGGGTTATTTTACCGGAGGCAGGCCAGGGGCGGGAGGAATATTCGAGGAGAAAAGGCGTGGTCAGAGGACCACGCCAAATACTTATTTTTTACGACCGGTAATGCGGCACCACTCTTCTTTCTCGACGACCGGGTCGAGCGCAAAGAGATCGGCGTAGGCTTCGCAAACGCTCTCCGCCTGGCTTGCCAGAATGCCGGAAAGTCCCAGCAGGCCACCCTCAACCGGCAGCACGCTAATTAATGGCGCCAGTTCACGCAGTGGGCCCGCGAGAATGTTTGCGACCACCACATCGGCTTTCATGGCTTCTGGCTGCGCTTCCGGCAGGTAGAGCTCCAGACGATCGGACACGCCGTTACGCTCGGCATTATCGCGGCTGGCCTGAATGGCCTGCGGATCGATATCGATCCCGATGGCTTTCGCCGCGCCCAGTTTCAGCGCGGCAATCGCGAGGATCCCGGAACCGCAGCCGAAGTCGATCACCGTCTTACCATCCAGATCGAGACCATCCAGCCACTGCAGGCACAGAGACGTGGTTGGATGGGTGCCGGTGCCAAACGCCAGGCCTGGGTCAAGCATCACGTTCACCGCGTTTTCATCGGGAACCTCGCGCCAGCTTGGGCAGATCCACAGACGTTTGCCGAACTGCATGGGGTGGAAGTTGTCCATCCACTCGCGTTCCCAGTCTTTGTCTTCCAGCTGTTCGATTTTATGCGCGAAGCCTGCGCCCAGCAGCGGATGGTTTTCCAGAATCGCCACCACCTCTTTCATGTCGGTTTCGGCATCGAACAGGCCGATCACGTCGGTATCACCCCACAGGCGCGTTTCGCCCGGCAGCGGTTCAAAGACCGGCGTGTCGTGCGTGTCCTGAAAGGTGATGGAGACAGAGCCGGCTTCCATCAGCGCATCGCTTAGCTCTTCGGCGTTCGCGCCGGTTGTGTTCAGTTTTAGTTGGATCCACGGCATGGCAAAACTCTTTATTTATCAGTAGAAATCATAGCGGGTTGTGGGGCGGGCTGACCGAAACGGTTCCCCACCACAAACGCCAGTAAACTTAGCAGTAACGAAGGCACAATCGGATGGAAGCCCAGATACTGAATCTTAAATGTCGCAAGGATGGCATACAGCACACCGCCAACAATCATCGCGCTCAGCGCGCCTGCAGCGTTCGCGCGTTCCCAGTAAAGACCTAGTACCAGCGGCCACAGGAAAACGGCTTCAAGACCGCCAAACGCCAGCAGGTTCAGCCAGATGATCATCTCCGGCGGACGCCATGCAGCTAACATCAGCAAAGCTCCTAACACCAGCGTAATGACGGCAGACATCCGCTTCAGGCGACGTTCATTTTCAACCTGCTCAGGGCGCAGGTTCAGATAGAGATCTTTAATGATCGTAGCGGAACTTTGCAGTAACTGGGCGTTAATGGTCGACATAATGGCGGCCATTGGCGCTGCGAGGAAAATTCCGGCGGCGAAGGGCGGCAGCACTTTAACCATCAGCGTCGGGATCACCAGATCCGGCACGGTAAGGTCGGGGATCACCGCGCGCCCTAACGCACCTGCCAGGTGCATACCAAACATCAGGACCGCGACCACAATCGTCCCGATGATGATGCCCTTGTGAACGGCTTTACTGTCTTTATAGGAGATACAGCGCACGGCGGTATGCGGCAGACCAATCACCCCGAAGCAGACTAACACCCAGAACGAGGTCATAAAGGTCGGCGAGAGGATATCATCCGCGCCCTGCGGTGAAATCAGTTTCGGGTCAATCGCTTCCAGGGTTTCCACCGCATGAGTGAGTCCACCCGCGGCATGAACAATCCCCACCAGCAGAACAATCGTGCCGATGAGCATGACCATTCCCTGCAGCGTATCGTTCAGCACGCTGGCGCGGAACCCGCCAAACGCGGTATAGAGCGCGATGCTTACCCCGAAGATAAGCAGGCCTGTCTCGTAAGGGATCCCGGCCGCCGTTTCCAGCAGGCGTGCCCCGCCGATAAACTGTACCGTCATCGCGCCAATAAAGGCCACCAGCAGGCTTAAGCTCGCCAGCCACACCAGTAAGCGGCTCTGGTAACGGGCAAACAGCATGTCGTTGAGCGTGACGGCATTATAGCGGCGCGCCAGAATGGCAAATTTCTTACCAAGAATACCGAGGGAGAGCCAGACGGCAGGCAGCTGGATCATCGCCAGCAAAACCCAGCCTAACCCGTACTTGTAGGCCGCACCGGGGCCGCCAATAAACGAGCTGGCGCTGATATAGGTCGCGGTCAGCGTCATTGCCAGCACAACGCCGCCCATCGAACGGCTGCCGAGGAAATACTCGTTCAGAAAAGCACCGGTCGTTCTTTTGCGCATGGCGTAAATGGATAAACCAAACACGACCAGCAGGTATGCGACAAGCGGCAGAATGACTTCAAGCTGCATCATCGTCCTCCAGCGGAATATCGCGATAGATGAATTTCACCATCGCCCAGCACAGCAGAATAAACACCAGCGGTACCAGCAGGCAGGCCATTTCGAACCAGTGCGGCAGGCCGGTGATGCCAATAGCGGAGTCAGGTAAGTAAGCAGTTACTAACCATGCAGCAAGATAGAGAAGGGTCAGCCACAGCGCCCAGCGCGCTTCTTTATGGGCCTGAACAAAACGTTTGTCCATTTTTTGTCCCTTGTGGATGCAGAAAGCGGGGATTGTACATGATGGGGCTTGGCGATCCCCAGAAATAAAAAAAGGCCGGATAATCCGGCCTTTTAGCAACACAGCTCTCTTACTTCTCGTTCAGGCCGAGTTTTTTCTCCAGGTAGTGGATATTCGTCCCACCATTCTGGAAGTGCTCGTCGCTCATGATACGCATCTGCAGATCAACGTTGGTTTTAATACCGTCGATGATCAGCTCCTGCAGGGCGTTCTTCATGCGGGCAATCGCCACGTCACGGTTTTCGCCGTAGCAGATGAGCTTACCGATCATTGAGTCATAGTACGGCGGTACGGTGTAGCCGGCGTAGATATGAGATTCCCAACGCACACCAAAGCCACCCGGCGCGTGGAAACGCGTGATTTTACCCGGGCTTGGCAGGAAGGTGTTCGGGTCTTCGGCGTTGATACGGCACTCTACCGCATGGCCTTTCACCACAACTTCTTCCTGCTTGATGGACAGAGGCTGACCGGCTGCGATACGCAGCTGCTCTTTGATCAGGTCAACGCCGGTGATCATTTCGGTAACCGGGTGTTCAACCTGAATACGGGTGTTCATCTCAATGAAGTAGAACTCGCCGTTTTCGAACAGGAACTCAAAAGTACCCGCCCCGCGATAGCCGATATCGACGCACGCTTTGGCGCAACGCTCGCCGATGTAGCGACGCAGTTCCGGGGTAATGCCCGGCGCTGGCGCTTCTTCGACCACTTTCTGGTGACGACGCTGCATGGAGCAGTCACGTTCTGCCAGATAGATCGCGTTACCCTGACCGTCAGCCAGCACCTGAATTTCGATGTGGCGTGGGTTTTCCAGGTATTTTTCCATGTACACCATGTCATTGCTGAAAGCCGCTTTCGCTTCCGCTTTGGTCATGGAGATGGACTGCGCCAGTTCAGCATCGCTGCGCACAACGCGCATACCGCGACCGCCGCCGCCGCCGGACGCCTTGATGATAACCGGGTAGCCAATGCGTTTAGCATGAGCACGGTTAGCATCCATGTCGTCGGTCAGAGGGCCGTCAGAGCCTGGCACGGTTGGAACACCAGCTTTTTTCATTGCGGTGATTGCAGACACTTTGTCGCCCATCAGGCGAATGGTGTCGGCTTTCGGACCGATGAAGATAAAGCCAGAGCGTTCAACCTGCTCAGCAAAGTTGGCGTTCTCAGAGAGGAAGCCGTAACCCGGATGAATTGCCACCGCGCCGGTGATTTCAGCGGCGCTGATGATAGCCGGGATGTTCAGATAGCTTTTTACGGACGGAGCCGGGCCAATACAGACCGTCTCATCCGCCAGCAATACGTGTTTTAAATCGCGATCCGCGCTTGAGTGCACGGCCACGGTCTTGATGCCCAGTTCTTTACAGGCACGAAGAATACGCAGTGCAATCTCGCCACGGTTGGCGATAACAATTTTATCCAGCATGTTCGCCTCGTTACTCGATGACGACCAGCGGCTCGTCAAATTCAACCGGCTGACCACTTTCGACCAGAATCGCTTTCACAGTACCTGACTTGTCAGCTTCGATCTGGTTCATCATTTTCATCGCTTCAACGATGCACAGGGTATCGCCTACGTTGACTTTCTGACCCACTTCGATGAACGCCTTCGCGTCCGGGCTCGGGGTGCGGTAGAAAGTACCAACCATTGGGGAACGTACGATGTGACCACTGATTTCTGCTGCAGCGGCAGGTGCGGCTTCAGCTGCTGCTGGCGCAACGGCTGCGGAAAGCGCAGGCTGCTGCACTGGCGCAGCGTAAGCTTGCTGCATTACCGGGAAGCTAGCGGCTGGGGCTGCACGGCTGATGCGTACAGACTCTTCGCCTTCAGAAATTTCCAGTTCGGAGATGCCTGATTCTTCAACCAGCTCGATCAGTTTTTTTATCTTACGAATATCCATGAGTGGGTTCCGTACTCTTGTTTAGTGTGATTGTGACAAGCGTTTTACCGCTGTCTGTAAAGCGTATGAATAGCCGTCTGCGCCCAGTCCGCAGATAACGCCAGCAGCGATATCCGACAGATACGAATGGTGGCGGAACGGCTCTCGGGCGTGCACGTTACTCAGGTGGATCTCGATAAACGGGATACTCACCGCGAGCAGTGCGTCGCGGATAGCAACACTGGTGTGCGTAAACGCGGCCGGATTGATCAGGATATAGTCCACAGTGTCTTTAGCCTGATGAATACGGTCGATGATTGCGTACTCCGCGTTTGACTGAAAATGATCCAAATCCACATTCAGCGAGGCTGCTTCCGTGCTCAGACGGTTAACAATTTCGCTCAATGTCAGCGTGCCGTACTTCTCTGGCTCACGGGTGCCGAGCATGTTCAGGTTCGGTCCGTTTAAAACTAAGATGTGGAACTTATCAGTCATTATGCCGCTATCTCCTGCGATTTTCGGGTAAAAAACAAAATATACCGTCGAAGCGCAAATGTCACCTTTTCAGAGGCCTAAAACCGCTGTCAGGCGAACCAAGGTCGCACATTATAACGATTTCGTAGCATTTGGCAGCTAAATACTGGTCTTATCAGGGAAGATTATCAACCGCAATCCAAAAAAGATTTGCGGTTGAGAGGTAATCTGCGGGAAAACGCACAGTTTCGCGAACTATCGCAACCACTGGCGGAACTTCTTGTAACGCCATGCTAAAAGCGCCACGGCTGCCAGCGCGTAAAGGACCGGCTGCGGAGAGAGGATCTTCACCGACCACAGATAATGAATGGGGGCGAGGATCGCGACAAGATAGACGAAGTTGTGCAGCAACTGCCAGCGACGGCCCAGCTTTCGCTGCGCATATTGCGTGGATGTCAGCGCTAACGCCAGCAGGATCAGCCAGCTAACAATGCCCAGCATCAGGTAAGGGCGTGTTACCAGCTCGCGGCCAAGCAGTGTCAGATTGTTAATTCCCAGTTCCAGCAGGGCGTAACTGGTGAGGTGCAGGCTCGCCCAGGCAAAACACCATAGCCCCAAAAGCCGACGGGTGCGTATCAATAATGGCTGTTTAGCGTAGCGCGCCAGCGGCGAGACGAGCAAGGTGGCCAGCAAAAATTTCAGAGCCATCCGACCGGTAAAATGCTGGATATCCTTTGCCGGATCGGCGCTAAAGAGGCCCTGGCTGGCCGCCCAGAACAGCCAGATAAAAGGAAGTATCCCGGCTAAATGCAGCAGCACTTTCAGCCAGGTAATCTGCTTTGCCGTTAAACGCACTCAGAAGTTCTCCCGTAAATTGAGGCCACGGTAAAGGGACGCCACTTCATCCGCATACCCGTTAAACAGCAGCGTGGGCTGGCGCTTCACGTCCAGCGCGCCGCCGGAGCCAATAAAGCGTTCCGTCGCCTGCGACCAGCGGGGATGATCCACATGCGGGTTCACGTTGGCGAAGAAGCCGTATTCACCCGGCGCCGCCAGGTTCCATGTCGTCGGCGGACGTTCGCGGGTCAACTTAATGCTGACGATCGATTTAATCCCTTTGAAACCGTATTTCCACGGCACGGTTAAACGGATGGGGGCACCGTTCTGCGGCGGAAGCGCCTTGCCGTAAACGCCGACGGTCAGGAGGGTAAGGGGATGCATGGCTTCGTCAAGACGTAACCCTTCAACGTATGGATACTCCAGCCCGCCGCCGATGAACCGGTCTTTCTGGCCCGGCATCTCGTCCGGGGCGTAGCGCGTCTGGAAGGCGACGTATTTTGCATTGCTGGTGGGTTCAACCATCGCCAGCAGCTTATGCAGCGGGAAGCCTACCCAGGGCACCACCATCGACCAGGCCTCTACGCAGCGCATGCGATAGATACGCTCCTCAAGCGGGAAGCGGGTGGTCAGATCGTGATGGTCCAGCGTCAGAGGTTTTGCCACTTCACCGTCGATTTTCAGCGTCCACGGATCGGTTTTCATGCTGCCGGCATTGGCGGCAGGATCGGCTTTATCCAGACCAAATTCGTAGAAGTTGTTGTAGCCGGTGACTTTATCTTCCGGCGTGAGCGCCAGCGTGTTTTGCCATTCGGCGGGTTTGGTAAAGGTAAGCGGGGCACCGGAAGGCGCCTTAGGGCGATCGTTGCCTTTAAACCAGTCGAGCAGGTCGGCGTGTGCCGCTGGAGAGAGCGTCAGTGCCGTGGCGCTGATGCCAAGCATTTTCAGGATCTGGCGGCGCTGTAACATAAAGACAGATTCAGACGTTACGTCGGCTTCCGTCAGTTTTCGGTTTTTCATGGCATCCTCCGTCATGCGTTTTTCTAAGCATGACGGAGGAGAAGCGTTAGCGCGAATATGTCACGAAAATTTGAAGATTAGGCGATTTTCACCAGCGCGCGGCCGTGGAACTGGTTATCCATGATCTTACTGGCATATTCAGGTGCCTGGCTGAGCGTAATTTCGGTAGCGCTCTGGGTATAGAACGATTCCGGCAAATCGCGCACCAGACGCTCCCATGCCTCTGCACGGCGAGCCGCAGGCGTCATCACGGAATCCACGCCCTGCAGGCGGACGTTACGCAGAATAAATGGCATGACGGTCGTTGGCAGGGCAAATCCGCCCGCCAGGCCGCAGGCTGCCACGCAGCCGCCGTAGTTCATCTGCGCCAGGACTTTTGCCAGCACTTTATCACCGACGGTATCCACCGCACCTGCCCAGACCTGTTTTTCCAGCGGGCGGGTCTCGGCAAACTCATCGCGGCCAAGAATGCGGCTGGCGCCGAGCTGGCGCAGATAATCATGCGTGCTTTCACGGCCGGAAACCGCCGCAACCTGATAACCCAGCTTGTGCAGCAGCGTGACCGCCGTGCTGCCCACGCCACCGCTGGCCCCGGTCACAACAATTTCACCCGACTCGGGGCGAACACCCGCCTCTTCCAGCGCCATCACGCACAGCATGGCGGTAAAGCCTGCGGTACCAACGATCATCGCTTTGCGGCCATCTATGCCTTTCGGCATAGGCACCAGCCAGTCGCCCTTCACACGCGCCTGCGTTGCCAGCCCGCCCCAGTGATTTTCGCCCACGCCCCAGCCGGTGAGCAGCACCTGCTGGCCCGCATGAAAACGGGGATCTTCGCTGCTATGAACCCGGCCAGCAAAATCAATACCCGGCACCATAGGGAAATTTCGGATGATTTTACCCTTGCCGGTGATCGCCAGCGCATCTTTATAATTTAAACTGGACCAGTCGATGTCGACGGTGACGTCGCCTTCCGGCAGGCGAGTCTCTTCTACGGCCTGTACTGAGGCAAGCGTTTTGCCGTCCTGCTGTTCTAAGATTAAAGCCTGCATACGGGGTCCTCACGGCTCAGATGATTGGAAAAGAGTTCCTGAAGACTATACTCGCTCAGGGTAAAGCAATGCCGATTTAACGCAATAAATTGCCAGATACGCCAGGTTTGGTAGTATGCCGCATTTGAAATGCAAGTTAGCGCTTACTCGCTACCCCATCAACCCACGGAGTAATCTCAAGGATGCGATTAACGACGAAGTTCTCGGCTTTTATCACCCTGCTGACGGGGCTTACCATCTTTGTCACGCTTCTTGGTTGCTCTCTGAGCTTTTATAACGCCATTCAGGACAAACTGGTCAACCGGGTGCAGTCCGTTGCGTCGGTCATTGATACGCGTCTGCTGACCACTCCACTTCCTGAGCTATCCCGGGAGCTGGATGAGTTGATGGTGCCGGTTGATATTATTCAGGTCGACATCCAGCAGGGAAAGCATCCGGTTTTAAGCCATGAACGACAGGACAGCTATCGACCTGCGGGCGTGGTGAGCCAGTATCGGGAAGTAACGGTGCACTCCCTCAAAAATCCGGGGATGACCATACACATGGTCTACCTCGATCCGATGGCCAGCTATTTCCGTTCTATGATGACCACCGCGCCGCTTACTGTTGCCGTCGCCTTCATTATTTTGCTGATTTTTCTCGCGGTCCGCTGGCTGCGCCGCCAGCTTTCAGGCCAGGAACTGCTGGAGATCCGCTCCGTGCGTATCCTGAACGGTGAACGCGGCCCGCAGGTTCGCGGCTCGGTCCATGAATGGCCCTCACGCGCCAGCAGCGCGCTGGATACGCTGCTCTCAGAGATCCAGTTTGCCAGCGACCAGCGCAGCCGAATGGATACGCTGATCCGCTCTTATGCCGCGCAGGATAATAAAACCGGCCTTAACAACCGCCTTTTCTTTGACAATCAACTCGCCACGCTGCTCGACGACCCGGAAAAAGTGGGCACGCACGGGGTGGTGATGATGATTCGCCTGCCCGATTTCGATCTGCTGCGCGACACATGGGGGCAGCGGGCGGCGGAAGAAAATCTCTTTACGCTGATCAACCTGCTCTCCACCTTTATTATGCGCTATCCGGGGGCGCTGCTGGCCCGCTACCACCGCAGCGACTTTGCCGTATTGCTTCCGCATCGCACGTTGAAGGAATCAGAAAGCATTGCCAGCCAGCTACTTAAGGCCGTCGACGCGCTGCCGCAGAGCAAAATGCTCGACAGAGACGATATGGTCCATATGGGGATTTGCGCCTGGCGCGGCGGACAGTCGACAGAGCAGGTGATGGAGCATGCGGAAGCGGCCACCCGCAACGCGGTATTGCAAGGGGCGAACGGATGGGCAGTCTATGATGATTCGCTGCCTGAAAAAGGGCGTGGAAACGTGCGCTGGCGTACTTTGATTGAGCAAATGCTGAGTCGCGGCGGGCCGCGTATTTATCAAAAACCGGCGGTCATGAAGAACGGTTTTGTCCACCACCGGGAATTGATGTGCCGTATTTTCGACGGGACGGAAGAGGTTATTTCTGCGGAATATCTGCCGATGGTTCTGCAATTTGGGCTCTCCGAAGAGTATGACCGCCAGCAAATTACACGCTTGATTCCATTTTTATCATTCTGGCCTGAAGAGAATCTGGCGTTACAGGTTACCGTTGAGTCATTAATACGCCCGCGTTTTCAGCGCTGGCTGCGTGATACATTAATGCAATGCGAAAAATCGCAACGCAAACGCATTATTTTTGAACTTGCTGAGGCGGATGTGGGTCAACACATCAGCCGGTTGCGTCCGGTGGTCCGTTTGATCAACGCGCTCGGTGCCCGTGTCGCGGTAACGCAGGCGGGTTTAACGCTGGTCAGTACCAGCTGGATCAAGGATCTGGATGTGGAGCTATTAAAGCTACATCCGGGGCTGGTAAGGAATATTGAGAAGCGCACGGAAAACCAGCTGCTGGTTCAGAGTCTGGTTGAAGCGTGTAAGGGAACGCGAACACAGGTATTTGCCGCAGGCGTGCGCTCCAGAGGCGAATGGCAGATGTTAACAGAGCGCGGAGTGACGGGCGGTCAGGGCGATTTTTTTGCCGCCTCTCAGCCGCTTGACACCAACGTGAAAAAATATTTGCAAAGATACTCTGTTTGACCTGCCGTTTACGTTGTTTTCACGTAGAATATCGCGCCTGTAGCTTTGAGTATGTCGAGCAAAAAGCCAGTGAACGACCTTTAATGAGTTACAAATATCAGTGAGGAACACGACTGTTTACTCAGCCCTGAGGGAGTCAGGGGATGAATTTGTAACAACAGGAAACGTACTGCACAAATTTTCACCGTTGCAGATGATTTTTGCGCCTTGTCGCTGCTGCGTGTGGTTGGTAAAGTAAGCGGATTTTGTTTTCCGCCCCAGCTTTCAGGATTATCCCTTAGTATGTTGAAAAAATTTCGTGGCATGTTTTCCAATGACCTGTCCATTGACCTGGGTACCGCGAATACCCTTATTTATGTAAAAGGACAAGGCATCGTATTGAATGAGCCTTCTGTTGTGGCCATTCGTCAGGATCGTGCAGGCTCGCCGAAAAGCGTGGCCGCAGTGGGTCATGACGCGAAGCAGATGCTGGGTCGTACCCCTGGCAACATCGCCGCTATTCGCCCAATGAAAGACGGCGTTATCGCTGATTTCTTCGTGACTGAAAAAATGCTTCAGCACTTCATCAAGCAGGTTCACAGCAACAGCTTCATGCGCCCAAGCCCGCGTGTTCTGGTGTGTGTGCCGGTTGGCGCAACCCAGGTAGAACGTCGCGCAATCCGTGAATCTGCCCAGGGTGCAGGCGCACGTGAAGTGTTCCTGATTGAAGAGCCAATGGCTGCGGCAATCGGTGCAGGTCTGCCAGTTTCTGAAGCCACCGGTTCTATGGTGGTGGATATCGGTGGTGGTACCACTGAAGTGGCCGTTATCTCGCTGAACGGCGTGGTGTACTCCTCCTCCGTACGTATCGGTGGTGACCGCTTCGATGAAGCCATCATCAATTACGTGCGCCGTAACTACGGCTCTCTGATCGGTGAAGCCACCGCAGAGCGTATCAAACACGAAATCGGTTCTGCATATCCGGGCGATGAAGTGCGTGAGATCGAAGTGCGTGGCCGTAACCTGGCGGAAGGTGTTCCACGCGGCTTTACCCTGAACTCCAACGAAATTCTGGAAGCACTGCAGGAACCACTGACGGGCATCGTGAGCGCGGTAATGGTTGCGCTGGAACAGTGCCCACCAGAGCTGGCGTCTGACATCTCCGAGCGCGGTATGGTTCTGACCGGTGGTGGTGCGCTGCTGCGTAACCTCGACCGCCTGTTGATGGAAGAGACAGGTATTCCTGTCGTAGTTGCAGAAGATCCACTGACTTGCGTCGCCCGCGGTGGTGGCAAGGCGCTGGAAATGATCGACATGCACGGCGGCGACTTGTTCAGCGAAGAGTAGTCATGGTGAAAGGGTAGCGAATCGCTACCCTTTCTCTCTGACACGAGAATACGCATAGCCTATGAAGCCAATTTTTAGCCGTGGCCCATCGCTACAGTTTCGCCTCATTCTGGCGGTTCTGGTTGCGCTTGGCGTCATTATTGCCGATAGCCGCCTCGGTACGTTCAGCCAGATCCGAACGTACATGGATACCGCCGTCAGTCCTTTCTACTTTATATCAAATGGTCCCCGTGAACTGCTCGACTCCGTTTCTCAAACGCTGTCTTCACGAGACCAGCTCGAACTTGAAAACCGGGCATTACGCCAGGAATTGCTGCTGAAAAACAGCGAACTGCTGATGCTGGGGCAATACAAGCAGGAAAACGCGCGTCTGCGTGAACTGCTCGGCTCGCCGCTGCGTCAGGACGAGCAGAAGATGGTTACCCAGGTGATCTCCACCGTGAACGACCCTTACAGCGATCAGGTTGTGATCGACAAAGGGAGCGTGAACGGGGTGTATGAAGGTCAGCCCGTCATCAGTGATAAGGGCGTAGTAGGCCAGGTCGTTGCCGTCGCCAAACTGACCAGCCGCGTGCTGCTGATTTGCGACGCCACCCACGCACTGCCGATCCAGGTCCTGCGTAACGATATCCGCGTGATTGCGGCCGGTAACGGCTGCACGGACGATCTGCAGCTGGAACATCTGCCTGCTAACACGGACATCCGTGTCGGCGACGTGCTGGTGACGTCCGGTCTCGGTGGACGCTTCCCTGAAGGTTACCCGGTTGCGGTGGTCTCTTCGGTTAAGCTGGATACGCAGCGTGCATACACCGTGATTCAGGCCCGTCCAACCGCCGGTTTACAGCGTCTGCGCTACCTGCTGCTGCTCTGGGGGGCCGATCGTAACGGTGCTAACCCGATGACGCCTGAAGAGGTGCATCGCGTGGCGAACGAACGCCTGATGCAGATGATGCCGCAGGTTCTTCCGCCAGCGGACTCTATGGGGCCGCCTGCGCCCGTGCCTGCGCCGGCAACCGGGTTAACGCAGCCGCAGCCTGATGCGCCGCCACCGCCTAAACTCTCTTCGGGAGGGCAGTAGTGGCAAGCTATCGTAGCCAGGGACGCTGGGTCATCTGGCTCTCGTTCCTCATTGCACTGTTGCTGCAGATTATGCCCTGGCCGGATAACATTCTCGTTTTCCGGCCAAACTGGGTCTTGCTCATTTTACTTTACTGGATCCTTGCCCTGCCGCATCGCGTAAATGTCGGCACGGGTTTTGTGATGGGTGCCATACTGGATCTCATTAGTGGCTCTACGCTGGGCGTGCGCGCCCTGTCCATGAGCATTATTGCGTACCTCGTCGCACTGAAATTCCAGCTCTTCCGTAACCTCGCGCTCTGGCAACAGGCCCTGGTCGTGATGCTGTTGTCGCTTGCTGCGGATATCGTTGTTTTCTGGGCAGAGTTTTTAGTGATCAACGTCTCTTTCCGACCGGAAGTGTTCTGGAGTAGTGTAGTAAACGGTGTGCTCTGGCCGTGGCTATTCCTGCTGATGCGTAAGGTTCGCCAGCAGTTTGCTGTGCAATAAAAGGTTTCTATGACGTCTCTGTATCTTGCTTCCGGCTCCCCGCGCCGTCAGGAACTCCTGACGCAGTTAGGGGTCTCTTTTGAACGCATCGTGACCGGCATTGAAGAAAAACGTGCTGAGGGCGAAAGTGCTCAGCAGTACGTGTCTCGTCTGGCACGCGAGAAAGCGCAGGCGGGCGTGGCCTGTGTGCCGCGCGATCTGCCCGTGCTGGGAGCAGATACCATCGTTATCCTTAACGGTGAAGTCCTCGAGAAACCGCATGACGCCGGCCATGCGGCGCGCATGCTGCGCAAGATGTCCGGGCAAACGCACCAGGTGATGACGGCCGTCGCGCTGGCGGACAGCCAGCACGTGCTGGATTGCCTGGTGGTTACGGATGTCACGTTCAGAGTGATTACCGACGACGAGATCGCCGCTTATATTGCCAGCGGTGAACCGATGGATAAAGCAGGTGCATACGGTATTCAAGGGTTGGGTGGCTGTTTTGTCAGGAAGATTAATGGCAGCTATCACGCCGTAGTCGGCTTACCGCTGGTGGAAACGTATGAGTTGCTGAGCAATTTTAACTCACTGCGTGAGGGAAGGGATAATTATGACGGCTGAATTGTTGGTAAACGTAACGCCATCGGAAACCCGTGTGGCCTATATTGACGGTGGCATTCTTCAGGAAATTCATATTGAGCGTGAAGCGCGGCGCGGAATAGTAGGCAATATCTACAAAGGTCGTGTCAGTCGTGTACTGCCGGGTATGCAGGCGGCTTTTGTAGATATTGGACTGGATAAGGCGGCATTTTTACATGCCTCCGACATCATGCCGCACACCGAGTGCGTCGCGGGCGAAGAGCAAAAGCAGTTTGCCGTGCGCGACATTTCCGAGCTGGTGCGTCAGGGCCAGGACTTAATGGTGCAGGTGGTGAAAGACCCCCTTGGCACCAAAGGTGCCCGTCTGACCACCGACATTACCTTACCTTCCCGCTATCTGGTCTTTATGCCCGGCGCGTCACACGTGGGCGTTTCGCAGCGTATTGAGAGCGAAAGCGAGCGCGAGCGGCTGAAGAAAGTGGTCAGCGCCTACTGCGATGAACAGGGCGGGTTTATTATCCGTACCGCTGCAGAAGGGATCAGCGAAGAAGACCTGGCGTCGGATGCGGCTTACCTGAAGCGCGTCTGGACCAAAGTGATGGAGCGTAAAAAACGCAACCAGACTCGCTACCAGCTGTACGGTGAGCTGGCGCTTGCGCAGCGCGTGCTGCGTGATTTTGCCGACGCGCAGCTCGACCGCATCCGCGTGGACTCTCGCCTGACATATGAAGCGCTGCTGGAGTTTACCGCTGAATACATCCCGGAAATGCCGGGCCTGCTGGAGCATTACACCGGGCGTCAGCCGATCTTCGATCTCTATGATGTCGAAAACGAGATCCAGCGAGCCCTGGAGCGTAAGGTCGAACTGAAGTCCGGCGGCTATCTGATCATCGATCAGACCGAAGCGATGACCACCGTCGATATCAACACCGGCGCGTTTGTCGGTCATCGCAATCTGGACGACACCATCTTCAACACCAACATCGAAGCCACGCAGGCGATTGCGCGTCAGCTTCGTCTGCGCAACCTCGGCGGCATTATCATCATCGACTTTATCGATATGAGTAATGAAGACCATCGTCGTCGCGTGCTGCACTCGCTGGAACAGGCGCTGAGTAAAGATCGCGTGAAGACCAGCATCAATGGCTTCTCGCAGCTCGGCCTGGTGGAAATGACCCGGAAACGGACCCGCGAAAGCGTGGAACATGTCCTGTGTAATGAGTGTCCAACCTGCCATGGACGCGGAACGGTAAAGACGGTGGAGACGGTCTGCTACGAGATCATGCGTGAAATTGTCCGTGTCCATCATGCCTACGACTCAGACCGTTTTCTGGTCTATGCTTCCCCTGCGGTGGCTGAAGCCCTGAAAGGCGAAGAGTCGCACGCGCTGGCGGAAGTGGAAATCTTTGTCGGCAAACAGGTAAAAGTACAAATTGAACCGCTCTATAACCAGGAGCAGTTTGACGTCGTAATGATGTAAAACGCAGTACGCTGCGTGACGAAAGCTGACAAGGAGAGATGCGTGAGGCGATTGCCGGGGATTTTAGTGCTTACAGGGGCAACGCTGGTCGTGATTGTCGCGTTGCTCGTGAGCGGGCTACGCCTCGTTTTACCGCATCTGGACAGCTGGCGTCCGCAGCTGCTGGCGAAAATCGAATCCACCACCGGCGTGCCGGTCGACGTAAGCCAGGTTAGCGCCAGCTGGCAGAATTTTGGCCCGACGCTGGATGTCCGTGACATCAACGCCAGCCTGAAAGATGGCGGTCATCTCAAAATCAAACGCGTAACCCTGGCGCTGGACGTCTGGCAAAGCCTGCTGCATCTGCGCTGGCAGTTTCGCGATCTCACCTTTTATCAACTCCAGTTTCTGACCAATACGCCGCTGACGGGCGGTGATAACAATCAGGGCCTGGAAGCCAACCGCTTCAGCGATCTCTTCCTCCGCCAGTTCGATCATTTCGATCTGCGCGACAGCGAAGTGAGCTTTATTACCCTTTCTGGCCAGCGCGCCGAACTGGCGATCCCGCAGCTGACCTGGCTTAACGGCAAGGATCGACACCGCGCCGAGGGGCAGGTCAATCTTTCCAGCCTGAACGGCCAGCACGGCGTCATGCAGGTGCGTATGGACTTGCGTGACGATGACGGCCTGTTAAACAACGGCAAAGTCTGGCTGCAGGCCGACGATGTGGATGTAAAGCCCTGGCTCGGCGACTGGCTGCAGCAAAACATGCAGCTGGAAACCGTCCGTTTCAGCCTTGAGGGCTGGATGACTCTGACGAAAGGGAAATTTGCCAGCGGCGATATCTGGCTGAAGCAAGGGGGCGCGAGCTGGAAGGGTGAAAGACAGCAGCATCAGCTTTCCGTCGATAACCTCACCGCGCACGTGACGCAGGAAAAAGAGGGCTGGCAGTTCGCCATCCCGGATACGCGCATCACGATGGACGGCAAGGCGTGGCCGCGCGGTGCGCTGACGCTGGCCTGGATGCCGGAGCAGGACGTGGGCGGCGCGGCGAGTAAACGCAGCGATGAGCTGCGCATCCGCGCCAGTAACCTGGATCTGGCGTCCATTGAAGGCCTGCGCTCCATGGCGGCAAAGCTCTCTCCGGACCTGGGCGAGATCTGGCTGGCAACGCAGCCGAGCGGAAAAATTGATTCTCTGGCGCTGGATATCCCGCTTCAGGCGACGGAAAAAACCCGTTTCCAGGCAACATGGAAAGATCTTGCCTGGAAGCAGTGGAAGATGCTGCCGGGCGCGGAGCATTTCAGCGGCAAGCTGGAAGGCAGCGTGGAGAACGGCAGGCTCACGGCCGATATGCACAACGCTAAAATGCCTTACGAGACGGTCTTCCGCGCGCCGCTGGAAATTGAGCAGGGCAGCGCGGTGCTTAACTGGCTCCGTAACGATAAGGGCTTCCAGCTTGATGGTCGCCATATCGACGTCAAAGCCAAAGCGGTACACGCGCGGGGTGACTTCCGCTATTTACAGCCGCAGGGTGACGAACCGTGGCTGGGCATTCTGGCCGGGATCAGTACCGATGACGGTTCTCAGGCCTGGCGCTATTTCCCGGAAAATCTGATGGGTAAAGCGCTGGTCGACTATCTGAGCGGCGCAATTCAGGGCGGTCAGGCGGAAAACGCCACGCTGGTCTACGGCGGTAACCCGCATCTTTTCCCGTACAAACATAATGAGGGGCAGTTCCAGGTGCTGGTGCCGCTGCACGACGCCACCTTCGCGTTCCAGCCGGGCTGGCCCGCGCTGAAAAACCTGGATATCGAGCTTAACTTCCTCAACGACGGATTATGGATGAAGGCGGACAGCGTTGCGCTGGGAGGCGTAACGGCCAGCAACCTGACGGCCAACATCCCGGACTACTCAAAAGAGAAGCTGCTGATTGATGCCGACATCAACGGCCCGGGGAAAGCGGTGGGGCCGTACTTTGAGGAGACGCCACTCAAAGAGTCGCTGGCGGCGACCCTTCAGCAGCTCCAGCTCGATGGCGATGTGAATGCTCGCTTACATCTGGATATCCCGCTGGACGGTGAAATGACCACCGCCAAAGGTGACGTCCGTCTGAAGAACAACAGCCTGTACATTAAACCGCTTGATAGCACCCTGAAAGACCTCAGCGGACAGTTCAGCTTTGTGAACGGTAATTTGAAAAGCGAGCCGCTGACCGCCAGCTGGTTTAATCAGCCGGTGAATATCGACTTCTCTACAGCCGAGGGGCAAAAGGCTTATCAGGTGGCCGTTAATCTGGACGGCAACTGGCAGCCGTCGCGTATGGACGTCCTGCCGAAGCCGATTGAGGCGTCAGTAGCGGGCGCGGTCGCCTGGCAGGGCAAAGTGGCAATCGACCTGCCTTATCACGCGGGTGCACACTATAAGGTCGACATTACGGGTGACCTGAAGAATCTTCAAAGCCAGCTGCCTGCGCCGCTGGATAAACAGGCCGGACAGCCGCTGCCGGTGAAGCTTAACGTGGATGGCAATCTGGACAGCTTCGCGCTGACCGGAAGCGCGGGCGGAACAAACCACTTTAACAGCCGCTGGCTGCTTAACCGCAAGCTTACCCTCGACAAAGCCATCTGGACGACGGACAGCAAAACCACGCCGCCGTTGCCTGAGCATGCGGGCGTTGAGCTGAATCTCCCGCCGATGGACGGCGCAGAGTGGCTGGCGCTGTTCCAGAAAGGCGTTGGGCAAAACGTTGATGAGGCCGCCCAGTTCCCGCAGACCATTACCGTACGCACGCCGTCGCTGATGCTGGGCGGACAGCAGTGGAACAATCTGAGCATTGTCTCCCAGCCAACCGCTAACGGCTCAAAAGTAGAGGCGCAGGGCCGGGAAATCAACGGCACGCTGACCATGCGCAATAACGCGCCGTGGCAGGCAGCGATCCGCTATCTCTACTACAACCCGGCTGCTGCGAGTAAAGATAAACCGGCGAATACATCGCCGCTGAGTAATACTACTCGCGTCGATTTTAGCGGCTGGCCCGATCTGCAGCTGCGCTGCGCGGAGTGCTGGCTGTGGGGGCAAAAATATGGCCGTATCGACGGTGATTTTGCCATCCAGGGGAATACGCTCAAGCTCTCCGGCGGATTGATCGACACCGGCTTTGGCCGCATGACGGCGGGTGGAGAGTGGGTGAATAACCCGGGCGAGCAGCGCACGTCTCTGAAGGGCGACATTAAAGGCAACAAGCTGGATGCGGCAGCCAACTTCTTTGGCATCAGCACGCCGCTGCGCGGCTCCTCGTTTAACGTTAATTACGATCTTCACTGGCGTGCCGCGCCGTGGACACCGGACGAAGCGTCACTGAACGGTATTCTGAAAACACACTTTGGCAAAGGTGAAATCGCCGACGTGAGCACGGGGCGCGCCGGGCAGATCCTGCGCCTCCTCAGCTTTGATGCGCTGCTGCGCAAGCTGCGCTTCGATTTCAGCGACACCTTCAGCGAAGGTTTCTATTACGATTCCATCCGCAGTACGGCGTGGATCAAGGACGGCGTTCTGCACACGGACGACACGCTGGTGGATGGGCTGGAAGCGGACATCGCCATGAAAGGCTCAGTCAACCTCGTGCGTCGCGAGCTGGATATGGAAGCCGTGGTGGCGCCGGAAATTTCCGCCAGCGTGGGCGTGGCGGCGGCCTTTGTGGTTAACCCGATTGTCGGTGCGGCGGTGTTTGCCGCCAGTAAAGTGCTGGGGCCGCTGTGGAGCAAGGTCTCCATTCTGCGCTACCGCATTACCGGTCCGGTGGATAAACCGCAGATTAACGAGGTGCTGCGCCAGCCGCGCAAAGATGCACAGCAATGATTTGACGTGGGCTGGTAATTGCCTCACTCTCAATAAATACGATCTTTATACCGCCACGGGCGGCAACGAACGAGTAGCAATACTATGAGTCTGAACCTGGTAAGTGAACATTTGCTCGCAGCGAACGGCCTGAGCCATCAGGACCTGTTCTCCATTCTTGGTCAACTGACCGAACGCCGTCTCGACTACGGCGATCTCTATTTCCAGTCGAGCTATCACGAATCCTGGGTTTTAGAAGACAGCATCATCAAAGATGGCTCATATAACATTGACCAGGGCGTCGGCGTGCGAGCCATCAGCGGCGAAAAAACCGGTTTTGCCTATGCCGACCAGATTAGCCTGGCCGCGCTTGAGCAGAGCGCGCAGGCCGCGCGTACCATTGTGCGCGATGCCGGCGACGGTCGCGTGAAAACCCTGGGTGAAGTGCAGCACTCCGCGCTTTATACCAGCATCGACCCGCTGCAGAGCATGAGCCGCGAAGAGAAGCTGGACATCCTGCGCCGCGTGGACAAAGTGGCGCGCGCTGCCGACAAACGTGTTCAGGAAGTTTCCGCCAGCCTGAGCGGTGTGTATGAACTGATTCTGGTGGCGGCAACGGACGGTACGCTCGCGGCCGATGTGCGTCCGCTGGTGCGTCTCTCCATCAGCGTGCAGGTCGATGACAACGGCAAACGCGAGCGCGGCTCAAGCGGCGGCGGCGGTCGTTTCGGCTATGACTGGTTCCTGGGTGATGTTGACGGCGAAGCGCGCGCTGACGCGTGGGCTAAAGAAGCCGTGCGCATGGCGCTGGTGAATCTTAATGCTGTTGCGGCGCCGGCCGGGACATTCCCGGTGGTGCTGGGCGCAGGCTGGCCGGGCGTGCTGCTGCACGAAGCGGTGGGCCACGGTCTGGAAGGCGATTTTAACCGTCGTGGGACGTCCGTGTTCAGCGGCCAGATCGGACAGCTCGTCTCCTCTGAGCTTTGCACCGTAGTAGATGATGGCACCATGCTTGACCGCCGCGGCTCGATTTCTATCGACGATGAAGGTACGCCAGGCCAGTACAACGTGCTGATCGAAAACGGCGTTCTGAAAGGCTACATGCAGGACAAACTCAACGCGCGCCTGATGGGCGTAGCGCCAACGGGTAACGGCCGCCGTGAATCTTACGCGCACCTGCCGATGCCGCGCATGACCAACACTTATATGCTGCCGGGCAAATCCACGCCGCAGGAGATTATCGAATCCGTGGATTACGGTATCTTTGCGCCAAACTTTGGCGGCGGCCAGGTGGATATCACATCCGGTAAGTTTGTCTTCTCGACTTCAGAAGCGTACCTGATTGAGAAGGGCAAAGTGACCAAAGCGGTGAAGGGCGCGACCCTGATTGGCTCCGGCATTGAAGCGATGCAGCAGATTTCCATGGTCGGTAACGATCTGAAGCTGGATAACGGCGTGGGTGTTTGCGGTAAAGAAGGCCAGAGCCTGCCGGTTGGTGTGGGTCAGCCAACGCTGAAAGTGGATAATCTGACGGTGGGCGGCACGGCCTGACCTGAGCAAACATAAAAAATGGCGCTACAGATGTAGCGCCATTTTTTTAACGTAAGTTACCCAGCGGGATCTCCGGATCCGGCTCGTGAGTAATGCGGTTACGCAAGTCACGTCGAATGATTTCGATCGACCAGAACCAGACCAGATGACCCACGATCTCTGACACGTGTTCATACCAGGGCAGATCAAACAGCGGTGGCGTCAGCCCCATCAGCGGGAAGGAGAGCATGTGAACAAAAAGCTGTGCCAATGCACCCGCCAGCAAACCCTGCCAGAGTTTAATTTTCGGGAAGACTTCAGCAACGACACAATACCCAACCGCGAAGACGATTGAGAAAATAATATGCGTGACGCCGACCCAGTTAAATATATGTCCGGCAAAGGTATAAACTGCTGCGTTAGGATCAACTACGCCCAGCCAGTCGCGTAAAAAAACATAGGGTGGATTTAAAAAATTGCGAGAGCAATCTATTTGGCCTGCGGCTCTTATTAATTGCTCAGGGCCGCATGCGCCGGTAAATAAATCGGTGGGACTGCGTGGCGGGAGTGGTATCTCGGCTCCCCATTTGACAAACGCGGAGACAATTCCTGCAATTAAGCCAATGAACGCGGCGAGTCCGTAGCGCCTGCGTGACGGCGGTGTTTGTTCAAATAGATTCATTTCGTTTCCTTGTTTAACGTCATCCTGCGAAATACATTTTATTATTCAAATCAGCAACAAAATAATAACAGTCTGAATGCCAGACTGTTTATAAGGTAAAGGGCAGGCGGCGGCAGTGTCAATTCGCTATTCCTGATAGAAGCTAAAGAATATTCCTGGATGAAGGCCGGCTTCATCCTGTAATATTAATGGCGCGGATATTTCAGAAATTAATTACTTATTCCTTTCTTCTTCCGCGCATTCCCTGAAACAGCTCTGCTACGTCGACAAAATAGTCGGTCAGATAGTTAATACACACCTGTACTTTGAGGGGCAGCTTGTCCTTCTCGGTATACAGAGCGTAGACCGGGCGTGGATCGGACTGATAGCGCGGGAAGAGGATCTCCAGCACGCCGCTGTTGATCTCATTGATCACCCACATCAGCGGCACGTAGGCGATCCCGGCGCCGGCCACCAGCCAGCGCGAAATGGTCATCGGATCGTTGGTGACGAACCGGCCTTCCGGCAGCAGCCTGGTGGAGATCCCTTCCGGAGCAATCAGTTCAAATTCATTATCGGGGCGGACGCTGTACTCCAGCCAGGAGTGGTTAGCGAGATCGGCAGGTTTCTCCGGCACACCGTACTGCGCCAGATAGCTCTTCGAGGCACAGACCACCATCGGCATGCTCCCGAGGCGACGCGAGAACAGGCTGGAGTCCTGCAACGCGCCAACGCGGATCACCACGTCTAAACCATCGGCGATCAGGTCTGGGGCAGGGATGCCCGTCACCAGATTGACGGTAAGCCCAGGGTACTCTTTCAGCATGTCCGCCGTCATGGCAGCGAGAACATTTTGTGCCATAGTTGAAGAACACCCTATACGCAGCGTGCCGATGGGCGTGTTGTTAAAGGCATAGAGTTGTTCGTGAACATCCTGCACTTCATGCAGCATGCGGCGACAGCCCTGATAGTAAATTTTACCGGCTTCCGTCAACCCGATGCTGCGGGTGCTGCGGTTGAGCAGCTTAACCTGAAGCTCATCTTCCAGTTTGGACACCGTCTGGCTGATGGATGAGACGCTCATCTGAAGCTGGCGCGCAGCGGCGGTAAATGAGCCGAGTTCAACCACTTTGGCGAAGACGGACATGCGTTTTAAACGTTCCATTGTTCACTCTGGCTTAAAAGTGATTTAGATCACATATGATAGATAACAACATAACAGTTACGTTAATATATTATTAATTACATAACGGCTGCGCCATTCTCGCCCTGCGTTTCTAGCTCTCCTGCGATGGCGTGCGCTAAAAAATTCTGAAGCCTGCACTCTCTCTTATCAAGGTCAACATGAGTCTGTTTCCCGTTATCGTGGTGTTCGGTCTGTCGTTCCCACCGATATTTTTCGAGCTTCTTTTATCACTGGCGATCTTCTGGCTGGTGCGCAAGGTGCTGGTCCCGACTGGGATCTACGATTTCGTCTGGCACCCTGCATTGTTCAATACCGCGCTGTATTGCTGCCTGTTTTACCTGATATCGCGCATGTTTGTCTGAGGTTGATGTGAAAACGCTAACAAGAAAAATCTCCCGCACCGCCATTACCATGGCGCTGGTTATCCTCGCGTTCATCGCTATTTTTCGCGCCTGGGTTTATTACACCGAATCACCGTGGACGCGTGACGCGCGCTTTAGCGCCGATGTGGTGGCAATTGCCCCCGACGTGGCCGGCCTTATCACGGCGGTTAACGTTCACGATAACCAGCTGGTGAAGAAAGATCAGGTCCTGTTCACCATCGACCAGCCTCGTTACCAGAAGGCGCTGGAGGAAGCAGAAGCAGACGTGGCCTATTACCAGGCGCTGGCCGCAGAGAAACGCCGAGAGGCAGGCCGTCGTAACCAGCTGGGCGTTCAGGCCATGTCCCGCGAAGAGATTGACCAGTCCAACAACGTGCTGCAAACCGTGCTGCACCAGTTAGCGAAAGCGCAGGCAACGCGCGATCTGGCGAAGCTCGACCTGGAGCGTACCGTGATCCGCGCGCCGGCCGATGGCTGGGTGACCAACCTGAACGTCTATGCCGGGGAGTTTATCACCCGTGGCTCAACCGCCGTGGCGCTGGTTAAACAGAACTCCTTCTACGTGCTCGCCTATATGGAAGAGACCAAGCTGGAGGGCGTTCGTCCGGGTTATCGCGCAGAAGTCACGCCGCTTGGCAGCAACCGCGTCTTTAAAGGTACCGTCGACAGCGTTGCCGCAGGGGTAACCAACTCCAGCAGCTCTAACGATGCCAAAGGGATGGCGACGGTGGATTCTAACCTGGAGTGGGTGCGTCTGGCGCAACGCGTGCCGGTACGTATTCATCTGGATGAGCAGCAGGGCAACCTGTGGCCAGCGGGTACCACGGCGACGGTGGTGATCACCGGAGAAAAAGATCGGGATGCCAGCCAGGATTCCCTCTTCCGTAAAATTGCCCATCGCCTGCGCGAGTTTGGTTAATCGCCATGGGTATCTTTTCCATCGCCAGTCAGCACATTCGCTTCGCCGTGAAGCTGGCGTGCGCCATCGTGCTGGCGCTGTTCGTTGGCTTCCACTTCCAGCTTGAAACCCCTCGCTGGGCGGTGCTGACCGCCGCGATTGTCGCGGCGGGCCCTGCCTTCGCCGCGGGTGGAGAACCCTACTCTGGTGCGATCCGCTATCGCGGGATGCTGCGTATCATCGGGACGTTTATCGGCTGTTTCGCGGCGCTGACCATTATTATTCTGATGATCCGCACGCCGCTGCTGATGCTAATGGTGTGCTGCATCTGGGCAGGCTTCTGCACCTGGGTCTCGTCTCTGGTAAAAGTGGAGAACTCCTACGCCTGGGGGCTGGCGGGCTATACCGCGCTGATCATTGTCATCACCATCCAAAGCGAACCGCTGCTCGCGCCGCAGTTTGCCGTGGAGCGCTGCAGCGAGATTGTGATTGGTATTGTCTGCGCGATCGTGGCTGACCTGCTTTTCTCCCCGCGCTCGATCAAGCAAGAGGTGGATCGCGAGCTGGACGCGCTGATCGTTGCTCAGTACCAGCTGATGCAGCTGTGCATTAAACACGGCGACAGCGAAGAGGTGGATAAAGCCTGGAGCGGGCTGGTTCGTCGTACGCAGGCGCTGGAAGGGATGCGCAGCAACCTCAATATGGAGTCGTCTCGCTGGGCGCGGGCGAATCGTCGCCTTAAAGCCCTGAATACCGTCTCCTTAACGCTGATTACCCAGGCCTGCGAAACCTATCTTATCCAGAACACCCGCCCGGAATCGGTCACCGACACGTTCCGTGAGCTGTTTGCCGAGCCGGTAGAGACCGTACAGGACGTGCATAAGCAGCTTAAGCGCATGCGCCGGGTGATTGCCTGGACCGGGGAGCGCGAGACGCCGGTGACGATCTACACCTGGGTTGGGGCCGCAACGCGCTATCAGCTGCTTAAGCGCGGCGTGATCGGTAACACCAAAATCAGCGCGGCGGAAGAAGAGGTGCTCCAGGGCGAAGTGGTGATCAAGGCGGAGTCTGCCGAGCGCCATCACGCGATGGTCAACTTCTGGCGTACCACGCTTGCCTGTATGCTCGGCACGCTGTTCTGGCTGTGGACGGGCTGGACGTCCGGCAGCGGCGCGATGGTGATGATTGCCGTCGTGACCGCACTGGCGATGCGTCTGCCTAACCCGCGCATGGTCGCCATTGATTTCCTCTACGGCACCATCGCCGCGCTGCCGATAGGCGCGCTCTATTTCCTGGTCATCATCCCGTCGACGCAGCAGAGCATGCTGCTGCTCTGTATTAGCCTGGCGGTGATGGCGTTCTTTATCGGCATTGAAGTGCAAAAGCGCCGCCTGGGATCGCTGGGGGCGCTGGCGAGTACGATTAACATCATCGTGCTGGATAACCCGATGACCTTCCACTTCAGCCAGTTCCTCGACAGCGCGCTGGGTCAGCTGGTGGGCTGCTTCCTGGCGATGATGGTGATTCTGCTGGTCCGGGATAACTCGCAGGCGCGGACGGGGCGCGTATTGCTGAACCAGTTTGTATCGGCTGCCGTGTCGTCGATGACTACCAATACCGCGCGTCGTAAAGAGAACCACCTGCCCGCGCTCTACCAGCAGCTGTTTTTACTGCTGAACAAGTTCCCGGGCGACATAGCGAAGTTCCGCCTGGCGTTAACCATGATCATCGCGCACCAGCGTCTGCGCAACGCGCCGGTGCCGATCAACGACGATCTCTCGGCCTTCCACCGTCAGCTGCGTCGTACCGCCGACCATGTGCTTTCCGCCAGCAGTGACGACAAACGCCGTCGTTACTTTACCCAACTGCTTGAAGAACTGGATATTTATCAGGAAAAACTCAAGCACTGGCAAGCGCCGCCACAGGTGACCGAGCCGGTAGGGCGGCTGGTGTTTATGCTGCATCGCTACCAGAATGCCCTCACGGATAACTGACTGAAGTAAAAAAACCGACGCCAAAAGCGCCGGTTTTTTTGTGGCTATACTTATTCCAGCACGTACTTACATTCAGGAAGGGAGGACACATGACGACTCAGGCGCTTCAGGACAACACCCTTTTTCAGACCGGCTATCTGGTCGACGGCATCTGGAAAACGCTGGACACAACGTTTGATGTGCTGAACCCCGCGACCGGTGAGGTCATCGCTAAAGTTGCGAAAGCGGGGAAAGCGCAAACCGAAGAAGCGATCGCAGCGGCCACCAAAGCCTTCCCGGCATGGCGTGCCAAAACCGCGAAAGAGCGTTCGGCGATTCTGTACCGCTGGTACGAACTGATTATTGAAAATAAAAGCTGGCTCGGGCGGTTAATGACCACCGAGCAGGGCAAGCCCCTGAAAGAGGCGGAAGGGGAAGTGGAGTATGCCGCCAGCTTTATCCAGTGGTTCGCCGAAGAGGCCAAGCGCGCGAACGGTGAAATTATTCCGCCAATCAAGCCCGGCTCGCGCATTCTGGCGACCCGTGAGCCCATCGGCGTCGTCGCGGCCATCACGCCGTGGAACTTCCCGATGGCGATGCTCACCCGCAAGCTAGGCCCGGCGCTGGCAGCCGGGTGTACCGGTGTCATCAAACCGGCCAATAACACGCCGCTCAGCGCCTTTGCGCTGCTGACGCTGGCAAAACAGGCGGGCGTGCCCGACGGTGTGCTCAACGCGGTGGCCGGAAATACCCATGAAATCAGCGATGCGATCATGGCCAGCCACGACGTGCGTAAAATCTCCTTTACCGGTTCGACCTCCGTCGGCAAAACGCTGGTGCGCAACGCCGCAGAAACCATGAAAAAAGTCTCGATGGAGCTGGGGGGAAATGCTCCGTATATCGTCTTTGAGGATGCCGACATCGAGGCTGCGGTAAAAGGCGCAATTGCCAATAAATTCCGCAATGCCGGGCAGGTCTGCGTCAGCGTGAACCGCTTCTACATTCAGGAAACCGTCTACGACAAGTTTGTGAATAAGCTCGCAGATGCGGTTAATGCCCTTAAGGTGGGGAATGGCCTTGAGGACGGCGTCGTCGTCGGGCCGCTGATTGAATCCGCCGCGGTCGACAAGGTCCGTGAGCATGTTGAAGATGCTGTCACACGAGGGGCGACCGTGCTGGCGGGCGGCAAACCCCATCCGCTGGGCGGTAATTTCTGGATGCCAACCGTGCTGGGCGACTGTCACGAAGGCATGAAGCTGGCAGAAGAAGAGACGTTTGGTCCGGTTGCGGCGTGTTTCCGCTTCACCTCGGAAGATGAAGTCATCCAGCGTGCGAATAACACGCCTTACGGGCTGGCAGCTTACTTCTACACCCAGAACCTTTCCCGGGTTTTCCGCGTTTCACAGGCCATCGAGAGCGGGATGATTGGCATTAACGAGTGCGCCGTTTCCACCGAGCTGGGGCCTTTCGGCGGCGTAAAAGAGTCCGGTCTTGGACGTGAGGGATCCGTGCTGGGGCTGGAAGAGTATCTGGAAGTTAAAACCCTGCATATCGGGGGATTATAATAGACTGGGCGGCATCTGCCGCCCGCCTGGACTGGGTGGCTGGCAATGAAAACCTATACTTTTGATTTTGACGAAATCGACAGTCAGGAAGACTTTTATCGGGAATTTATCCGGGCGTTTGATCTTGAACGGGAAAGCGTGACCAATCTGGATACGCTGTGGGACGTGGTCACCGGCAGCATGCTGCCGCTACCGCTGGAGATTGAGTTTATCCATCTGCCCGATAAGCTGCGCAGACGTTTCGGCGCGCTGATATTACTCTTCGATGAAGCGGAGGAAGAGCTTGAAGGACAGCTTCGCTTTAACGCGCGGCATTAAATGAAAAAAGCCCCTGACCACGAGGCCAGGGGCAAGTCGTATGATGAGATACGACGAGGGTTTATTTATACAGTTCAGCCGTGGCGTGCCAGTGGTCACCCTGATTCAGTTCGGTGACGCGATAGCTGCTGGCGCCTGCTTTTTCAGCTTTGGCGGCAAGTTCCTGACGAATGTCCATCGGGGAGCCGGTGACTGACGTTACGGAGACGCTGCCCATTGGCTGCAGATTTTGTGCCTGATCGGCATTCACTTGCTGTACGGCTGCGCTTGCGCCGAAAGAGAGAGCGGATGCCAGACCCAGGGTTGCGATGATCAATTTGGTTTTCATAGTCTTTACTCCTGAACAGGTTTTTGCTCAACGGCGAGAAGGGTTGAACTGCTATTTTTATGCCTGGTGCCGTTGAGTGGAGAGTTATGTCTTCAGTGATTACTTAAACTTATTTGTACAGCTCGGCGGTAGCGTGCCAGTGGTCACCGGAACGTGCTTCGATAATGCGATAGGATGACGCACCTTTTTCTTCCGCTTTTTTGTTCAGCATCTCATGCATGTCCATTGGAGACGTGCCAACAGCGCCGACAGAAACCGTACCGATTGCCTCACGGGATTGCGCCTGGTCAGCATTAATAGCGTCAGCCGCGAAAGCACCGAAGGACAGGACAGACAGGACGCTCAGCGCCGCTACAGTAGTTTTGATTTTCATGATTCTTACCTCGTCGAATTTTTTAGTGGGGTCTTGTTTCGTGACCCTCATCACAAAATCAAGTATACACTAATAACGTAAAAAATTAATACCAGACTAATGGTTTCCCTTGTTATTACGTGTTAAACACGCTTTTTTTTATAACCTAATTGCATAATGTTGGGTGTTTTGTGAGCAATTTGTGCTGGTATTTATAAGAAAATCATAGGGATAATGCTTTTTGATTTTTTGTGCGATTTACGGGGTTGCTATTCACTGGATGAATGTTAATGAGTGGTAAAAAGCACTAATCGTCAAAGCAAGGGCAGTGAAATAAAGGGGGAAATGATGCGAGAGCAGAATGATCCCCGCAGCGGCGCTACGGGGGAGGACGCATTACAGTTCCTGTTCGAACAGAACCAGAATCGCTTCGTGGAGATCCTTCACGGAGAAACCGCTAGCCGGGGTGGTAAAGATGGTATCATCACCGGCAATGGTGCCGAGAATACCCTCTGTTTTTCCTAACGAGTCCAGCATGCGGGCAATCAGCTGCGCGGCACCCGGGCTTGTGTGGATGACCACAACGGCGTCGTTATAGTCGATATCCAGAACCAAATTCTTGAGCGGGCTGGAGGTGGTCGGCACGCCAAGTTCAGCCGGCAGGCAATAGACCATCTCCATCTTGGCGTTGCGGGTACGCACCGCGCCAAACTTGGTTAACATGCGGGAGACTTTCGACTGGTTGATGTTATCGAAGCCTTGTTCCTGCAGCGCCTGAACAATTTCTCCCTGAGAACTGAATTTCTCTTCTTTAAGTAGCGCCTTAAACGCTTTTACCAATTCTTCTTGCTTAGACGAGCTTCGCATAAGTCACCCGGAATATGACGAAAGAAACAACATTATTATGCATGTGGATGAATTTTTATGCAAATTATCTGCTCAACGGCAGGCTGAAATAATGTTATGAAAGGGAGTCATTTTATCAGATTTCGTTATCAGAAAACATGCCTGGGTCACGCCGCGCAAATAAGCTTAAAAGTAAATTAAATGTTATCAAAATGATGTTGTTTTGGTGGCGTGGCAGGGTGTATTGTAACCACCTCTTAATTCGTTGCCATCTGTCGTCAGATAGCTTTCTGGTGAGAGATAAAGTCGTGTGACCTCAAATTCTTTAGCTTCGAAAATTGTAATTAAAGACATGCTGATTTAAGGTCGCGGCAACGGATTTACAGATACTTAAGTTAACCATAATAAGGAGTTTAGGATGAAAGTCGCAGTCCTCGGCGCTGCTGGTGGTATCGGCCAGGCGCTTGCCCTACTACTGAAAACCCAACTGCCTTCAGGCTCAGAACTCTCCCTGTACGATATTGCTCCGGTAACCCCAGGCGTGGCGGTTGACCTGAGCCACATCCCGACCGCTGTAAAAATCAAAGGCTTCTCCGGTGAAGATGCGCGTCCTGCGCTGCAGGGTGCTGACGTGGTCCTGATTTCTGCAGGCGTGGCGCGTAAGCCAGGCATGGATCGTTCAGACCTGTTCAACGTCAACGCGGGCATCGTGAAAAACCTGGTGCAGCAGATCGCTGAAGTGTGCCCGAAAGCATGCATCGGTATCATCACTAACCCGGTGAACACCACCGTTGCTATCGCAGCCGAAGTGCTGAAGAAAGCGGGTGTGTACGACAAAAACAAACTGTTCGGCGTGACCACGCTGGATATCATCCGTTCCAACACCTTCGTTGCTGAGCTGAAAGGCAAACAGCCAACAGAAGTGGAAGTGCCGGTTATCGGCGGCCACTCTGGCGTGACTATTCTGCCTCTGCTGTCCCAGATCCCGGGCGTGAGCTTCACCGAGCAGGAAGTGGCTGACCTGACCAAACGAATCCAGAACGCGGGCACCGAAGTGGTGGAAGCGAAGGCGGGTGGCGGTTCTGCAACCCTGTCTATGGGCCAGGCGGCTGCACGTTTCGGTCTGTCACTGGTTCGCGCCCTGCAGGGCGAGAAAGGCGTTGTTGAATGCGCTTACGTTGAAGGCGACGGCGAACATGCCCGCTTCTTCTCTCAGCCGCTGCTGCTGGGCAAAAACGGTATTGAAGAGCGTAAGCCTATCGGTACGCTGAGCGCGTTTGAGCAAAACGCGATGGAAGGCATGCTAGACACGCTGAAGAAAGATATCACTCTGGGTGAAGAGTTCGTTAACAAGTAAAACGAAGTGTCTCCCGTAGGCCGGGTAAGCGTTAGCGCCACCCGGCAAAAAAACCGAAGCCAGTAAGTGCTTCGGTTTTTTTATAGGGCTAATTTGTTGCCGGGTATTCCTGAATCGTCACGTGCAGCGTCATTTTCTTATCGTTGCGCATGATTTCCACAGGGATGATCGAGCCAGGGCGAATTTCGGCCACCTGGTCCATCGTCTCCAGGGCAGAGACTGCCGGCGTGCCGTTGACCGACACGATGACATCATTAACCTGAATCCCCGCGTTAGCCGCCGGGCCACCCGGTGCCACCTCGTTGACGACGATGCCCTGAATCTGATCGATACCGCCGCCCTGAGTATGCATTGGCGCAATTTCGCGCCCGCCGATACCGATATAGCCGCGGATCACGCGTCCGTCGCGGATCAGCTTATCCATAATCTTGGTCGCCAGCTGGAACGGAATAGCAAAGCCGATCCCTTCCGGCGTCTCGCCGTCGTTGCTTTTATCGAACGAGAGGGTGTTGATGCCCATCAGTTCGCCCAGCGAGTTGACCAGCGCGCCGCCGGAGTTGCCGTGGTTGATTGACGCATCCGTCTGCAGGAAGTTCTGCCGTCCTGACGGGTTGAGGCCAATTCGACCGGTCGCGCTGATAATTCCCTGCGTGATGGTCTGGCCCAGGTTGTACGGGTTACCGATCGCCAGCACCACATCGCCGATGTGCGGCGTACGTTTACGGTTGATCGGAATGACCGGCAATCCGCCCGTGGCGTTAATCTTCAGCACGGCCAGATCGGTCAGGCTGTCTGAACCCACAAGCAACGCCTCAAACACGCGGCCATCCTGCAGGGCGACGATGATCTGGTCGGCATCGTTGATCACGTGTTTGTTCGTAATAATGTAGCCGCGCTCGTCCATAATCACCCCGGAGCCAAGGGTGCGGATCTCAAGCTGGTTATGTGCTGAGCTGTTGAGGCCGCGGTTATAAACGTTAACCACGGCAGGTGCGGCACGGCGAACGGCCTGGTTATAGGTCGCCGGCGTTTCATCCGTGCTGTCGAACTGGGGGGCAGACAGCTTGTTAAACTGACGCAAAGACGGCATCGCCAGTAGCAGCAGGCCTGCGACAATCAAACCGATGACAATGGAACGTAAGAGCTTTAAAAGCATGATGCGCGTGTCGTGAAAAAAGGAACGATTTGCAGCATAACATGAGTTATCCGGACATCACACGCAGCGGTGATGTCCGGGATCGCAAATGCTTAGCGCAACAGAATGTAGATAGACTCATTGCCACGCATGACCTGCAGGGCAATGACCGCCGGTTTGCTCTCCAGCACCTTGCGCAGTTCGGCAATGGACTGCACGCGATTGCGGTTCACGCCAATGATGACATCTTCCTGATGCAATCCAGCCTGCGCGGCAGGGCTGCTCTTCTCGACGGTGTCCAGGCGAATGCCTTTCGTACCGTCTTTCAACTGCCCATCGCTTAGCGTTGCCCCTTGCAGCGCCGGGGCGATAAGCTCCGCGCTGGCAGAGGACGAGGTGCTTTTATCCAGCGTCACTTCGACGTTCAGCGGCTTACCGTCACGGATCAGGCCCAGCTTCACTTTGGCCCCCGGTTCGGTGGTGGCGATACGCGAACGCAGTTCAGCAAAGCTGCTCAGCGGCTTGTCGTTAAGGCTGACGATCACATCGCCCGATTTGATGCCTGCTTTTGCCGAGCCGGAGTTTGGCAGCACTTCACTGACAAACGCACCGCGCTGCACGTTGATATTGAACGCTTTCGCGATATCCGCGCTCATCTCCATGCCTTTAATACCCAGCAGTCCACGTTTGACTTCGCCGAACTGGATTAGCTGCTGCGCCAGCGTTTTAGCCATATTGCTCGGGATCGCAAAGCCAATCCCAATGCTGCCGCCGCCCGGAGCCAGAATTGCCGTGTTAATGCCAATCAGCTCGCCGTTAAGGTTGAGTAAAGCCCCGCCGGAGTTGCCCCGGTTGATTGAGGCATCGGTCTGGATGAAGTTTTCCAGACCTTCCAGATTCAGGCCACTGCGTCCCAGCGCCGAGACTATGCCGGAGGTAGCGGTTTGACCTAAACCAAAGGGATTGCCCACGGCGACGGCAAAATCACCGACGCGCAGCTTGTCGGAATCCGCAATGGCAATCTGGGTCAGGTTGCTCGGGTTCTGCACCTGCAATAGCGCGATGTCGCTCTGATCATCGCCGCCAATGAGTTTGGCATCAAATTCACGACCATCGTTCAGCTGGACGCTGATTTTATCGGCCTGGCTGATAACATGATTGTTGGTCAGGATATAGCCTTTAGCCGCATCAATGATGACGCCAGAGCCCAGGCCTTCAAAAGGCTGAGCCTGCTGGTTGGGGGACTCATCGCCAAAATATTTTTTCAGTTCTTCCGGTACGCGCTGGCTTTGAACCGCCGTGCCTTCTACCTGAACGCTCACGACCGCGGGCAACACTTTTTCCAGCATCGGCGCGAGGCTGGGAGTGGCTGCCTGTCCCGGCACCTGCGAAGGCAGCGCCGCACCGGCAGGGAAGGACGCCGAGAGAGATAACCCGACACTTAACGCTATAGCGCTCAACAGCTGGTTTTTTTTCTTCATTGATGCTGACTCTCGTATCCTGGAATGAAAGAAGAACGGCCCAAAATCATGATGATGTTATTGAATTTTATACCGCTGAACAATGAGGTGTTTGACTAAATAATAGCTGGGGACGGGAAGAAAGGACGGGCGCAAGAGATGCGCCCGTAAAATATATTTATGTTGTGCGATTAATCGCGTTTTGCGCCACCGCGCAGCAGGCCGGACGCGCCGTCAGAGTAGTCGCGTGGCATCTGAACCGGAGCCTGATCGTTACCCGCTTCTGAGTCGGCCAGACGGTTGCGGAACGGGTTAGTCTCAGCGGTCATTTCCGGCAGCAGGCTGCTGGAGCTTTTCGCCATATGCTGATACAGCTGACGGTAGTCGGTCGCCATGTTGTCCAGCAGCTCAGCGCTACGGGCAAAGTGGCTGACCAGCTCTTCGCGATACTCTTCCAGCTCTGCTTTATTCTTTTCCAGTTCGTACTGCAGTGACTGCTGCTGACGCAATTTGCGGTTGCCGAAACGCATGGCCACAGCACCGATCACGATGCCGACGACTAAACCGATTAGCGCATATTCCCAGGTCATGAACTTCTCCCGTTGTCTTGTTGTTCCGTAGGGTGTTGGCTCGGCTCCTGCCTGTGCCTGATAATGCCACTATAACCGCTATTTCCGCAGAAGTGGAATCCTGACGTATCATCGCGTAGTGTAGAACGGCCTTTTTTTCATCAGTCACGCCTGCTGATGAGCATTAATTGAAGGAATAACAATAAGATTATGCAAATCCTGTCCCCTGCATCGCGATATCAACTGGCCCTGAATGAGGGTACTCATCAGCCTGATGACGTTCAACGTGAGGCGGTAAACCGTCTGGAGATGATTTATCAGGCGCTCACGGCAAAACCTGCTGAAGTAGAACAGAGTGGTGGGCTCAAAGCGGCGTTTGGCCGACTGCTCGGCAAAAAAGCGCCGCAGACTCAGGCTCCGGTGCGCGGTTTATATATGTGGGGCGGCGTCGGTCGCGGAAAAACCTGGCTGATGGATCTGTTTTATCTCAGCCTGCCGGGGGAGCGTAAACAGCGCCTCCACTTCCATCGCTTTATGCTGCGGGTGCATGAAGAGCTGACAGCGCTGCAGGGCAAAAGCGATCCGCTGGAGATTGTGGCTGACAGGTTCAAGGCGGAAACGGACGTGCTCTGCTTCGATGAGTTTTTTGTTTCTGACATTACCGACGCCATGCTGTTAGGCGGACTGATGAAAGCGCTGTTTGCCCGCGGGATCACGCTCGTTGCCACGTCGAATATCCCGCCGGATGAACTCTATCGCAACGGCCTGCAGCGGGCGCGTTTCCTGCCGGCCATTGATGCTATCAAACAGCATTGCGACATCATGAATGTCGATGCCGGTGTCGATTATCGTCTGCGCACGTTAACGCAGGCGCACCTGTGGCTTTCGCCGTTAAACGCCGATACCGCTCGCGAGATGGATAAACTCTGGCTGGCGCTGGCGGGCGCAAAACGCGAAAACGCACCGACGCTGGAGATTAACCATCGCCCGTTACCTACTCTTGGCGTAGAAAACCAGACGCTGGCGGTCTCTTTTGCGACGCTCTGCGTGGATGCCCGCAGCCAGCATGACTATATTGCGCTTTCGCGCCTGTTCCACACCGTGATGATGCTGGATGTGCCGGTGATGACGCGGCTGATGGAGAGCGAAGCGCGGCGCTTCATTGCGCTGGTGGACGAGTTTTACGAGCGCCACGTCAAGCTTGTCGTCAGCGCCGAGGTGCCTTTATATGAGATCTACCAGGGCGAGCGGCTGAAGTTTGAGTTCCAGCGCTGCCTCTCGCGCCTGCAAGAGATGCAGAGCGAAGAGTATCTCAAGCGTGAGCATATGCCCTAATCAATGCTCCTCTCTCCCACGGGGAGAGGGGCTGGGAGTGAGGGCACCAGACCGCACAAACGCGCCCCCCGAAAAACCCATTCCAAATCACATTTAAGGGTCGATCTTTGACCTCAACTTCTCTATAATCTTGCGACCCCACGTTACGAGAAGGTTTTTTTCCCGAAACTTTCTATGTGTCGGCATGTGCTATTCGAAGGGGTAGGTTTGCCGGACTTTGTCGTGTGAACCTCAACTGACTAAACGTTTGGGTGTTCACCAACGTGTAACTTATTATTTGGGTAAGCTTTTAATGAAAACTTTTACAGCTAAACCAGAAACCGTACAGCGCGACTGGTATGTTGTTGACGCGACCGGTAAAACTCTGGGCCGTCTGGCTACTGAACTGGCTCGTCGCCTGCGCGGTAAGCATAAAGCGGAATACACTCCGCACGTTGATACCGGTGATTACATCATCGTTCTGAACGCTGACAAAGTTGCTGTTACCGGCAACAAGCGTACTGACAAAGTGTACTACCACCACACCGGCCACATCGGTGGTATCAAAGAAGCGACCTTTGAAGAGATGATTGCCCGCCGTCCTGAGCGTGTGATTGAAATCGCGGTTAAAGGCATGCTGCCAAAAGGCCCACTGGGTCGTGCTATGTTCCGTAAACTGAAAGTTTACGCAGGCAACGAGCACAACCACGCGGCACAGCAACCGCAAGTTCTTGACATCTAATCGGGATTATAGGCAATGGCTGAAAATCAATACTACGGCACTGGTCGCCGCAAAAGTTCCGCAGCTCGCGTTTTCATCAAACCGGGTAGTGGTAAAATCGTAATCAACCAGCGTTCTCTGGAACAGTACTTCGGTCGCGAAACTGCCCGCATGGTAGTTCGCCAGCCGCTGGAACTGGTTGATATGGTAGAAAAACTGGATCTGTACATCACCGTTAAAGGTGGTGGTATCTCCGGTCAGGCAGGTGCGATCCGTCACGGTATCACCCGCGCTCTGATGGAGTACGACGAATCCCTGCGTTCTGAACTGCGTAAAGCTGGCTTCGTTACTCGTGACGCTCGTCAGGTTGAACGTAAGAAAGTGGGTCTGCGTAAAGCACGTCGTCGTCCACAGTTCTCCAAACGTTAATCCATTCTGCTTACGCAGAACGATTGGCGAAAAACCCGCTTCGGCGGGTTTTTTTATGGATAATGCGCAGGTTATCCACAGTAACATTTCATATATCTTCTCTTTTTCCACATTTCCGGCATCCCCTCACCACAAAGCCATCAAAATCTGGTAAACTATCATCCAATTTTCTGCCCAAATATCGGTGAATACTCGATTTTTGTTCGATTCTTGAACAATGTGTCTTCTCTGGGATGGGCGATACTTCATCTGGCTGGCCCCGTTGGGCTGGTAGCAGTAAAAATTCTGAATATACCTGGAGGTTTTCATGGCTGTCGCTGCCAACAAACGTTCGGTAATGACGCTGTTTTCTGGTCCTACTGACATTTATAGCCATCAGGTTCGTATCGTGCTGGCCGAGAAGGGTGTCAGTTTTGAGATCGAGCATGTGGAAAAGGATAACCCGCCTCAGGATCTGATCGATCTCAACCCGAGCCAAAGCGTACCGACGCTGGTGGATCGCGAGCTGACCCTGTGGGAATCCCGTATCATTATGGAATACCTGGATGAGCGTTTCCCGCATCCGCCACTGATGCCTGTTTATCCTGTTGCGCGTGGTGAAAGCCGCCTGTACATGCAGCGTATCGAGAAAGACTGGTACACACTGATGAACGTCATTACCAGCGGCTCCGCTTCAGAAGCCGACGCTGCGCGTAAACAGCTGCGTGAAGAGCTGCTGGCAATTGCCCCTGTGTTTGGTCAGAAACCGTTCTTCCTGAGCGACGAGTTCAGCCTGGTGGATTGCTATCTGGCCCCGCTGCTGTGGCGTCTGCCAATTCTGGGCGTTGAGTTCAGCGGCCCTGGCGCAAAAGAGCTGAAAGGCTATATGACTCGCGTCTTTGAGCGCGACTCTTTCCTGGCATCTTTAACTGAACCGGAACGTGAAATGCGTCTCGGCCGAGGCTAATGACTGTGGAAATGTCACAACTTACCCCACGCCGTCCGTATCTGCTGCGCGCCTTCTATGAATGGCTGCTGGATAACCAGCTCACGCCGCACCTGGTTGTGGATGTGACGTTGCCGGGCGTGCAGGTTCCAATGGAATACGCACGCGACGGACAGATTGTACTGAATATTGCGCCACGTGCAGTGGGTAACCTGGAGCTGGCAAACGACGAAGTGCGCTTTAATGCGCGTTTCGGCGGCGTGCCGCGTCAGGTTTCCGTTCCGCTGGCTGCGGTTCTGGCTATCTACGCCCGTGAAAACGGTGCAGGCACTATGTTCGAGCCGGAAGCGGCGTATGATGAAGAGGTTGCCAGCCTGAATGACGATGAGGCATCCGATGAACGCGAAAGCGACCCGGTAATGTCTGTGATTGATGGCGACAAGCCCGATCGTCAGGACGACGACGAGGGTCCCGATGATGAACCGCCACCGCGCGGTGGTCGTCCCGCACTGCGCGTTGTGAAATAAACAAACAGGCCCGACGGGCCTGTTTTGCTTTCTGCCCCTTTTCGCCCCCTCTAATTTCCTGTGTTATGATGCAGCGTTTTCCTTCAATGGCACCGGACTGCAATGAAACCGACCGATCGTAACGCTGAAAACTCAGATGAAACCCTTGGCCGCAGCCTGCGTCGCCGTCCGCTGACGCGCAAAAAGCTGTCGGATATGGTGGAAGAAGAGCTGGAGCAGATGATCCGCCGGAAGGAATTTGCCCAGGGAGAGCAACTGCCCTCCGAGCGCGAGCTGATGGCGTTCTTCAACGTGGGCCGCCCCTCGGTGCGCGAAGCGCTGGCGGCGCTGAAGCGTAAAGGTCTGGTACAGATTAACAACGGTGAACGCGCCCGCGTCACCCTGCCGTCTGCCGATACCATCATCAGCGAGCTGTCGGGGATGGCGAAAGATTTTCTGACCCAGCCCGGTGGTATTGCCCATTTTGAGCAGCTCCGTCTGTTCTTTGAATCCAGCCTCGTGCGTTATGCCGCAGAGTACGCCACGGACGTTCAGATTGCGCGGCTGACGAAAGCGCTGGAGATCAACAGCCAGTCCCTGGATGACAACGCGCTGTTCATTCGTTCCGACGTCGATTTTCATCGCGTGCTGGCGGAGATCCCCGGCAACCCAATCTTCAACGCGATCCACGTTGCGCTGCTCGACTGGCTAATCGCGGCGCGTCCTACAGTGCCGGACGCTGAGCTTTATCAGCATAACGAAGCCAGCTATCGCCAGCATATCGCGATCGTTGACGCGATCCGCCGCCGCGATCCCGATGAAGCCGATCGGGCGTTGCAAACTCACCTCAACAGCGTTTCCGCTACCTGGCACGCCTTCGGCCAGCATTCAAAAGTTAAAAAGTAACGATCCTTTAGTGAAGCAGATCGCACTATAAGCGTTCTGTATTCAACTGCTGCTTAATTGATCTGGTATAACAGGTATAAAGGTATATCGCTATAACAAACACACGAATGATTGAGGTATCTATGGCAAGGCAACTCCGCGGCGTAATGGCCGCACTTCTGACTCCGTTTACGCAACAGCAGGCGCTGGATAAGGAGAGCCTGCGCCGTCTGGTGCAGTTCAATATTGCGCAGGGCATCGACGGGCTTTATGTCGGCGGTTCAACGGGGGAAGCCTTTGTCCAAAGCCTTTCTGAACGCGAGCAGGTGATGGAGATCGTGGCGGAGGAGGCGAAAGGAAAAATCACGCTCATTGCTCACGTTGGCTGCGTGAGCACCGCGGAAAGCCAGCAGCTGGCCACGGCTGCTGCCCGCCTGGGCTTTGACGCGGTGTCCGCCGTCACGCCGTTTTATTACCCCTTTAGCTTTGAAGAACATTGCGATCATTACCGTGCAATTATTGATTCGGCGGATGGTCTGCCGATGGTGGTCTACAACATCCCGGCGTTAAGCGGCGTGAAGCTAAGCCTGGATCAGATCAACACTCTGGTGACGCTGCCCGGCGTCGGCGCGTTAAAACAAACCTCCGGCGATCTGTTCCAGATGGAGCAGATCCGCCGTGAGCATCCGGATCTGCTGCTCTACAACGGCTATGACGAAATCTTTGCCTCCGGCCTGCTGGCCGGCGCGGACGGGGGGATCGGCAGCACCTACAACATTATGGGCTGGCGCTACCGGGCTATCGCCAACGCGGTTCGTGAGGGGGATAACGCCACCGCACAGCGCCTGCAAAGCGAATGCAACAAGGTTATCGACCTGCTGATTAAAGCCGGGGTCTTTCGTGGTCTGAAAACGGTTCTGCACTACATGGACGTGGTGTCCGTGCCGCTGTGCCGTAAACCGTTTGCCCCTGTAGACGAGAAATTCGTGCCGGCGCTGAAGGCGCTGGCAGAGCAGTTAATGGCGGAAAAACGCTAACGCACTGCCGGATAAGCGACGCGCCATCCGGCAAAACGACAGAGAAATCGTCGGGAGAGTGAAATGAGTAAGTCTACCCAAAGCATCCCGTGGTACCGTCATCTAAGCCGCCCTCAGTGGCGCGCCTTCTCTGCCGCCTGGCTGGGATATCTGCTTGATGGCTTCGATTTTGTTCTGATTGCCTTAGTCCTGACAGAAATTAAAAGTGAATTTGGCCTCACGACCGTTGAAGCGGCGAGCCTCATTTCGGCGGCCTTTATTTCGCGCTGGTTCGGCGGCCTGCTGCTGGGCGCCATGGGCGACCGCTATGGCCGCAAGCTGGCAATGATAACCAGCATCGTGCTCTTCTCCTGCGGTACGCTGGCCTGCGGTTTTGCGCCGGGTTACGTCACCCTGTTTATCGCCCGCATGGTGATTGGTATGGGGATGGCGGGGGAATACGGCTCCAGCGCAACCTACGTCATCGAAAGCTGGCCGAAACACCTGCGCAATAAGGCGAGTGGTTTTCTGATTTCTGGCTTCTCCATCGGTGCCGTGGTTGCGGCCCAGGTCTACAGCCTTGTCGTGCCCGTCTGGGGCTGGCGAGCGCTGTTCTTTATCGGCATCCTGCCCATCGTCTTTGCCCTTTGGCTGCGGAAAAATATTCCGGAGGCTGAAGACTGGAAAGCGAAGCACGAAGGTCAGGCGCCGGTACGTACAATGGTTGATATTCTTTATCGCGGCAAATACCGCCTGATCAATATGGCGATGACGCTGTTTGCCGGCACGGCGCTGTGGTTCTGCTTTGCCGGCGAACTCAACAACGCCGGGCTGGTGGTTATTCTCGGCCTGCTGTGCGCCATTGTGTTTATCAGCTTTATGGTGCAAAGCAGCGGTAAACGCTGGCCTACGGGCGTCACGCTGATGGTTGTCGTGCTCTTCGCGTTCCTCTACTCCTGGCCGATTCAGGCGCTATTACCCACGTATCTGAAAACCGACCTGGCCTATGATCCGTCAACGGTGGCGAAGGTGCTATTCTTTAGCGGCTTCGGCGCGGCTGTAGGCTGCTGCGTGGGTGGTTTTCTCGGCGACTGGTTGGGCACCCGGAAGGCCTACGTCTGTAGCCTGCTGGCCTCACAGCTGCTGATCGTTCCCGTCTTTGCGATCGGTGGCGCAAATGTCTGGGTGCTGGGCCTGCTGCTCTTTTTCCAGCAGATGCTGGGGCAGGGGATCTCGGGGATCTTACCGAAACTTATCGGCGGTTATTTCGACACCGACCAGCGTGCGGCGGGTCTGGGCTTTACCTATAACGTCGGGGCGCTGGGCGGGGCGATCGCCCCGGTGATTGGCGCGCTGCTGTCGCAGAATATGGCGCTAGGCACAGCCCTGGGATCGCTCTCCTTCGGCCTGACCTTTGTGGTGATCCTGCTGATTGGACTGGATATGCCGTCCCGCGTTCAGCGCTGGCTGCGGCCGGAGGCGATTCGAACCCACGACGCCATCGACGGTAAACCTTTCAGCGGAGCCGTCCCGTTTGGCGGCGATAAAAGCGCTTTAGCCAAAAGCAAAAGTTAATCCGCTGGAAAAAGCGGCAGGGCGTTAGCTCCGCCGTGAGGATATCTTTATGTACGCGATGACGTTTGCCACGCGGTTTCCAACCCAGAATTAGCGCTTAAACGTCACCGCTTCCGGCTGCGTCAGGTGCAAGGTTGTCTGGCTGGGCACCGTCTCGGCAATCACCTTGCCGTGGCGAACAGAGTATCGTGCCGGCGTCTGGCGACGAACGGCATCAAACCCATTCTCTGCCGGGAGGATCACCAGGTTTGCTGAATTCCCAACGCGCACACCATAGTCCTGCAAATTAAGCGTTTTCGCGCTGTGGGTAGTGATCAGGTTAAGCCCATCGTTTATTTGCCCGTAGCCCATCAGTTGGCAGACGTGCAGCCCCATATGCAGAACCTGAAGCATATTCGCGGTTCCCAGCGGATACCACGGATCGAAAACGTCGTCATGGCCGAAGCAGACGTTGATCTCCGCTTCCAGCATTTCTTTGACGCGTGTAATGCCGCGGCGTTTGGGATAGGTATCGAAACGGCCCTGCAAATGCGTGTTAACCAGCGGGTTTGCCACGAAGTTAATGCCTGACATTTTTAAAAGGCGGAACAGCCGGGACGTATACGCGCCATTATAGGAGTGCATTGCCGTGGTATGGCTGGCGGTCACGCGCGAACCCATTCCGTCACGATGTGCCAGGGCGGCAACGGTTTCAACGAAGCGCGATTGTTCATCATCAATTTCGTCACAGTGGACATCGATCAGGCGGTCGTACTTTCTGGCCAGGGAAAACGTTTTATGCAGCGACTCCACGCCATATTCACGCGTAAATTCAAAGTGCGGAATTGCGCCGATGACATCCGCCCCTAAACGCACGGCTTCCTCAAGCAGTGCTTCACCGTTCGGATAAGAAAGAATGCCTTCCTGCGGGAATGCCACAATTTGCATATCGACCCACGGGGCGACTTCCTGCTTCACCTCCAGCATGGCTTTCAGTGCCGTAAGCGTGGGGTCCGAGACGTCAACATGTGTACGTACGTACTGAATGCCGTTGGCGATCTGCCACTTCAGGGTTTGCATCGCGCGAGCTTTAACGTCTTCGTGGGTGAGCATCGCCTTACGTTCGGCCCAGCGCTCGATTCCCTCGAAAAGGGTGCCTGACTGGTTCCAGTTCGGTTCACCCGCCGTTTGCGTTGTATCCAGATGGATATGCGGTTCGATGAAAGGAGGGATAACCAGCCCGCATTCGGCGTCCAGCACCTGACCGACTGGCGCAGAGGCGGTTTCCTGAGGATCGATACGGCTGAAGCGTCCATTCTCAATCGTGATTTGCCATAAACCCTCCTGCCCCTGCAAACGGGCCTGACGGATAGTGAGGGAATTATTCTGCATGGGAAGCCTCCGAAGGATTGGCAAGGGTACGTTTGGCGAATGGGTTTAACACCAAATAGCTGAAGACGCCACCCAATACTGCGTTAACGGGGACAATTCCCGGAATATAATGCCCGGCAGCAACGCCCAGGGCGACCGAGAAAATGGCAATCCAGTTAACGGACACAAAATTTGCGGGGGCGAAGCTGGCATAGCGGCGGCGATTTATCAGGTAGTCGGCGATAATCACCCCGCCAATCGGCGGAATCGCTGCCGACAGAAAGGTCAGCCAGCCAACGAAGTTGTTGTATAGCCACAGCGCGCACAGCGTACCGATAATGCCATTCACCACCGACAGCGTACGGCTGGAAAGGCCAGTAATATTGGCGAAACCCAGACCAGAGGCGTATAGCGCATTGTCATTGGTGGTCCAGATATTCAGGCCGAGAACGATAATCGCCGGCAGCAGCAGTCCCTGGGCGATCATCACGTCAGAAATATCGGCCTGTCCTACGGCGGCAGCGCCTGCCGCACCGAAGATAAACATCAGCGAGTTGCCGAGGAAAAATGCCACCATCGCCACCAGAACGGCACCTTTAGCATTGCGGCCAAAGCGGACGAAGTCGGCGGTCAGCGTGCCTGCGCTGATAAACGAACCTACAACCAGCGCCAGCGCGCTGGAAAAGTTGAGCGGCGTCTGCGGCACAATGGATTTGAGGTGGTCCAACCCTCCCACGCCGTCCACCGCCAGCCAGACGGAGTAGCTACCCAGGATGACGATAGCGGGTACGGCGATGATGGATAAAATCGTCAGTGCTGAGATGCCAAAAAAAATGGTCAACGTCATCAACAGGCCGGAAACCGCAATCAGGACGTTCACGTCGATGCCCGTGGCTTTACTCACCGGGATGGCAAACATCGCTACGCCGACGCCAAACCATCCTACCTGCGTACCGCCTAAAAGCATGGAGGGAAGCCAGGAACCTTTTATACCGAACGAGTAACGCGCAAGAAGATGGGTTGAGAGGCCGGTTTTTGCGCCAATGTAGCCAAGAAAAGCAGTGTAAATACCGAGGAGGAGATTGCCGAAGAGAACTGCGAGGAAGAAATCATTATAGGAAAGACCGGTACCGAGCGTGCCTCCGGTCCACATACTGGCGGAAAAAAACGTTAACCCTAACATCACAAAAGTGAGTGGAACCACGCCTTTCCGCGCCGCCAGAGGGACGGGGCCCTGGCTATAATTGTTATCTTGCGACACAACGCCTCCTTGAATTTTGGCCAAAAAATCCGCCGCATAATATCCATTTTTTTCATCAATGCAAACGTTTACGTCCGGGGTTTACACTGCATTTGTGGGGAAATGGGTATCGTTAACAGAAGGGGAGGTTACTGAAAACAGGCTCCCCGGCGTTCCGCTTTATGCTTCTGCCGGGGAGTCAGAGGGGCTTACACTTCCAGGAAGTTCATGATCCCGTCAGCCGCTTTACGCCCTTCGGCAATCGCGGTAACCACCAGGTCTGAACCGCGAACGATATCGCCACCGGCGAAGATTTTCGGGTTGCTGGTCTGGAAGGCGTTGTCGCTGCCTTCCGGCGCAATCACGCGGCCCTGTGAGTCCAGCTCTACGCTGTGCTTCGCCAGCCACTCCATGCTGTGAGGGCGGAAACCAAACGCCATCACCACGGCGTCGGCAGGGATCACGTGCTCAGAGCCAGCCACGATCTCCGCGCGACGACGGCCTTTCGCATCCGGCGCACCCATCTCCGTACGCGCCATCTTCACGCCGCTTACCTTACCGTTGGCGTTCACTTCAATGCCCAGAGGCTGGATGTTGAACTGGAACTCCACGCCCTCTTCACGCGCGTTTTTTACTTCGCGCTTAGAGCCGGGCATGTTCTCTTCGTCACGACGGTAAGCACAGATGACGTGCGCCGCGTTCTGACGAATGGACGTACGCACGCAGTCCATCGCGGTATCACCGCCGCCCAGCACGACAACGCGTTTACCTTCCATGCTGACAAACGGCTCGTCGGCAGTTTCTCCGTAGCCCATCAGCTGTTTGGTGTTAGCAATCAGGAACGGCAGCGCGTCGTAAACGCCCGGCGCGTCTTCGTTTTCCAGACCACCGCGCATGGACTGATAGGTACCCACGCCCAGGAACACGGCGTCGTAATCCTTCAGCAGATCGTCGAGCTGCACGTCGCGGCCCACTTCGGTGTTGAGTTTGAACTCAATGCCCATGCCGGTGAAGATTTCACGGCGGCGGGTCATCACCTCTTTTTCCAGCTTGAAGGCCGGGATACCGAAGGTCAGCAGACCGCCGATTTCCGGGTGACGGTCAAAAACCACCGCCTTCACGCCGTTGCGTGTCAGCACGTCGGCACAGGCGAGGCCTGCCGGACCCGCGCCGACGATTGCCACGCGCTTGTCGGTTTGCTTCACGCCGGTCATATCCGGACGCCAGCCCATCTCGAACGCTTTATCGTTGATATAGCGTTCGATGTTGCCGATGGTCACCGCACCAAACTCGTCGTTCAGCGTACAGGAGCCTTCGCACAGGCGATCCTGAGGACACACGCGACCGCACACTTCCGGCAGGGTATTGGTCTGGTGAGACAGCTCGGCGGCTTCAAAAATACGCCCTTCGTTGGCCAGCTTCAGCCAGTTCGGAATGTAGTTATGGACCGGACATTTCCATTCGCAGTAAGGGTTACCGCAGGACAGGCAGCGGTCTGCCTGTGCTTTGGCCTGGCCTTCTGAAAACGGCTCATAGATTTCAACAAATTCAATTTTACGGATCTTCAGCGGTTTCTTTGGCGGATCAACACGCTGCAGGTCGATAAACTGGTATACGTTCTGGCTCATCTGAATTCCTTACTGCGCCTGCACGCGCAGCTCTGCTGCGCTACGACTACGGTGACCCAACAGGGCTTTAACATCGCTGGACTTCGGCTTAACCAGCGCGAATTTCGCCGAGAACGCTGGCCAGTTCGCCAGGATCTCTTCGCCGCGCGAAGAACCGGTATGCTGCACGTGTTCGGTAATCAAACCGCGCAGATGTTCTTCATGAATGGCCAGCGAATCAACGTCCAGCACTTCCACCAGTTCCGGGTTCACGCGCTTGCGGAACTCACCGTCTTCATCCAGCACGTAGGCAAAACCGCCCGTCATGCCGGCGCCAAAGTTCACGCCGGTTTTACCCAGGACGCACACAATTCCGCCCGTCATGTATTCGCAGCCGTTATCGCCGATGCCTTCCACCACGGTGATGGCACCGGAGTTACGCACCGCAAAACGCTCGCCCGCACGGCCCGCGGCAAACAGACGACCGCCGGTCGCACCGTACAGACAGGTGTTGCCGATGATGCTGGCTTCATGACTGCGGAAGGCTGAACCGACCGGAGGACGCACCGCCAGCAGACCGCCCGCCATGCCTTTGCCGACGTAGTCGTTGGCATCGCCGGTCAGGTAAAGCTCAACGCCGCCGGCATTCCACACGCCGAAGCTCTGGCCCGCGGTACCGCTGAAGTGCGCGGTAATCGGATCCGACGCCAGCCCCTGGTCACCGTGCGTTTGCGCGATGTAGCCGGAGAGGGACGCGCCGACAGAACGGTCGGTGTTGCGGATATCAAACCAGAACGTTTTGCTCTGCTTGTCGTCCACATACGGCTTCGCCTGTTGCAGCAGCTGCGCGTTCAGCACGCCGTTATCGAACGGCGGGTTGTTCTCGGTGCAGTAAACCGCTTTGCCAGGATGCGGCTGCGCGGTTTCCAGCAGCTTACTCAACTCCAGCTTCTGCTGCTTAGCGGTGAAGCCTTCCAGCTCTTTCAGCAGATCGGTGCGGCCAATCAGGTCTACCAGACGCTTCACGCCCAGCTGCGCCATCAGCTCGCGGGTTTCGCGGGCGATGAACTCAAAGTAGTTGGTCACCTTGAACGGCAGGCCGTGATAGTGATTCTTACGCAGCTTCTCGTCCTGGGTTGCAACGCCGGTTGCGCAGTTGTTCAGGTGGCAAATACGCAGGTATTTACAGCCGAGCGCAACCATCGGGCCGGTACCGAAGCCGAAGCTTTCCGCACCCAGAATCGCCGCCTTGATGATGTCGAGGCCGGTTTTCAGACCGCCGTCCACCTGCAAACGGATCTTGTGACGCAGGCCGTTAGCCACCAGCGCCTGCTGGGTTTCCACCAGGCCAAGCTCCCACGGGCAGCCCGCGTATTTCACGGAGGAGAGCGGGCTTGCGCCGGTACCGCCGTCGTAGCCGGCAATGGTGATCAGATCCGCATAGGCTTTCGCCACGCCGGTGGCGATGGTGCCGACGCCCGGCTCGGAAACCAGCTTCACGGAGATCATCGCTTTCGGGTTGACCTGCTTCAGGTCGAAAATGAGCTGCGCCAGATCCTCGATAGAGTAGATATCGTGGTGCGGCGGCGGGGAAATCAGCGTCACGCCCGGCACCGAGTAGCGCAGTTTGGCGATGTACGGGGTGACTTTATCACCCGGCAGCTGACCGCCTTCGCCCGGTTTTGCACCCTGAGCGACCTTAATCTGGATCACATCGGCGTTAACCAGGTAGGCAGGGGTTACGCCAAAGCGGCCGGACGCCACCTGCTTGATGCGCGACACTTTGTTGGTGCCGTAACGGGCCGGATCTTCACCGCCCTCGCCGGAGTTGGAGTTGCCGCCGATGCTGTTCATGGCTTCCGCCAGCGCTTCGTGCGCTTCCGGGCTCAGCGCGCCGATGGACATCGCCGCGGTATCGAAGCGTTTGAACAGTTCGGATGCAGGCTCAACTTCGTCAACGCTGACCGCTTCATCGCCCGGATTGAGGGCAATAAGGTCGCGCAGCGTCGCTGCCGGACGGTTGTTCACCAGCTCGGCATACTGCTGATAATCGCTGTACTCGCCGCTCTGTACCGCCTGTTGCAGCGTGCGCACCACGTCCGGGTTGTAGGCGTGATATTCGCCGCCGTGAACGTATTTCAGCAGGCCGCCCTGTTCCAGCGGCTTACGTGCCAGCCAGGCGCGCTTCGACAGGTTCACCAGATCCTGCTGGAAGTCAGCAAAACCTGCCCCGCCGATACGGCTGACCACGCCCTGGAAGCAGAGGTTGGCGACGTCGTCGTGCAGGCCGACCGCTTCAAACAGCTTCGAGCAGCGGTAAGAGGCAATGGTCGAGATGCCCATTTTGGACATGATCTTGTACAGGCCTTTGTTGATGCCGTTACGGTAGTTCAGCATCACCGTGCGGTAATCTTTGTCGATGGCGCGGGTGTCTACCAGGCGGGCCAGCGTTTCGTAGGCCAGGTACGGGTAGATCGCCGTCGCACCAAAGCCTAACAGCACGGCAAAGTGGTGCGGATCGCGGGCGCTGGCGGTTTCCACAATGATGTTGGCATCGCAGCGCAGGCTCTTGTCGACCAGACGCGTCTGGATAGCCCCCACCGCCATTGGCGCAGGCACCGGCAGACGGTTTTTCGCAATGTTACGGTCAGACAGCACCAGCAGAACGGTGCCGTTACGCACCATCTGCTCGGCTTTGTCGCACAGCGCATTCACCGTCTCTTCGAGGCTCGTTTCGGTCACGTCGAAGGTGATATCGAGCGTGTCGGCGCGGTAGTGCTCCTCGGTCATGGTGGTGAGCTGTTTAAAATCAGAGTACAGCAGGATCGGCGATTTAAAGGTCAGACGGTGCGCCTGGCCTTCGGCTTCGCAGAAGACGTTCATCTCGCGACCGATGCTGGTGGCCAGCGACATCACGTGGGCTTCACGCAGCGGATCGATTGGCGGGTTGGTCACCTGCGCAAACTGCTGACGGAAATAGTCGTAAATAATGCGCGGCTGGCTGGAGAGCACGGCGAACGGGGTATCGTCACCCATCGAGCCGACCGCTTCCTGGCCGTTTTCGCCGAGCACGCGAATAACCGAGTCCAGCTCTTCCGCGCTGTAGTTAAACTGCTTCTGGAAGCTTGCGAGGGTATCGTCGTCCATCTCGCGGCTGCCCACTTCGTCGTCAGACAGATCTTCGAACGGCACCAGGCGACGGACGTTTTTCGCCATCCACTCTTTATACGGATGGCGGCTTTTCAGATCGTTATCGGTTTCCGCAGAGTGCAGAATACGGCCGCCGCGGGTATCGATCACCATCAGCTCGCCCGGACCGACGCGGCCTTTCTCGACCACTTCGTCAGGCTGGTAATCCCAGATCCCCACTTCAGAGGCGCAGGTGATGAGTTTATCTTTGGTGATGACGTAGCGCGCCGGACGCAGACCGTTACGGTCCAGGTTACACGCAGCGAAGCGACCGTCGGACATCACGATACCTGCCGGACCGTCCCACGGCTCCATGTGCATGGAGTTAAAGTCGAAGAACGCGCGCAGCTCGGGGTCCATATCCGGGTTGTTCTGCCAGGCCGGTGGCACAAGCAGACGCATGGCGCGCACGATGTCCATTCCGCCTGCCAGCAGCAGTTCCAGCATGTTATCCATTGAGCTGGAGTCAGAGCCGGTTTCGTTCACGAACGGCGCGGCATCGTGCAGGTCAGGGATCAGCGGCGTCTGGAACTTATAGGTACGGGCGCGGGCCCACTGGCGGTTACCGGTGATGGTGTTGATCTCGCCGTTGTGCGCCAGGTAGCGGAACGGCTGAGCCAGCGGCCAGCGTGGAACGGTATTGGTGGAGAAGCGCTGGTGGAACAGGCAAATGGCCGATTCCAGACGCAGGTCCGCCAGGTCCAGGTAGAAGCGCGGCAGGTCAGCCGGCATACACAGACCTTTATAGATGTTCACCAGGTTGGAGAGGCTACAGACGTAGAACTCTTTATCGTCCTGGAGACGTTTTTCAATGCGACGGCGGGCGATAAACAGACGGCGTTCCATATCACGCGGACGCCAGCCCGCAGGCGCATTAACGAAAATCTGTTCAATACGAGGCAGCGAGGAGAGGGCGATTTCACCGAGCACCCCTTCGTTGGTTGGCACATCGCGCCAGCCGACAATCGACAGGGTTTCGCGCTGAAGTTCTTCTTCAACGATGCGGCGTGAGGCGGCAGCCTTTTCAGGATCCTGATTCAGGAACAGCATGCCGACAGCGTAGTTTTTGGCTAAACGCCAGCCGCGCTCTTCCGCCACGATGCGGAAGAAACGATCCGGTTTTTGCAGCAGCAGGCCGCAACCGTCGCCGGTTTTACCATCGGCCAGGATGGCGCCACGGTGCTGCATACGGGCCAGTGCGTGAATAGCGGTACGCACTACCTTGTGGCTAGGTTCGCCTTCTATGTGGGCGATCAGGCCGAAACCACAGTTATCCTTCTCAAGGGATTTATCGTACAACATATCAGTGAACCTCCCCAGGCTCGTCGGGCTTCCCACTGAACTTTACCGTGGCGCACAGGCGCAGAAAGAGCATGGCGACGGGGTTAGCGTTTCATACGCGGACCTCGCATTCGCCCTCTTTTTCATCCTTTCGCGCAGGTAAACAAGTTTGAGGACTTGCTTCAGAGGGAATCTCAATTACTGCATAAATATGATGAGCAGGCCGCTCATCCAGAAAGCTTCCAGCGGATTTCCAACTTATCGGGAATTGGTACACAGGTCAAATGGCAATCTTATTTATACAAAAATGTGCTAAAGCGTAATTATCATTTTGTTTTTATTGGTTATTTGACTAATTTTACAACCACTGAAAGCGGCAGGAAGGTGCAGGGGAGTGTGATCTGACTCACTATATGAAAGCGGTATTATTGATGCAGCATGCTGAAATGCGGATTTATGGCAGAATAATAATCTGGCGCAGTCTTCGAACCCACATAAAATCACTGTTTTTCAGTCCTGGCGCTATAAATGAAAAAAACCATCAGAACATAAGGAAAAGTAATTACGTGGCGGGTGAATGAAATCTCGGTAATCGTGATTATTTATTCAAATAGATAAAGGCCGTCCAGGGCGATTGATCCAGGTCATCGCCGACAGAGGCTAAAAATGGCAGGCTTGTCCCCTTTCTTCGGGACGGTCTATCAGATTATGCAGTTACAGAAATTAGTCAATATGTTTGGTGGGGATCTTTTGCAGCGGTACGGTCAAAAGGTGCATAAGCTGACGCTGCACGGCGGCTTTAGCTGCCCGAACCGCGACGGCACCATCGGGCGCGGCGGCTGCACCTTCTGTAACGTTGCGTCGTTTGCTGACGAAGCCCAGCAGCATAAATCCATCGCGGAACAGCTCGCCCATCAGGCCAGCCTGGTGAACCGCGCGAAGCAGTATCTGGCCTATTTCCAGGCCTACACCAGCACGTGGGCGGAGGTGCAGGTGCTGCGTTCCATGTACCAGCAGGCGGTTGCTCAGGCGAACATTGTCGGGCTGTGCGTGGGTACGCGCCCGGACTGCGTACCGGAGGCGGTGCTGGATTTACTTAGCGAGTACAGAGAGAAGGGCTATGAGATCTGGCTGGAGCTGGGCCTGCAGACCGCGCACGATAAAACCCTGCACCGTATCAATCGCGGGCATGATTTCGCCTGCTACCAGCGCACCACGCGTCTCGCCCGCGAGCGTGGCCTGAAAGTCTGTTCGCATTTGATTGTCGGCTTGCCCGGAGAAGGGCAGCAGCATGGCCTGGAGACGCTGGAAAAAGTCGTGGAAACCGGCGTAGACGGCATTAAGCTGCACCCGCTGCATATCGTGAAGGGAAGCATAATGGCGAAAGCCTGGGAAGCCGGGCGGTTAAGCAGTATCGAGCTCGACGACTATACGGTGACGGCGGGAGAGATGATTCGCCACACGCCGCCGGAGATTGTCTACCACCGCATCTCCGCCAGCGCCCGCCGTCCAACGCTTCTGGCACCGCTCTGGTGCGAGAACCGGTGGACGGGGATGGTGGAAATCGACCGCTATCTTCAGGAAAACGGCGTACAGGGTTCGGCGCTGGGCCGTCCGTGGGTTCCCCGTCTACCGACGGCGGCCGCCTAGCAGACTCCCCAGCATGCCGCGCACAATCTGATTAGTAACCTGCCGCGCGGCGCTTTTCGCCATGGTCTGTACCACGCCGTCGCGCTTGCCGCCGCGCGGTCCGGTTGTGCCAAACAAAATGTCTTTTAGCCCGCCGAGAATGCCGTCATCCACTGCGACTGACTGGCCCTTAGCGGGTGGAGCATCCTGCGATTCGGTGGTTGCCTGTACCCCTTTTTGCAGCATCTCGAACGCAGACTCCCGATCCACCTCGTCTTCATACTTGCCGTACACCGGGGAGTGATTAATCAGGCTGTTACGTTCATCGTCGGTAACCGGCCCCATGCGCGAGCAGGGCGCGATCACCATTGCGCGTTCCACTACGGACGGGCTGCCCTTGGCATCAAGGAACGAAATCAGCGCTTCACCGGTGCCCAGCGCCTGAATCGCGGCTTCGGTATCAAAGGCCGGATTGGCACGCATGGTTTGCGCGGCGGCTTTCACCGCTTTCTGATCCTTCGGCGTAAAGGCGCGCAGGGCGTGCTGCACGCGGTTACCAAGCTGGCCCAGCACATTGTCAGGAATATCCGACGGGTTTTGCGACACAAACCAGACGCCGACCCCTTTGGAGCGGATCAGGCGGATAACCTGTTCAATTTTATCCAGCAGCACCTGCGGCGCGTCGTTAAACAGCAGGTGTGCTTCGTCAAAGAAGAAGACCAGTTTGGGTTTTTCCAGATCGCCCGCTTCCGGTAACTGCTCGTACAGTTCGGAGAGCATCCACAGCAGGCTGGCGGCGTAAAGCTTTGGCATCTGGTAGAGCTTCTCTGAACTCAGAATGTTGATGATGCCTTTGCCACTGCTGTCGGTGCGCATCCAGTCTTTAATATCCAGCATCGGCTCGCCGAAGAAGTGTTCGGCGCCCTGCTGCTCCAGCGTCAGTAGCCCACGCTGAATGGCACCGACAGAGGCGCTGCTGATATTGCCGTACTGGTTCTGGAAAGATTTGGCGTTATCGCCGATATACTGGGTGATGGCGCGCAGATCTTTGAAATCAAGCAGCAGCAACCCCTGATCGTCGGCGATACGGAAGATAATATTCAGCACCCCGGACTGCACGTCGTTGAGGTTGAGCAGGCGGGCCAGCAGCAGCGGGCCGAGATCGGAAACGGTGGCGCGTACCGGGTGGCCTTTCTCACCGAAGATGTCCCAGACCACCACCGGGTTGCCGTGTGGCGTCCAGTCCGTGATACCGATATTTTTCAGACGCTCGAGCAGTTTTTCTGACGCTGTACCTTCCTGAGCCACACCGGTTAAATCGCCCTTCACGTCAGCCATAAAGACCGGCACGCCAATCTCTGAAAGTGACTCCGCCAGCTTCTGGAGAGTGACTGTTTTCCCTGTGCCAGTGGCGCCGGTAATCAGACCGTGGCGGTTCGCCATCGCGGGCAGTAGATACAGCTCTTTTTCCAGCGTCCGGGCAATTAACAATGGTGTACTCATGATGCGCTTCCTCTCTTGGTCCTGGGTGGAGTATAGGCAACCTGACGGCAAAATGGTTGAGTAAATTGCTGACTTTGCGGCGCATTGTCCAGCGCGGACTATGCTTTTGCATACGGTTCATAAAATAGTGGAAAACAATGTCCAGATTCTTCTTTAACGATCGCAAACAGCTGGTCAATGACGCCATTGAAGGCATACTGCTTTCTGCGCCACATGCGAATCTCGTCAAACTTGATATCGATCCAGCTATCAGGGTTGTCGCCCGCGGCGACTGGGATAAAAGCCGCGTGGCGGTGATCTCCGGCGGTGGCTCCGGGCACGAACCGGCGCACGCCGGATTTGTCGGTAAAGGCATGCTGACGGCGGCAGTGTGTGGCGATCTGTTCGCCTCCCCGAGCGTGGATGCGGTGCTGAACGCTATTGTGGCGGTGACGGGCGATCGCGGCTGCCTGCTGATCGTCAAAAACTATACCGGTGACCGGCTTAACTTTGGCCTGGCGGCAGAAAAGGCCAAACGCTACGGCCTGAAGGTCGAGATGGTGATTGTGGCGGACGATATCGCGCTGCCCGACAACAAGCAGCCGCGCGGCATTGCCGGCACGGCGCTGGTGCACAAGATTGCGGGCTATGCAGCGGAGCAAGGAAAATCGCTGAGCGAGGTGCGGGATATTGCGCAGCAGGCCTGCGATAACCTCTGGAGCCTGGGCGTTGCGATGCAAACCTGCAACCTGCCGGGCAGCGACGATGAAGAGGGGCGCATCAAGCAGGGCCATGTCGAGCTGGGGCTGGGGATCCACGGGGAGCCGGGTGCCTCGGTGGTTGATACGCAAAACAGTAAAGCGATTATCGACACGCTGGTGTCGCCGCTCAAAGCGCAGGCGGGCGAGGGACGTTTCGCGGTGCTGATCAACAACCTCGGCGGCGTGTCCGCGCTGGAGATGGCTCTGCTCACCAAAGAGCTGGCACATTCAGCGCTGAAAGAGAATATTGCGTACCTGATTGGCCCTGCGCCGCTGGTGAGCGCGCTGGATATGAAGGGCTTTTCTCTGACGCTGCTAAAGCTCAACGATTACTTTGAAAAGGCGATTCACGCCGAGGTCGAGACGCTGGGCTGGCAGAAGCCTGTGGCGTTTGCCCCTCTGCGTACCGTTCCGCAAAGCGCTATTCACGATAGCGTGGAATATGCCGCGTCCGACAATCCGCAGGTGAAGGAGTCTGTTTCACAGGTGACGAAGACGCTCATACAGCTTGAAAACCGCCTGAATGCGCTGGATGCCAAAGTGGGCGATGGCGATACCGGCTCTACGTTTGCGCAAGGTGCACGGGATATTGCGCAGCGCCTGGAAGAAAACACTCTCCCGCTGAATGACGTACCTAAGCTGCTGTTGCTTGTGGGGGAACGACTGGCCACGGTGATGGGCGGATCGAGCGGTGTACTCATGTCGATCTTCTTCACGGCGGCGGGGCAAAAGCTTCACGATGGACAGCCGCTACCTGAAGCATTGCTGAGCGGACTGGCGCAGATGAAGCAGTATGGCGGGGCAGATCTCGGCGATCGTACGCTGATCGATGCGCTGCAACCGGCGCTGGAAGCCTTGAAGAAAAAAGATCTTCAGGCGGCAGCGCAGGCTGCGCAGCAGGGAGCGGAGGCAACGGCGAAAATGGCGAAAGCCGGAGCAGGGCGCTCATCGTATGTGAATAAAGAGAATCTGGATGGGGTAATGGACCCGGGAGCGGTCGCGGTGGCGGAAGTGTTTAATACATTGGCGCAGTAGCAAAAGTAGGCCGGGTCAGGCGAAGCCGCCACCCGGCAAACTCACATCAGAAATCCGCTTTCAGCACCACGCGGTAGCGGGCTTTGCCGTCGCGCACGTGCTGGATGGCTTCGTTAATTTTCGACATTGGATACAGCTCGGTGGTCGGCGTCACTTTGGTGCGGCCGGCAAACTTCATCAGCTTGCGCAGCTCGTATGGCGTACCGGTCGCGGAGCCTGACACGCTGCGATCCCCGCCGATCAGGGTAAAGGCCGGAACCGGCAGCGGCTTCATCACCGCACCCACGGTGTGGAAGTTACCGCCGTAGGCAAGCGCTTCAAAGTACGGCTGCCAGTTGAGATCGACGTTCACGGTGTTGATGATCAGGTCAAACTGCCCAGCCAGCGCGTTCAGCGCGTCCGGATCGCGGCTGTTCACGACTTTGTCCGCGCCCATTGCCAGCACTTCTTTCTCCTTCGCCGGGTTCGAGCTAAACGCCGTCACTTCACAGCCCATCGCGTGCAGCAGCTTGATGGCGATGTGGCCCAGACCGCCTATACCGATCACGCCCACGCGGCTGGTGGCGGTGACGTGGTGCATCAGCAGCGGTTTAAAGACGGTGATCCCGCCGCACAGCAGTGGACCAGCAGATTCAATATCAATGCTGTCCGGCAGCGGGATGACCCATTGCCAGTCGGCGCGCAGCTTATCGGCGAAACCGCCCTTGTTCAGGATGGTGGGCACTGCGCCTTCAAGGCAGTTGATCTGGTTGCCGCTGATACAGGCGTCGCAGTGGCCGCAGCTGCGTGCTGTCCAGCCAATGCCCACGCGCTGGCCAACCTTCAGCCCTTTGTCCTGCGCGGCGCTGCCGAGCGCGACGACGCGGCCAATCACTTCGTGCCCGGCAACCAGCGGATAGCTGGAGAAGCCCCATTCGTTGTCGATCATCGAGAGATCTGAGTGGCAGACCCCGCAGTAATCAACCTGTACTTCGACGTCTTCTGCTTTTAGTTCGCCCGCATCGTACTCGTACAGCTCAAGTTCCGCACCCGCCTGCGGTGCGGCGTAGCTTTTTATCTTCGACATCGTGTTTCCCCCGTTGTGGTGTGAACTGAGAGTGTAGAGCATTCAGTTTACAGCCGCTTAACAGAAGGGGGCAGGAACGAAACTTACAGACTTTTCAGCATTCTGACTTCGCAGTCAACGTGGCCCGTGCAGCCCAGCGGCGCATCGATATGCTCAAAGCCCAGATGTTCATACAGGCCGATGGCCTCTTTGAGGAAGGCGGTGGTTTCGAGGTAGCAGCGTTTAAAACCCTGATTGCGCGCGTGCTCCAGGGCGACCAGCGCCAGCTTTTTCGCCAGACCCTGTCCACGAACCGACGGCAGGAAATACATTTTCTGCAGCTCACAGATATCCGGCTCGCTGCAGCTCAGCGGTGCAACGCCGCCGCCGCCCACAACCTGGCCGTCCTGCTCAATGACCCAGTAGGCATGGCCCGGCTGGTTGTACAACTGGAACAGCTCGTCCAGATTCGGGTCGGCAACCGTGTAGCCTTTATCAGCCGTCAGGCCATATTCGGCAGAAACCGTACGGATAACGGCGGCGATAGCCGGATTGTCCTGCTCAGTGATCCGACGCATCGTCGTCGCGACGGGGGTAATCACGCTCATAGCATTACTCATTACAAAAATTGACACACAGTTGCTGTTAATAGCACCGCAGAAAAGGGAGTGCAAGCGAGGAGTTTTCAGGAAGGTTACCCCTTACGCCCTGAAGCGTAAGGGGTAAAAGCATTACAGGGCCGCGATAACGGCCTGCTGCTCGATCAGTTTGGTCTTCGCATCGGCGAAGGCAACCAGACGCTCACGCTCTTTGGCAATGACCGCTTCCGGCGCGCGGGCAACAAAGCCTTCGTTCGCCAGCTTGCTTTCGATTTTGCCAATTTCCACGTCGACCTTCGCCACTTCTTTCGCCAGACGCGCCAGCTCTGCGTCTTTGTCGACCAGGCCTGCCATCGGGATCAGCAGCTCCGCACCGTCGATGATTTTAGTCACGGAAACCGGACCCTTGTCATCGGCAGGCAGCACGGTGATGCTTTCCAGACGCGCCATGGTTTTCAGGAAGGTGTTGTTCTCGGTGACGCGACGAACGGCAGCGTCGCTGCAGCCGCGCAGCAGCAGCTCCAGTGGTTTACCCGGGGCGATGTTCATTTCGGCACGGATGTTACGTACCGCAACGATCGCCTGCTTCAGCCACTCGGTATCCGCTGACGCGGCTTCATCAACCTTAGCCGCATCGAATTCCGGGAACGGCTGCAGCATGATGGTATCGGCGTTGATGCCCGCAATGACCTTCACGCGCTGCCAGATGGTTTCGGTGATGAATGGAATAACCGGATGCGCCAGGCGCAGCAGGCCTTCCAGGACGGTAATCAGCGTGTTGCGCGTGCCGCGCAGCTCTGCTTCAGAACCGCCGTTCATGACCGGCTTCGCCAGCTCCAGATACCAGTCACAGAACTGGTTCCAGGTGAATTCATACAGAATGCCCGCCGCGATGTCGAAGCGGTAGCTGTCCAGCGCCTCGCGGAACGCCTTCACCGTCTGGTTGAATTCCGCCAGGATCCAGCGGTCCGCCAGAGACAGGGTCATCTCGCCGCCGTTGAAGCCGCAGTCCTGATCTTCGGTGTTCATCAGCACGAAGCGGCTGGCGTTCCACAGCTTGTTACAGAAGTTACGGTAACCTTCCAGACGCTTCATGTCCCAGTTGATGTCGCGGCCGGTAGAGGCCAGCGCCGCCAGGGTGAAGCGCAGGGCGTCGGTACCGTGAGATTCGATCCCGTTCGGGAACTGCTTCTCGGTACGCTTGCGGATTTTCTCAGCCAGCTGCGGCTGCATCATGTTGCCGGTACGTTTTTCCAGCAGGTCTTCCAGGGAGATCCCGTCAACCATGTCCAGCGGGTCAATCACGTTGCCCTTGGACTTGGACATCTTCTGCCCTTCGTCGTCGCGGATAAGGCCGGTCATGTAGACGGTATGGAACGGAACCTGCGGCTTGCCGTCTTCGTCTTTGATGAAGTGCATGGTCATCATGATCATGCGGGCAATCCAGAAGAAGATGATGTCGAAGCCGGACACCATTACGCTGGTAGGGTGGAACTGACGCAGCGCGTCGGTGTTTTCCGGCCAGCCGAGGGTGGAGAAGGTCCACAGCGCGGAGGAGAACCAGGTATCCAGCACGTCTTCGTCCTGACGCAGGGCAACGTCAGCGCTCAGGTTGTTTTCCTGACGCACTTCATCTTCGCTGCGGCCAACGTAGACGTTTCCTTCGTTGTCGTACCATGCCGGGATGCGGTGACCCCACCACAGCTGACGGGAGATACACCAGTCCTGAATGTCGCGCATCCAGGAGAAGTACATGTTTTCGTACTGCTTCGGCACGAACTGAATGCTGCCGTTCTCAACCGCTTCCACAGCCGGTTTTGCCAGCACGTCGGCACGGACGTACCACTGGTCGGTCAGCATTGGCTCAATAACCACGCCGCCACGGTCGCCGTACGGCACGGTCAGATCGTGAGGCTTAATCTCTTCCAGCAGGCCGAGGGCATCAACGGCGGCTACGATGGCTTTACGTGCGGCAAAGCGCTCCAGCTTCTGGAACTCCGCCGGGATCTCGCTGGAGTAAACGTCGGATTCGTTGCCTTTGGTGTCGTACACCTCTGCGCTTTCGCGGATATCGCCGTCGAAGGTCAGAATGTTGATCATCGGCAGGGCGTGACGACGACCCACTTCATAGTCGTTGAAGTCGTGCGCCGGGGTGATTTTCACGCAGCCGGTGCCTTTTTCCATGTCGGCGTGTTCGTCGCCAACAATCGGAATGCGGCGGTTCACCAGCGGCAGCACCACAAATTTGCCGATCAGATCTTTATAGCGCGGATCTTCCGGGTTAACGGCCACGCCGGTATCGCCCAGCAGGGTTTCCGGACGGGTGGTCGCCACCACCAGGTAATCTTTACCGTCTGCGGTTTTTGCGCCATCGGCCAGCGGATAGCGGATGTGCCACATGGAGCCTTTGGACTCGCGGTTTTCCACTTCCAGGTCAGAAATTGCGGTGCGCAGTTTCGGGTCCCAGTTTACCAGGCGTTTGCCGCGGTAAATCAGGTCTTCTTTGTACAGACGGACGAACACTTCTTTTACGGCGTTGGACAGGCCTTCGTCCATGGTGAAGCGCTCGCGCTCCCAGTCCACGGAGTTGCCGAGACGGCGCATCTGACGGGTAATGGTGCCGCCGGATTCTGCCTTCCACTGCCAGATTTTGTCGATGAACGCATCGCGACCGTAGTCGTGACGAGTTTTACCTTCTTCAGCGGCAATTTTACGCTCAACCACCATCTGGGTCGCGATACCCGCGTGGTCAGTCCCCGCCTGCCACAGGGTGTTTTTGCCCTGCATGCGCTGGTAGCGGATCATGGTGTCCATGATGGTCTGCTGGAAAGCATGCCCCATATGCAAACTGCCGGTGACGTTCGGCGGCGGGATCATGATGCAGAAGGACTCTTTGCTTTCGTCGCCGTTAGGCTTGAAATAGCCCTGCTGTTCCCAGTGCTCGTAAAGCGGCTGTTCGATATCGCGTGGGTTATATGTCTTTTCCATTATTTCCAGGTTGCCGTATTCAGGTTAAAACCGGCCAGGCGGTACGCTTTATAGCGTTCGCGCGCCAGTTGTTTCAAGGATTCTTCGTAAGGGACAAAGTCTACCACTTCTGTGAAAGCGGTGGCAAAATCTGCAAAGTCTGTCCGCAGGCTAATGAGAATATCGCGCGCGCTGCTGTTGCGCTTTTGCGGCCAGGCAATTTCGACCGGTGCCCCGCCGCGTGGACCTTCGCCCGACAGGTTATGCGGAACAAAACTTTCCGGCGGGCGCGCCCATAGCGCTTCATCCAGGCGAATCGCCTGCAACTCATCTTCACAGGCAATCAGTACGCGTTTACCTGCGCGCCAACGTTCTGCGGCAATTTCACACACCAGCTGTTCAACGGCGCTGAGGCCATCCTGATGGGTGTCGTTGTCCAGAAGGTAGAACGTTGCATTCTTCATATATGGGGCTTCTTGTCGTGGATTTAAATGCAAAGCCGGGTGGCGCTTCGCTTACCCGGCCTACGGTTGAGTGGCGTGTAGGCCGGGTAAGGCGAAGCCGCCACCCGGCACATTACATCACTCGTCGCCGTTAAAACCCGCACGATTAAGCAGGAACTGCGACAGCAGGGCCACCGGACGTCCGGTAGCGCCTTTGGCTTTACCGGAGCGCCATGCGGTCCCCGCGATATCCAGGTGCGCCCAGTTGTACTTGCGGGTAAAGCGCGCCAGGAAGCAGCCTGCGGTGATAGCCCCGCCAGGACGACCACCAATGTTAGCCATGTCCGCAAAGTTAGACTCCAGCTGTTCCTGATACTCGTCACCCAGCGGCAGACGCCATGCGCGGTCACCGGCCTGCTCGGACGCGCCGATAAGCTCGTGCGCCAGCGGGTTGTGGTTCGACATCAGGCCGGTGATGTGATGGCCCAGGGCAATCACGCAGGCACCGGTCAGGGTGGCCACGTCGATAACCGCTTCTGGCTCGAAGCGCTCAACGTAGGTCAACACGTCACAGAGTACCAGACGGCCTTCGGCGTCGGTATTCAGCACTTCAACGGTCTGGCCGGACATGGTGGTCAGGACGTCGCCCGGACGATACGCGCGACCGCCAGGCATGTTTTCGCAGCCTGCCAGCACGCCGATTACGTTGATGGGCAGCTGAAGCTCCGCAACCATGCGCATGACGCCGTAAACCGCCGCCGCGCCGCACATGTCGTACTTCATCTCGTCCATGCCTTCTGAAGGCTTGATGGAGATACCGCCGGAGTCAAAGGTCAGCCCTTTACCGACGAGCACGATCGGACGCGCGTCTTCAGACGGATTGCCTTTGTATTCGATGACCGACATCAGGGATTCGTTCTGCGAGCCGTTACCCACCGCCAGATAAGAGTGCATCCCCAGCTCTTTCATCTGCTGTTCGCCGATGACGCGGGTGATGACGTTTTTGCTGTAGGAGTCAGCCAGCTGGCGCGCCTGAGAGGCGAGGTAGGCGGCGTTACAGATGTTTGGCGGCATGTTGCCGAGATCTTTTGCCGCTTTAATACCGGCGGCAATCGCCAGACCATGCTGGATGGCGCGCTCGCCGCTGGTCAGTTCGCGACGGGTTGGCACGTTAAAGACCATTTTGCGCAGCGGGCGACGCGGCTCGCTTTTGTTGGTCTTAAGCTGATCGAAGCTGTAAAGGCTCTCTTTTGCCGTTTCGACGGCCTGACGCACTTTCCAGTAGGTGTTACGGCCTTTGACGTGCAGCTCGGTCAGGAAGCAGACGGCTTCCATTGAACCGGTGTCATTCAGCGTATTAATGGTTTTCTGAATAACCTGCTTATACTGACGTTCATCCAGCTCGCGCTCTTTGCCGCAGCCAATCAGCAGAATACGCTCTGACAGGACGTTCGGAACATGGTGCAGTAACAGCGTCTGCCCAGGTTTGCCTTCCAGTTCGCCACGGCGCAGCAGGGCGCTGATATAGCCGTCACTGATTTTATCGAGTTGCTCGGCGATCGGGGAGAGTCGGCGCGGTTCAAAGACGCCCACAACGATGCAGGCACTCCGCTGTTTCTCCGGGCTACCGCTTTTTACACTGAACTCCATGCACTACGCTCCTGAATCTTAAAGACAACGGCGGCTGCTACGGATAGAATTGAAACCTTTCGTAACTCATGTCCGCTGTTGTGGTGACTTCGTGTTAATCTTACGTTACTACGGTTTCGACACGTCAGAAAAAGTCCTGAAGCGTGAATCCGCCGGATGTTTTAATCTTAGCGACGATTTCGACGACTCAAGAGAATAAATGACGTTTAAGCCATGAAACAAGCGATTTTCCAGCAAAGAGACGGGTTTTTACGGGCGTATTTAAAGTGATAATCATAAGATATCTGGTGCGGGAGACGCTCAAAAGCCAACTGGCGATCCTCTTCATCCTGCTGCTGATTTTTTTCTGTCAGAAGCTGGTTAAGATCCTCGGTGCGGCCGTTGACGGCGAAATTCCAACGAATCTGGTGCTTTCCCTGCTTGGGCTGGGGATCCCGGAAATGGCGCAGCTTATTCTACCGCTGAGTCTATTCCTCGGCCTGCTGATGACCCTCGGTAAGCTGTACACCGAGAGTGAAATTACGGTGATGCATGCCTGCGGCCTGAGTAAAGCCGTACTGGTGAAAGCGGCGATGATACTGGCGCTGTTCACGGGCATTGTTGCGGCGGTGAATGTGATGTGGGCGGGCCCTATGTCTTCCCGTCATCAGGACGAAGTGCTGGCCGAGGCGAAAGCAAACCCCGGCATGGCGGCGCTCGCGCAGGGGCAGTTCCAGCAGGCGACTGACGGAAACTCCGTGCTGTTTATTGAGAGCGTTGACGGCAGTAAATTCAACGATGTATTTCTGGCGCAGCTGCGTCCTAAAGGTAACGCGCGTCCGTCCGTGGTGGTTGCCGATTCTGGCCAGCTTTCTCAGCGCAAAGACGGTTCTCAGGTCGTCACGCTGAATAAAGGCACCCGTTTCGAAGGCACCGCGATGCTGCGTGACTTCCGTATTACGGATTTCCAGAACTATCAGGCCATTATTGGTCATCAGGCGGTGGCGCTCGATCCGACGGATACCGAGCAAATGGATATGCGCACGCTGTGGAATACCGATACCGACAGAGCGCGGGCTGAGTTCCACTGGCGTATTACGCTCGTATTCACCGTGTTTATGATGGCACTGATTGTCGTGCCGCTGAGCGTGGTGAACCCGCGCCAGGGCCGCGTGCTCTCTATGCTGCCAGCGATGCTGCTTTACCTGATCTACTTCCTGCTGCAAACCTCGATTCGCTCTAACGGCGCGAAGGGTAAGCTGGATCCGATGGTCTGGACGTGGTTCGTTAACAGCCTGTACATCTTACTGGCGCTGGGATTAAACCTGTGGGATACGGTGCCTGTGCGCCGCATACGTGCCCGATTCTCGCGTAAAGGAGCCATCTAATGCAGGCGTTTGGCGTTCTTGATCGCTATATCGGTAAAACCATTTTCACCACCATCATGATGACGTTGTTCATGCTGGTGTCGCTCTCCGGCATTATCAAATTTGTCGATCAGCTGAAAAAAGCCGGGCAGGGCAGCTATGACGCGATGGGGGCGGGGATGTACACCCTGCTCAGCGTGCCAAAAGATGTGCAGATCTTCTTCCCGATGGCGGCTCTGCTGGGCGCGCTGCTGGGGCTGGGGATGCTGGCTCAGCGCAGCGAGCTGGTGGTGATGCAGGCCTCAGGCTTTACCCGTATGCAGGTTGCGCTGTCGGTAATGAAAACCGCAATCCCGCTGGTGCTGTTGACCATGGCGATTGGCGAGTGGGTGGCACCGCAGGGCGAGCAGATGGCGCGTAACTATCGTGCTCAGGCAATGTACGGTGGTTCACTGCTCTCGACTCAGCAAGGTTTATGGGCGAAAGACGGGAAAAACTTTGTCTACATCGAACGGGTAAAGGGTAATGATGAACTGGGCGGGGTGAGCATCTACGCATTCAACGACCAGCGCCGTCTGGAGTCTGTCCGACACGCCTCTTCCGCTAAGTTTGACGCTGAACATAAGCAGTGGCGTTTGTCGCAGGTTGATGAATCTGACCTGACCGATCCAAAACAGATTACCGGGTCACAGACGGTGACCGGCACCTGGAAGACCAACCTCACGCCGGATAAGCTCGGGGTTGTTGCGCTGGATCCTGACGCGCTCTCTATCAGCGGCTTGCACAACTATGTGAAGTACCTGAAGTCGAGCGGGCAGGATGCCGGACGCTATCAGCTCAATATGTGGAGCAAAATCTTCCAGCCGATGTCCGTGGCGGTGATGATGCTGATGGCGCTGTCGTTTATCTTCGGCCCGCTGCGTAGCGTGCCGATGGGCGTGCGCGTCGTGACCGGTATTAGCTTCGGCTTTGTCTTCTATGTACTCGATCAGATCTTCGGTCCGCTGACGCTGGTTTATGGCATCCCGCCGATTATCGGTGCGCTGCTGCCGAGCGCCAGCTTCTTCCTGATCAGCCTCTGGCTGCTGCTGAAACGCTCCTGATTGACCTCTCCTCGCTTCCGGTGAACCGGAGGCGAGGCTAATCTCCTGTTTCACCCCGCACTTTTTCTCACAACCTTCAACGTCCCGCCTCGAATTTGAGTATTATTGAGCGATAAAGTCGTGAAGGGATCCTCTATGAAGCAAATTCGAATGCTAGCCCAGTACTACGTCGACCTGATGATGAAGCTTGGGCTGGTGCGTTTCTCCATGCTGCTGGCGCTGGCGCTGGTCGTTCTGGCGATTGTCGTGCAGATGGCCGTTACGATGGTTCTGCATGGTCAGGTCGAGAGTATCGACGTTATCCGCTCTATCTTCTTCGGCCTGCTCATTACCCCCTGGGCGGTTTATTTCCTTTCCGTGGTGGTCGAACAGCTGGAGGAGTCCCGTCAGCGCTTATCAAAACTGGTCGATAAGCTGGAGGAGATGCGCGAGCGCGACCTGAAGCTCAACGTTCAGCTTAAAGACAACATTGCTCAGTTGAATCAGGAAATTTCAGATCGTGAGAAGGCGGAGGCAGAGCGTCAGGCCACGCTGGAACAGCTGAAAATCGAAATGAAAGAGCGCGAGGTGACGCAGATCCAGCTTGAGCAGCAATCCTCCTTCCTGCGTTCGTTCCTGGACGCTTCGCCGGATCTGGTATTCTACCGTAACGAAGATAAAGAGTTTTCCGGCTGTAACCGGGCGATGGAGCTCCTGACCGGGAAAAGCGAGAAGCAGCTGATTCACCTCAAGCCGCAGGACGTTTACTCCGAAGAGGCGGCCGCCAAGGTCATGGAGACGGACGAAAAAGTGTTCCGCCATAACGTCTCGCTGACCTACGAACAGTGGCTGGATTACCCGGACGGGCGCAAAGCCTGCTTTGAGATCCGTAAGGTGCCGTACTATGACCGCGTCGGGAAGCGTCACGGCCTGATGGGCTTCGGCCGTGATATTACCGAGCGTAAGCGCTATCAGGATGCGCTGGAGCGCGCCAGCCGCGACAAGACCACCTTCATCTCCACCATCAGCCATGAGCTTCGTACGCCGCTTAACGGCATTGTGGGGCTGAGCCGCATTCTGCTGGATACCGACCTGACCGCGGAGCAGGAAAAATACCTCAAAACGATTCACGTCTCGGCGGTCACGCTGGGTAATATCTTCAACGATATTATTGACATGGATAAGATGGAGCGCCGAAAGGTTCAGCTTGATAACCAGCCGGTTGATTTCACCAGCTTCCTTGCCGATCTGGAAAACTTGTCTGGTCTGCAGGCGCAGCAGAAGGGGCTGAATTTTGTCATGGAGCCCACCCTGCCGCTGCCGCATAAAGTGATTACCGACGGCACGCGGCTGCGTCAGATCCTGTGGAACCTCATCAGCAACGCGGTGAAATTTACCCAGAAGGGGCAGGTGGCGGTGCGTATTCGCTATGACGACGGCGACATGCTGCACTTCGAGGTGGAGGACTCCGGGATTGGTATTCCGCAGGAGGAGCAGGACAAGATTTTCGCCATGTACTACCAGGTGAAGGACAGCAACGGTGGAAAACCGGCCACTGGTACCGGAATCGGCCTGGCGGTGTCTAAGCGGCTGGCGAAGAGTATGGGCGGTGACATCACCGTTGCCAGCCAGGCGGGCAAAGGGTCAACCTTCACGCTGACGGTGCATGCGCCGGCGGTGGCGGAAGAGGTAGAGGATACCTTTGAAAATGACGATATGCCGCTGCCTGCGCTGCACGTCCTGCTTGTTGAGGATATTGAGCTTAACGTGATTGTAGCGCGCTCGGTGCTGGAAAAACTGGGCAACAGCGTGGATGTCGCGATGACCGGTAAAGCCGCGCTGGAGATGTTTACACCGGGTGAATATGACCTCGTTCTGCTGGATATCCAGTTGCCGGATATGACCGGGCTGGATATCTCGCGTGAACTGACGCGTCAGTACGCGGCTGATGAACTGCCGCCGCTGGTGGCGCTGACGGCGAACGTGCTGAAAGATAAAAAAGAGTATCTCGACGCCGGTATGGACGATGTACTCAGCAAGCCTCTGGCGGTGCCTGCTCTGACCGCCATGATCAAGAAGTTCTGGGATACCCACGATGAAGAGGAGAGCACCATGACGTCTGTTGATAGCGCAAAAGCCCAAACGATACTCGATACCGCGATGCTGGAGCAGTATATCGATCTGGTCGGCCCGAAACTGATTACCGACGGCCTGGCGGTGTTTGAAAAAATGATGCCGGGTTATCTGAGCGTGCTGGAGTCAAACCTGACGGCGCGTGACCAGAAGGGCATCGTGGAAGAAGGGCATAAAATCAAAGGCGCAGCCGGCTCGGTCGGGTTACGCCATCTGCAGCAGCTGGGTCAACAGATTCAGTCGCCTGATTTACCAGCTTGGGAAGATAACGTTGGTGATTGGGTTGAAGAGATGAAACAAGAGTGGCAGAACGATGTTGCGGTGCTTAAAGCCTGGGTGGATGCCAGAAAAAAATGACCCCGGCTAGACCGGGGTGCGCGAATACTGCGCCAACACCAGGGAAATCGTGGCTGCGCCTGTTTTTTAAAGTAATTTTCTAATGGGCGCCGCCGTAAAAATTTAGGCCGCACGCAGATAAGATAGCAAATCTTAAATGGTTTGTTACATGAATCAGTGAAATGTGTGAAGCATAGCGTTTTAATCAAAATTATTAATGTGCTTCAGCGAGTTGCAAAGAAGGATCGTCAAGATGAAAAAAATTGGTGTTGTCCTGAGCGGATGCGGTGTTTTTGATGGTTCAGAAATACATGAAGCCGTAATCACGCTGCTGGCCCTGACAAAACAGGGAGCAGAGGTAATCTGTTTTGCACCCGACAAAAATCAGTCGGATGTGATTAACCATCTGACCGGCGAGCCGATGGCCGAAACGCGTAACGTGCTGATTGAAGCCGCGCGTATTGCCCGGGGAGAGATTCATCCGCTGGCGAAGGCAGATGCCGCTGAACTGGATGCGCTCATTGTGCCGGGCGGCTTCGGCGCCGCGAAAAATCTCAGCACCTTTGCAGCCGAAGGTGCCGCATGCACGGTGGCCCCTGATCTCAAAGCGCTGACGCTGGCGATGCATGCCGCGGGCAAGCCGCTGGGCTTTATCTGTATTGCACCGGCCATGCTGCCAAATATTTTCGATTTTCCGTTACGGCTGACGATCGGAACCGATATTGATACCGCAGAGGTCGTCGAGGATATGGGGGGCGAACACGTTCCGTGCCCGGTCGATGACATTGTGGTGGATGAGGACAACAAAGTTGTCACCACGCCCGCGTATATGCTGGCGAAGAATATTGCGGAAGCCGCCGTGGGCATTGAAAAGCTGGTCGCCCGGGTGCTGGTGCTGACGGAATGAGACGTCAGTTTTCCGCAGGCGCATGGGTGAAACGCCTTCTTTTCCGCATCGTACTCGTCCTGGCGGTGTTCTGGGGAGGCGGGCTGGCCGTGTTCAGCATTTTGCCGGTACCGTTTTCAGCGGTCATGGTTGAGCGCCAGCTTAGCGCGTGGTTCTCCGGTGATTTCGGCTATGTTGCCCATTCTGACTGGGTGAGCATGGATGAAATTTCTCCGTTCATGGGGCTGGCGGTTATCGCGGCGGAAGATCAAAAATTCCCGGAGCACTGGGGGTTCGATGTGGCTGCGATTGAAAAGGCGCTGGCCCATAACGAACGTCACGAAAACCGCGTGCGCGGTGCGTCAACGCTGTCGCAGCAGACGGCTAAAAACCTGTTCCTGTGGGATGGGCGAAGCTGGGTGCGAAAAGGGCTGGAAGCGGGTCTGACCCTGGGCATGGAAACGGTCTGGAGCAAAAAGCGTATTCTGACCGTTTACCTTAATATCGCCGAGTTCGGCGACGGGGTATTTGGTGTCGAAGCTGCATCACAACGCTATTTTAATAAACCTGCCAGCAGGCTGAGCATGTCGGAGGCGGCGCTGCTCGCGGCTGTTCTGCCTAATCCTGTCCGCTTCAAGGCCAGCGCCCCGTCAGGGTACGTGCGAAGCCGTCAGGCGTGGATCATGCGCCAGATGCGCCAGCTGGGTGGGGAAGGGTTTATGGAGAGAAATGCGTTAATGTAGGGCGGGTAAGCGCAGCGCCACCCGCCAGAATAGCAGGCCTAATCTTCGTCGAACCCGGCGTTAAACAGCGCAACTACCGCTGCCAGAGCTTCCTCTTCCTGAGGACCGGTGGCTTCAACCTCAATCTGACGCCCTTTGGCGGAGTCCAGCATCAGCAGCGCAATAACGCTGTTGGCTTCCGCTTCGGTGCCTTCGTCATTACGCAGCAGCACTTCTGCATCGAAACCCTGCATCAGCTCAAACAGCTTCATCGCCGGGCGTGCATGCATGCCCAGCTTATTGGTGATCTCAACGGTTTGTTTTACGGTCATGTTTTACGTTTTTCCAGCGTGCGATGACGGGACTGAACGTTCTTACCGCGCGAGCGGAAATAGTCGGCCAGCTGTTCGGCGATGTAGACCGAACGATGTTTACCGCCGGTACAGCCAATCGCCACCGTCAGGTAGCTACGATTGTTTGTCTCCAGCATAGGTAACCATAGCTCAAGGTAGCTTCGCGTCTGGTAGATAAAATTGTGAACTTCTGTGTGTCGGTCGAGGAACGCCGCCACGGGCTTATCCAGACCGGTCATTGGACGCAGTTTGGGATCCCAGTGCGGGTTCGGCAGGAAGCGCACGTCGAAAACATAGTCCGCATCAATCGGAATACCGTGCTTAAAGCCGAAAGATTCGAACACCATCGTCAGCTCGCGCTCGCGTTTGCCCAGCAGCCGGGTTCGCAGCATTTCCGCCAGCTCGTGAACGGACATCTCTGAGGTGTCGACAATCAGATCGGCACGAGAGCGCAGCGGCTCAAGCAGATCGCTCTCTTCGTCGATGGCGCTCTCCAGCGAAAGATTCTTGCTGGAAAGCGGGTGCAGACGACGGGTGTCGCTGTAGCGGCGGATCAGGGTATTGCGGTCGGCATCAAGGAACAGCAGCTGAGGCGAGAACGCGTCAGGCAGGTTACTCATTGCCTGTTCGAAGATCTCTGGCGATTCCGGCATGTTACGAACGTCGATACTGACGGCGGCGGAGGTTTGTCTCTCCGCTAACGTGCGTGCCAGATCGGGCAATAACACGACCGGCAGGTTATCGACGCAGTAAAAACCCATGTCTTCCAGCGCGCGCAGGGCAACGGATTTCCCCGACCCTGAACGACCGCTGACAATCATCAGCACCATGTTCCGTTTCTCCTCAGGACAACAGATGTGAAGGCCATCACCTGGTTATGCGTCATCCTGATTGCCTTCTGCTTCAGTGATAATTTGATAAAGCTCTTCATCACTTTGGGCTGAGCGCAGTCGACGGCAGATGGTTTTATCCGCCAGACGTTTAGCAACCAGCGAAAGCGTATGCAGGTGGGTCTTGGTCTGGTCGGCAGGCACCAGCAGCGCGAAGAGGAGATCGACGGGCTGGTTATCAATGGCGTCAAAAGCGATTGGGGTTTCCAGCTGCACAAACACACCGACGGCACGCAGGGTGTCCTCTTCCAGCTTGCCGTGCGGGATCGCGATGCCGTTGCCGATACCGGTACTGCCCATCTTTTCACGGGTCAGAATGGCTTCGAACACCACCTGCGGCGGCAGGCCCAGCTGTTTTGCAGCTAATTCACTGATGATCTCCAGCGCACGTTTTTTGCTCTGGCAGTGAACGGCACTGCGGGTACATTCCTGGTTAAGGACATTGCTCAGTTGAAGAGCGGAATCGTTGTTCATCATAATTTCACCTAAGCGCTAACTGTACAAATGGCCCGTTGTGTTTCACAACAGGCCGTCCTGCACCCGTTAACTGCCCGGACAATTAGTGTTGTTTCAGTTTATCTTTATGTTTATTGAGCTGTCGCGCAAGCTTGTCAATCAAGCCGTCGATAGCCGCGTACATGTCTTGCCCTTCCGCACTGGCATGGAGTTCACCCCCGTTAACATGCAGGGTTGCATCCGAGATATGAGTCACTTTCTCCACTTTTAACACAACGTAGACCTGATTGATCCTTTCGAAATACTGCTCGAGTTTCGCGAACTTAGCGTTCACGAAGTCACGTAAAGCCTCAGTAATCTCGACGTTATGTCCTGTGATATTGAGCTGCATAGTGTCTTCCTTATCGGTTGTGTCAGACCAGTTGTTTACGCTGGTTAGACGGCGGAATGGATAAAGACTCTCGATACTTCGCAACAGTACGACGTGCCACCATAATACCCTGATCGGACAGCATGGTGGTCAACTTACTGTCACTTAGTGGCTTCGCGGGGTTCTCCGCGGCGATCAACTTCTTCACCAGGGCGCGAATCGCCGTTGAGGAGGCTTCGCCGCCACCCTCGGTGTTCACGTGGCTGGAGAAGAAATACTTAAGCTCAAAAATACCGCGCGGACTGTGCAGATACTTCTGCGTAGTAACGCGGGAAATAGTGGATTCATGCATCTCGACGGCCTGGGCGATATCCGCCAGCACCATCGGTTTCATATACTCTTCGCCCTGCTCAAAGAATGCCTGCTGCTGTTCGACGATGCAGCGGCTCACGCGAAGCAGGGTATCATTCCGGCTCTCCAGGCTCTTGATCAACCATCGCGCTTCCTGAAGATTGCTGCGAATATATTGATTGTCGGAGTCGTTGCGCGCGCTGGTACACATGGAGGCGTACTGCTGGTTGATTTGCAGGCGAGGGATGCTGTCAGAGTTCAGTTCAACGACCCAGCGGTCATTGTGTTTTCTGACCAGCACGTCCGGGATAACGTACTCGGGTTCGCTGGTCTGGATCGACTGACCGGGACGCGGATCGAGGGACTGGATCAGATTTACCGCCTCTTTCAGCACCTCTTCCTTCAGGCGCGTCACGCGCATCAGGGTGCGGAAATCGTGGTTAGCCAGAAGATCCAGATGATCGCTGATGATTAAGCGTGCCTCGTCGAGCCACGGCGTCTCTTTGCTGAACTGAGAAAGCTGGATCAGCAAACAGTCGCGCAGGTCTTTAGCGGCCACCCCGACCGGATCGAAGCGCTGAATGCGTTTCAGTACCGCTTCAATCTCCTCAATCTCAATCTCTTCATCGCCCATGCTTTCCAGAATGTCGTCCAGCGTGACGGTCAAATAACCGGTGTCATCAACGGCGTCGACAATCGAGGTGGCAATGGCGCGGTCGGTATCGGAGAAGGGGGTAAGCTCTACCTGCCACATCAGGTAATCCTGCAGCGACTGGGTGGTTTCGCCCTGGTAGACCGGTAGCTCGTCGTCCTGGTAGTCTGCACGCGTGCCGGAAGGGGTCCCGGCGGTATAGATTTCATCCCAGCTGGCATCCAGCGGAAGCTCGTCCGGCATCTCTTTTTGTTCGAGTGCATCCGCGGTGTCGAGCGCTTCTGTGTCCTGTGACTGCTGGGTATCTACCTCGTCATGAAGATCGGCTTGCTCCAGCAGGGGATTGCTGTCCAGCGCCTGCTGGAGCTCCTGCTGGAGTTCTAAGGTGGACAGTTGCAACAGACGAATTGCCTGCTGTAACTGCGGCGTCATCGCCAGCTGTTGGCTGAGCCTTAATTGCAAACCTTGCTTCATGTTCAGAGCATTTTTCTCCGGTTCGGCGTTACGTTACCTCTACCCTATCAGAGTCTGAAGTCTTCCCCAAGATAGACGCGCTTAACATGATCGTCTTCGAGGATCTGCTGCGGCGTACCGTGAGCGATCAGATTGCCCTGGCTCACGATATACGCGCGTTCACATACCGCCAGCGTTTCACGAACGTTGTGGTCTGTGATCAGCACGCCAAGTCCGCTGTCACGCAGATGCTCGATAATGCGTTTAATGTCGATAACGGAGATCGGGTCAACGCCCGCAAACGGTTCATCCAGAAGGATAAACTTCGGATTGGCGGCCAACGCGCGCGCAATCTCAACACGACGGCGTTCCCCCCCGGACAAGGCCTGGCCCAGGCTGTCGCGCAGGTGTTCGATATGAAACTCTTCCATCAGCTCGTTGGCGCGATCCTGACGCTGTTCGTTGGTCAGGTCGTCGCGAATTTGCAGGACTGCCATCAGGTTATCAAAGACGCTCAGACGACGGAAAATAGAGGCTTCCTGCGGCAGATAGCCGATGCCACGGCGCGCGCGCGCGTGCAGCGGCAGCAGGCTGATATCTTCATCGTCAATAATAATGTTGCCGGCATCGCGCGGCACAATACCCACCACCATGTAGAAGGTGGTGGTTTTACCCGCACCGTTCGGGCCAAGCAGGCCCACAATTTCGCCGGAGTTGACGGTCAGACTGACATCTTCTACGACACGGCGGCCCTTATAGGCCTTCGCGAGATTTTTTGCAGTTAATGTTGCCATAGCGAATTAGTTACTCTTCTTCTGTGCCGGGGCCTGGCCCTTGCCTTTGTCCTGCAGCTGCGACGGAACCAGCACGGTGGTTACGCGTTTGCCTTTCTCGCTGGAGGCCTGCATTTTTTGCTCTTTCACCAGATAGGTAATCTGGTCACCGGTAATATTGCTGTCCAGCTGTTCCAGATACGCGTTTCCGGTCAGGATGACCAGGTCCTTCGCCAGCTCATAGTGCATATGCGAGGCGTGGCCCTTCACCGGCTTGCCGTTGTCCTGCATCTGGTAGAAGGTGGCCGGGTTGCCGTAACCATCAATGATCTCTTTGCCCTGCTCGCCGCCCGGACGGGTAACGACCACTTTATCGGCGTTAATTTTGATGGTCCCCTGAGTCATGACGACGTTACCCGTGAAGGTGACGACGTTACCCTGCATATCGAGAGACTGAGTGTCGGACTCGATATGGATCGGCTGGTCGGTATCGCCCGTTACAGCAAGCGCGGGGAGACTGGCCGCCAGCATCGCGCTGGCGATAATTACTTTAAGGCTGAGTTTGTTTGTTTTGAATTTCATAGGAGGTTCTAACCTTTTCAATCAGCTCGGCGTTCTTGCTGCGTAAGTTCCCGCGCATTCTTAAACCGCTGGAATTAAATGTTGTGCCATACAGTGTGACCAGATCCTGCGACGTCACGTCCTGGGTTACCAGGTTGATCTGGGCATTATCCGTCGTAATTTTTCGCAGTTGCGAGTCAGCGGTCAGGGCGTTGACTTCAACGTGGCCATACAGATAAAGCATACGATCATTTGTCAGTTTGGCCCGATCTGACTTAATTGACCACGTCGGCACTTTGTCTTTATCGAAAGTGGTCATGACAGGTTGGGTAAACCACGAAACGCCGTCATCGGAAAAGTATTCAACGTGCTGGGCAATCAGGCGATAATTCAGCGCACCTTCCGGGCTATAGACCACGGTGTCGCTGTGATCGCTTTTATAGGTTGGATCGTTATTGTTGACGACTTCCGTTTGCGTATCGTCGCGATCGGCAAGGTTCACGCCAATCAATACCAGTGCGACAAGCGAAAGCAGAATGATAACCCAACGTCTGGTTTTACTCATATCGATTGCCCTTTGGCTTCATCAAGCTTGCCCTGCGCCAGCAGAAGCAGATCGCAGACTTCACGGACGGCACCCCGGCCACCGTTGATGTGGGTAACGTAGTCAGCGCGCGGGATCAACAGCGGATGAGCATCAGCAACCGCGATGCTGAGACCGACTTCAGCCATCACCGGCCAGTCAATCAGGTCGTCTCCAACGTAGGCCACGTTTTCCGGTGCGATAGCCAGTTTACCCAGTAAATCATTGAACGCTGCCATCTTATCGGATTGACCCTGGTAAAGATGGGTAATGCCTAAGGTTTCACAGCGGTCTTCTACCAGTTTAGCTTTTCGTCCGGTGATGATAGCAACCTCGATACCCGAGGTGAGCGCACAGCGGATACCGTAGCCGTCGCGAACGTTAAACGCTTTCAGCTCTTCACCATTATTGCCCATGTAAATCAGGCCATCGGAAAGTACGCCATCCACATCCAGAATGAGCAGACGAATATTTTCCGCCTTTGCCATCATCTGGGTACTGACCGGACCATAACAGGTTGCAAGGGATGCACCCGCATTACTCATTGTCTTATCCTTTATTACACTACGCCAGCGCGCAGCAGATCATGCATATGTACCACACCCAGCAACTGGTCGCCATCGGCAACCATAACGGAGGTGATATGGCGGGACTGCATCAGATTCAGCACATCCACGGCCAGCGTTCCCGGACGCACGCGAATGCCGCCGGGCGTCATCACATCGGCAATGCCGAGCGTGCGGACATCTACACCCATGTCGAACACGCGACGCAGGTCGCCATCGGTGAAGATCCCCTGAATTTTCATCAGATCGTCGCACACGACCGTCATACCCAAATTCTTACGGGTGATTTCCAGCAGCGCATCACGCAGGGAGGCTTCTTTGCTGACGTGAGGGATCTCATCCCCGGTGTGCATAATATCGTTTACCCGCAGCAGCAGCTTGCGCCCCAGCGCGCCGCCCGGATGGGAGAGCGCGAAATCTTCCGGCGTAAAACCGCGGGCTTCAAGCAGCGCGACGGCAAGCGCATCGCCCATGACCAGCGCGGCGGTGGTGCTGGACGTTGGTGCCAGGCCGAGCGGGCAGGCCTCTTTCGGTACTTTAACGCACAGATGAATATCGGCCGCACGCGCCATGCTACTTTCCGGACGGCTGGTCATGCAAATCAGCGGCACCTGCAGACGCTTCAGTACGGGGATCAATGCCAGAATTTCATTGGACTCACCAGAGTTGGACAGCGCGATAACGACATCCTGCGGCGTGACCATCCCCAGGTCGCCGTGCGCGGCTTCCCCCGGGTGTACAAAGAAGGACGAGGTTCCGGTGCTGGCAAACGTTGCCGCCATTTTGCGCCCAATGTGGCCGGACTTGCCCATCCCCATCACCACGACTTTCCCGGCACAGTAGAATATCTTCTCACATGCCAGACTAAAATCCTGATTAATGTACTGATCTAACTGCGCCAGACCTTCACGTTCAATCTCCAGAACCTCTTTGCCTGCTTTCTGAAAGTCAAAACCCGGCTGCAATTCTATTTGCGACATAATGCGTTTCCGTTTACCCAGAGAGAAGAGGCGAGAGCCAGTACAGCATCGCCATCCATACGATAAATCCACCCGTCAGCAGCGCGCCTGCGCCTTTGCCGATCTGGCGTTGCCGCCGCCAGCAGAGCAGGGCAAATATCACGCTGACCAGCAACATCACCCCGTAATCGCGTGAAAACGCCAGAGGATTAAACGGACCCGGCGTAATCAGAGCCGGCAGGCCCATGACAATCGCGATATTAAATATGTTGGAGCCGATGATATTACCAATGGCGATGTCATCTTCCCCTTTACGCGCCCCCGCAATGGCGGTGGCCAGCTCCGGCAGGCTGGTGCCGATAGCAATAACCGTCAGGCCAATCGTCAGTTCGCTCATGGCGAAATAGTTCGCCAGTACCGTCGCGTTATCCACGACCATGCGCGTTGCCATCGGCATGATAATCAGCGCAACGCCAAGCCAGAGGAGGGCGACCGGCAGCGTGCCTTCCCGCGGGAGTTCGGCAACCTGTTCACGCGTCAGGCTATCCTGACCCTGTTTTTCCGCCTGGCGGGCAATTTTAACACTATACAGTAACCAGATGACGGCCAACGCCAGCAGGAAAATGCCGTCGCTATAGCTCAGTACGCCATCATAAAATACGCACCCTGCCAGCAGGCTTACGACTAACATTAGCGGTAATTCACGGCGCAGAACATCAGAATGCACGCGAAATGGATGGAGCAGTGCCGCAAGGCCCAAAATCAGTAATATGTTGACGATGTTAGAGCCAATCGCGGTGCCAATTGCCAGGTCTAACTGACCATGCAGCGACGCCGAGACGGAGACGATGATTTCAGGAAGTGACGTGCCAACGCTGACCACGGTCATCCCGATGACTACAGGCGGTACACCCGTCAGGCGACACAGGATAGATGCAGCAAAGACTAAACGGTCAGCACTGTAGACCACTAACAGTAAACCAATGATTAACAGTGCTGTTGCTAAAAGCATCAAAAGTCCTTTCTTCAGGTATACTTGTCGGTCCATCGCGCGGGAATGGCTGGACTGCATACGGTCTGAGGCGTAACGAATTCCTAATTTTGACTTTATGCGCCGGAAAAGTAAAACAAATGCCAGCTTTCGCTAACCTCAACGGCTAATATTCTGTAAAAATGCGGGGTTAAGGGCTGATTCAGGCTGCACGTCTTAACGTGAGCAGGTAAGAAAGGAACTATAAATGAGCCAAACGATGGCGAATATCGTCGATGTCCGCGGTGTGAGTTTTTCTCGCGGCAATCGACTGATATTCGATGATATTTCGTTGACCGTACCGCGTGGCAAAATCACCGCCATCATGGGGCCGTCCGGGATCGGTAAAACGACCCTCCTGCGCCTAATTGGTGGTCAGATCCCACCGGATAGCGGTGAAATCCTCTTCGATGGCGAAAACGTCCCGGAGATGTCGCGCTCGCGCCTGTATACTGTCCGCAAACGTATGAGTATGCTCTTTCAGTCGGGGGCGTTGTTCACCGACATGAACGTCTTTGATAACGTGGCCTATCCGCTGCGCGAGCATACCAGCCTGACGCCTGAGCTGCTGAAAAGCACGGTGATGATGAAGCTTGAAGCTGTGGGGTTGCGGGGAGCCGCGAAGCTAATGCCTTCGGAACTGTCCGGCGGGATGGCGCGCCGCGCCGCGCTGGCGCGAGCTATTGCATTAGAGCCCGATTTAATCATGTTCGACGAACCGTTCGTCGGGCAGGATCCCATCACGATGGGCGTGCTGGTAAAGCTCATCTCTGAACTGAACAGCGCGCTCGGCGTCACCTGTATCGTGGTGTCTCACGATGTACCGGAAGTGTTGAGCATTGCCGATTACGCCTATATCGTGGCGGACAAAAAGATCGTTGCACACGGTAGCGCCCAGGCGCTGCAGGAAAATTGCGATCCACGCGTGCGGCAGTTCCTCGACGGTATTGCTGACGGACCCGTACCGTTCCGCTACCCGGCGGGCGATTATCGTGACGATTTACTGGGAATAGGGAGTTAAGCCACTCATGCTGTTAAATGCGTTGGCCGCTCTCGGACACCGTGGCATAAAAACCATCAGGACGTTCGGGCGTGCCGGATTGATGTTATTCAACGCGCTGGTCGGCAAGCCGGAGTTTAGCAAGCACGCCCCTCTGCTGGTGCGTCAGCTTTATAATGTCGGCGTGCTGTCGATGCTCATCATTATTGTTTCCGGTCTGTTTATCGGCATGGTGCTGGGGCTGCAGGGCTACCTTGTTCTGACAACCTACAGTGCGGAAACCAGCCTCGGAATGCTGGTGGCGCTTTCGCTGCTGCGCGAATTGGGTCCGGTTGTGGCGGCACTGCTGTTTGCCGGACGCGCTGGGTCGGCATTAACGGCTGAGATTGGCCTGATGCGTGCGACCGAGCAGCTCTCCAGCATGGAAATGATGGCGGTCGATCCGCTGCGTCGCGTGATCTCGCCGCGTTTCTGGGCGGGGGTGATCTCGCTCCCGCTACTTACTATTCTGTTTGTCGCCGTGGGGATCTGGGGCGGTTCGCTGGTTGGGGTCAACTGGAAAGGCATCGATGCCGGCTTCTTCTGGTCTGCGATGCAGGACGCCATCGACCTGCGAATGGATCTGGTTAACTGCCTGATTAAAAGCGTGGTGTTTGCCATTACGGTCACCTGGATTGCATTGTTCAATGGTTACGATGCCATCCCGACGTCGGCGGGCATTAGCCGTGCAACTACACGTACTGTCGTACATTCGTCGCTGGCCGTACTGGGCCTGGATTTTGTACTCACCGCACTGATGTTTGGGAATTGAGTTCATGCAAACGAGAAAAAATGAAATTTGGGTCGGCGTTTTCCTGCTGCTGGCGCTGCTGGCGGCGCTGTTTATCTGCCTGAGAGCGGCGGATATCACCTCAGTACGCACCGAGCCGACGTATCGCATCTATGCCACGTTCGATAACATCGGCGGGCTGAAGGCGCGTTCACCGGTCCGCATTGGCGGTGTGGTGATCGGCCGCGTATCTGACATTACGCTCGATGAGAAAACGTATCTGCCGCGCGTTGCGATGGATATCGAAGAACGTTACAACCACATTCCGGACACCAGCTCCCTTTCTATCCGTACTTCCGGCCTGCTGGGTGAACAATATCTGGCACTTAACGTCGGCTTTGAAGATCCCGAGCTGGGAACGACTATCCTTAAAGACGGTAGCGTTATCCAGGATACGAAGTCCGCGATGGTGCTGGAGGACATGATTGGTCAGTTCCTTTACAACAGTAAAGGGGATGATAAAAAGTCTGACGATGCCCCTGCGCAGAGTGAAGACCATACCAACGTTGCGCCGACCCCTGGTGCTGCGAATTAATTCAGGAGAAGTCATTCATGTTTAAACGACTGTTAATGGTTGCCATGCTGGTCATTGCCCCTCTCACTGCGGCACATGCTGCGGATCAGAGCAACCCGTACAAACTGATGGACGAAGCTGCGAAGAAAACCTTCGACCGGCTCAAAAACGAACAGCCAAAAATTCGCGCGAATCCTGACTATCTGCGTGACGTGGTTGACCAGGAACTGCTGCCGTATGTGCAGATCAAATATGCGGGAGCGCTGGTGCTGGGCCGCTATTACAAAGACGCCACCCCGGCGCAGCGTGAGGCCTATTTTGCCGCATTCCGTGAATACCTGAAGCAGGCATATGGTCAGGCGCTGGCGATGTACCACGGTCAGACCTATCAGATCGCCCCGGAGCAGCCGCTGGGTGATGCGACCATCGTGCCTATTCGCGTAACGATCATCGATCCTAACGGCCGTCCGCCGGTGCGCCTGGATTTCCAGTGGCGTAAAAACAGCCAGACCGGCCACTGGCAGGCGTATGACATGATCGCCGAAGGGGTGAGCATGATCACCACTAAACAAAACGAGTGGAGCGACCTGCTGCGCACCAAGGGCATTGATGGCCTGACCGCACAGCTGCAGTCCATTGCTCGTCAGAAAATTACCCTGGACGAGAAGAAGTAATGTCGCAGCAACTCCGCTGGTCGCGTGAAGGTGAGACGTTAAGGCTGTCCGGTGAGCTGGACCAGGATCTGCTGAACCCACTGTGGGATAAACGCCATGAGGCGATGCAGGGCGTGACGCTTATCGACTTAACCGACGTCACGCGGGTGGATACGGCAGGCGTTGCGCTGCTCGCCCATCTGGTTGCTGTGGGCAAAAAGCAGGGAACAAGCGTCATGCTTCATGGCGCGAGTGACAATGTCGTTACCCTTGCGCAACTCTACAATCTGCCTCAGGACGTACTGCCTCGTTAATATTTTCAGTGCGTTACTTCCGAAAGCCCTGACAGTTTCATCGTCGGGGCTTTTTGCTTGTTTAAGACGACGCCACTTTGCTCTAAGATGTTGGGCTTGTTTTCACTATCAGATGATTAAGAGCCCATGGAAAATCATGAAATCCAGACAGTGCTGATGAATGCACTCTCCCTTCAGGAAGCCCACGTCACTGGCGATGGCAGTCACTTCCAGGTTATTGCTGTGGGTGAGATGTTCGACGGTATGAGCCGTGTGAAGAAGCAGCAGGCTGTGTACGCGCCGCTGATGGAATATATTGCGGATAACCGCATCCACGCCCTGTCGATTAAAGCGTTCACCCCGCAAGAGTGGGCACGCGATCGCAAACTAAACGGTTTTTGAGCTGAGGGCGACAGGCCCGCAGCACGGTTGAATTTATAAGAGAGCACACAATGGATAAATTTCGTGTACAGGGGCCAACGCGTCTCCAGGGCGAAGTCACAATTTCTGGCGCGAAGAACGCCGCGCTGCCAATCCTCTTTGCTGCGCTGCTCGCGGAAGAGCCGGTAGAAATTCAGAACGTACCGAAGCTGAAAGATATCGACACGACCATGAAGTTGCTCACCCAGTTGGGCACTAAAGTTGAGCGCAACGGTTCCGTCTGGATCGACGCCAGCAACGTGAACAACTTCTCTGCGCCTTACGATCTGGTTAAAACCATGCGTGCATCTATCTGGGCGCTTGGCCCGCTGGTGGCACGTTTCGGTCAGGGTCAGGTTTCGCTGCCGGGCGGTTGCGCCATCGGCGCGCGTCCGGTTGACCTGCATATTTTTGGCCTGGAGAAACTGGGCGCAGAGATCAAGCTGGAAGAGGGTTACGTTAAGGCCTCCGTCAACGGTCGTCTGAAAGGCGCGCACATTGTCATGGACAAAGTGAGCGTAGGCGCTACCGTCACCATCATGTCTGCGGCAACGCTGGCAGAAGGTACCACCATCATCGAAAACGCCGCGCGCGAACCGGAGATCGTGGATACCGCCAATTTCCTCGTGGCGCTGGGCGCGAAGATTTCCGGCCAGGGTACTGACCGCATCACCATTGAAGGCGTTGAGCGTCTGGGCGGTGGTGTGTATCGCGTTCTGCCGGACCGTATCGAAACCGGCACCTTCCTGGTGGCTGCGGCGATCTCTGGCGGTAAGATTGTCTGCCGTAATGCACAGCCAGACACTCTGGATGCCGTTCTGGCGAAGCTGCGTGAAGCGGGTGCCGATGTTGAAACCGGTGAAGACTGGATCAGCCTCGACATGCACGGCAAGCGTCCTAAAGCGGTGACCGTGCGTACGGCTCCGCATCCGGCATTCCCGACCGATATGCAGGCACAGTTCACTCTGCTGAACCTGGTTGCCGAAGGAACCGGTGTGATTACCGAGACGATTTTCGAAAACCGTTTTATGCACGTACCGGAACTGATCCGTATGGGTGCACATGCTGAGATCGAAAGTAATACCGTGATTTGCCATGGCGTTGAGAAACTGTCCGGTGCTCAGGTAATGGCAACGGATCTGCGTGCGTCTGCAAGCCTGGTGCTGGCGGGCTGTATCGCGGAAGGCACAACGGTGGTGGATCGTATTTATCACATCGATCGTGGCTATGAACGTATTGAAGACAAACTGCGCGCGCTGGGTGCCAATATCGAGCGTGTGAAGGGCGAGTAATCGTTCCGGCAGCCCCCTGCCAGAAATGACCGGGGGGTTGCTATTCCTGTCAAAAAAACCGTTATCCCTGCGGTTCTGTTTTTGCTTTTCTCTGGCGCATCATGCGCGTTCTGTCGATAAATTCATGAGTAACAGGATCGTGATAACGTGAAGGCCAGATCACCCACGGGTGCGTTTCCAGCGCCGTCGCGATAATCAATTCTCCCTTTGGCCAGGGGCGGGTCAGGGCGTTGGCCAGGGTGGAAGAACTCAGACCATGGCGGCGGGACTCTGCTGCAAGTGACGTACCTCTTTTGCGCAGTGCCGCAATGATATCTGCCGTATGCCAGTCGATAAATTTCGTATCCATAACGCTGTCCTTATGTTCGGATTCACCTACGCCGTTTCTTCTGAAACGACTGGCTTACTATACTCATTTCGACTTCTTGTTCTAAAAAGTTCGCGTTACTTGAAGGGATATTCAGAATAAGACATGGCTTTATTCATGCGGGCTTTAACCCGATTCATTTACATGAATGCGGAATTTACTGGTGCGTTTTTGAACCTCCCCGCGATGGATACGGGGAGGTGGGTGCAAGATTAACGGTCGCGTTGAACAGCGATGTGGGCAAGACCAATCAGAGCATCGCGCCATGGGCTGTCTGGAATAACCTGGAGAGCTTCGATGGCTTTGTCAGCCTCTTCTTCAGCACGCTGACGCGTCCATTCCAGCGAGCCGCAGATGGCCATCGTTTCCAGTACAGGTTCCAGAAGATGGCGGCCATTTCCCTGTTCGATCGCCTCACGGATCATTTTCGCCTGATCGGCCGTTCCGTTACGCATCGCGTGAAGCAGCGGCAGGGTCGGTTTGCCTTCGTTCAGGTCATCGCCAACGTTTTTGCCAAGCGTTTCGCCGTCTGCGCTGTAGTCCAGCAAATCATCAATCAGCTGGAAGGCCGTACCCAGATAGCGTCCATAATCCTGTAGTCCTTTCTCCTGCGCCTCGGAACAGCCAGCCAGGATGCCGGAACACTGGGCGGCCGCTTCAAACAGGCGCGCTGTTTTGCTGTAGATAACGCGCATGTAGTTTTCTTCAGTGATGTCCGGGTCGTTGACGTTCATCAGCTGCAGCACTTCGCCTTCAGCGATAACGTTGACGGCTTCGGACATCACCTCGAGCACTTTCAGAGAGCCCAGGCTGGTCATCATCTGGAAGGCGCGGGTATAGATAAAGTCCCCGACCAGAACGCTGGCGGCGTTCCCGAAGGCAGCGTTTGCCGTGGCTTTGCCACGACGCATATCGGATTCATCCACAACATCGTCATGCAGAAGCGTCGCGGTGTGAATAAATTCGATCAGCGCGGCGATCGTCACGTGGGCATTTCCCTGATAGCCAACGGCTCTGGCAGCCAGAATGGCAATCATCGGGCGAATGCGTTTACCGCCGCCGCTGACAATGTAATAGCCCAACTGATTGATCAGCTGAACGTCAGAGTTGAGTTGCTCCAGGATTGCTGCATTTACACCCGCCATATCTTGCGCGGTTAACTCGTTGATTTTTTCTAAATTCATCGCAAAAGCCGGGCTTTTTATCCTGTTGATCCCATCTTCAATGGGGTAACGAAGGGTTTCGGTTTATCAATAGTAGTGCTGATTGTACTGAAAAAACGGCTCAGATAAACGTTACCGTACGTGTTGTGTTTTTTTTCTTCATGTATTGACGGTAGCACTTGTCAAAGGCTCGCGTTTTGCGTAATATTCGCGCCCTATTGTGAATATTTATAGCGCACTCTGATTCATACGAGGACGTGCGCGGAAGCGGAGTTTATATGTACGCGGTTTTCCAAAGTGGTGGTAAACAACACCGAGTAAGCGAAGGTCAGACCGTTCGCCTGGAAAAGCTGGACATCGCAACTGGCGAATCTGTTGAGTTCGCAGAAGTTCTGATGATCGCAAACGGTGAAGAAGTCAAAATCGGCGTTCCTTTCGTTGATGGCGGCGTTATCAAAGCTGAAGTTGTTGCACACGGTCGTGGCGAGAAAGTTAAAATCGTTAAGTTTCGTCGTCGTAAACACTACCGTAAGCAGCAGGGCCACCGTCAGTGGTTCACTGATGTGAAAATTACTGGCATCAGCGCCTAAGACCTGAGGAGAGATTTAAATGGCACATAAAAAGGCTGGCGGCTCCACACGTAACGGTCGCGATTCAGAAGCTAAACGCCTGGGCGTTAAGCGTTTCGGTGGCGAATCCGTTCTGGCGGGTAGCATCATCGTTCGTCAACGTGGTACCAAATTCCACGCTGGCAACAACGTAGGTTGCGGTCGTGACCACACTCTGTTTGCTAAAGCAGACGGTAAAGTGAAATTTGAAGTTAAAGGCCCGAACAACCGTAAATACATCAGCATCGTTGCTGAGTAAGGTTTTCTCGGTCCGGTAACGGATTAAAGCCCCGCAACGTGTTGCGGGGCTTTTTACATTGGAAACCCGGAAAATTTTCTGTAGGGAAAACGGGCATGAAGCAGCAGGCCGGCATTGGTATTCTTTTGGCGCTCACGACCGCAATGTGCTGGGGTGCGCTGCCAATTGCAATGAAGCAGGTACTGGAAGTGATGGAGCCGCCTACGGTGGTCTTTTATCGCTTCCTGATGGCAAGCATTGGTCTCGGGACCATCCTTGCAGTTAAAGGCAAGCTTCCACCGCTACGGCTCTTCCGCAAACCTCGATGGCTGGTGTTACTGGCCATTGCGACGGGCGGTCTGTTCGGTAACTTTATCCTGTTCAGCTCTTCCCTGCAGTATTTGAGCCCTACGGCGTCTCAGGTGATTGGTCAGCTTTCGCCTGTGGGCATGATGGTCGCGAGCGTGTTCATCCTCAAAGAGAAGATGCGCGGGACGCAGATTATCGGGGCAAGCATGCTGCTATGCGGCCTGGTGATGTTCTTCAACACCAGCCTGATCGAGATTTTTACCCGGCTTACGGACTACACCTGGGGCGTGATCTTCGGCGTGGGTGCAGCAACGGTCTGGGTGAGCTATGGCGTCGCGCAAAAGGTGTTATTGCGTCGCCTGGCCTCACAGCAGATCCTTTTTTTGCTGTACACTTTGTGTACAGTGGCATTATTGCCGTTAGCGAAGCCGGGCGTCATTACCCAGCTGAGCGACTGGCAACTGGCGTGCCTCATTTTTTGTGGGCTTAACACGCTGGTCGGTTATGGCGCGCTGGCGGAAGCGATGGCGCGCTGGCAGGCAGCACAGGTGAGCGCATTGATCACGCTTACCCCGCTGTTTACGCTGTTATTTTCAGATTTGTTATCAATGGCCTGGCCCGATGTCTTCGTCAGACCGATGCTCAACCTGTTGGGCTATCTCGGTGCGTTTGTCGTGGTTGCGGGCGCGATGTATTCCGCCATTGGTCATCGTCTTTGGGGACGTTGGCGCAAAAATGAAGCGGTCGTAGTAGTCCCCCGCTCAGGCGAATGAGTTACGGAGAGTAAAATGAAGTTTGTTGATGAAGCGACGATTCTGGTCGTGGCAGGTGATGGCGGTAACGGTTGTGTAAGCTTCCGCCGTGAAAAATATATTCCTCGTGGCGGCCCTGACGGCGGTGACGGTGGCGATGGTGGTGACGTGTGGCTGGAGGCGGATGAAAACCTCAACACGCTGATCGACTACCGCTTTGAAAAATCCTTCCGCGCAGAACGCGGACAGAACGGCCAGAGCCGTGACTGTACCGGTAAACGCGGTAAAGACGTGACCATTAAAGTTCCGGTTGGTACGCGCGTTATCGATCAGGGCACCGGTGAAACCATGGGCGATATGACCAAACACGGTCAGCGCCTGATGGTCGCAAAAGGCGGCTGGCACGGTCTGGGTAACAGCCGTTTCAAATCTTCCGTTAACCGTACCCCGCGTCAGAAAACGATGGGTACCCCGGGTGATAAGCGCGACCTGCAACTTGAACTGATGCTGCTGGCTGACGTGGGCATGCTGGGTATGCCAAACGCCGGTAAATCGACGTTCATTCGCGCCGTCTCTGCGGCCAAGCCAAAAGTAGCGGACTATCCGTTTACCACGCTGGTACCAAGCCTCGGCGTTGTCCGTATGGATAACGAGAAGAGCTTTGTGGTCGCCGATATTCCGGGCCTGATTGAAGGCGCCGCGGAAGGGGCTGGCCTGGGTATTCGCTTCCTGAAGCACCTTGAGCGTTGCCGCGTACTGTTGCACCTCATCGACATCGATCCAATCGACGGTTCCGATCCGGTTGAAAACGCCCGTATCATTATCGGTGAGCTGGAAAAATACAGCGAAAAACTGGCGAGTAAGCCACGCTGGCTGGTCTTCAACAAGATCGACCTGATGGATAAAGCAGAAGCCGAAGCGAAAGCCAAAGCGATTGCCGAAGCGATGGGCTGGGAAGATAAATACTACCTTATCTCCGCGGCAAGCCAGGTTGGCGTGAAAGATCTCTGCTGGGATGTGATGACCTTCATCATCGAGAACCCTGTCGTTCAGGCTGAAGAAGCGAAACAGCCAGAAAAAGTCGAATTCATGTGGGATGACTACCACCGCCAGCAGCTCGAAGAGCTGGAAGCGGAAGAGGAAGACGACTGGGACGATGACTGGGATGAAGACGACGAAGAAGGCGTCGAGTTCATCTACAAGCACTAATATCTGTCCAAAGCCCCCATCAGGGGGCTTTTTTCATTCCAGCGTTGAGGGCAGCCAGCAGCTTGCTATCAGGCCGCCTTCAGCACCATTCTCCAGCATCAGCTTACCGTGATGAAGCTGCAGGATGCGCTGTACGATACTCAGGCCCAGGCCGCTGCCGCCGTAACGCTGATCGAGGCGACGGAACGGCTCCGTGATCGACTGTCGATGCGCTTCGTCAATACCAGGCCCCTGATCGATAACGCTGAGCTGCGTACCGCCTTCGACCTCGGTAAGCGTCACGGTAATCGTGGTGCCTGTCGGGCTGTAGCGCCCGGCATTCTCCAGCAGGTTGCGCAGCATCAGCCTCAGCAGTACCGCGTCTCCCTGAACAGTGAGCGCGCTTTTAGCAGGCCAAATCACCGTATGCTCTTTGGCTTCATGCTCAAGACCAAGAGGCGTGATAATGGTGTCCGTCCAGTTGATGGTTTCATAGTGGCCGCTCGCCATTGCCTGTCCTGCACGGGCCAGCATCAGCAGTTGCTCAACGGTGTGCATTAGCTGGTCAATACGGCTGATGAGCGTCGTGGCCTGCGTAGAGCCTGACTGGGCCATGAGCTCCAGATGGAGCCTGATTCCGGCAAGAGGCGTTCGCAGTTCATGGGCGGCGTCAGCCGTGAAGAGACGCTCCTGCTGAATGGTACTGTCCAGCCTGGCGAGTAGCTGATTGAGCGAGGTGGTAACGGCGCCGATTTCTTCCATGTCGGAATACATAGGAAGTGGGGTTAGGTTATCCGCCGAACGGTTAGCCAGGCTCACGCGCAGTTTGTTCAGCGGTCGGGTTATCCAGGTGACCGCCCAGAACGAGAAAAATAACGTAAACCCAACCATCACCAGAGAAGGAACCAGCAGCGAGGCAATCGCTTCGCGGATCTCTTTCTCGACGTGGTTGTTACGCGATTTTGCCGACAGCGTTTCGTTCACCAGAAAGCCAATCTGCTCGCGGCTTTCGTGCCACAACCAAATGACGCTTATCAGCTGGAAAAATAACAGAATGACCGCCAGCAACACCATTAATCGCCGACGCATGCTGTTCATTTCTGGCTCTCCAGGCGGTAGCCAACGCCGCGGACGGTTTTAATCCGGTCTTTGCCGAGCTTACGACGCAGGTTGTGGATGTGGACTTCCAGGGTATTTGACCCCGGATCGTCCTGCCAGGAATAGATATCCTGCTGAAGGGTTTCTCTGTGTACCGTTTGTCCGCTGCGCATGATCAGACGCGTCAGCAAGGCGAACTCTTTTGGAGTGACTTCAACGGGCTGGGACTGGCGCAATACCTGCTGGGTTTGCAGATTCAGGGTAATGTCCCCGTCGGTTAGTAAGTTATCACTATGGCCCTGATAACGGCGTATTAACGCTCGCACCCGAGCCTGAAGTTCTGCAAGCGCAAAGGGCTTCACCAGGTAATCATCGGCGCCAGCATCAAGGCCGGTAATACGATCTTCAATGGCGTCGCGTGCCGTCAGGATTAACACCGGATTGGCGATGCCCCGGCGACGCCACTGGGTAAGCAGCGTCGCGCCGTCTTTGTCCGGCAAGCCCAGGTCAAGGATCACCAGGCTGTATTCGCCGCTCTGGATCAGGGCATCTGCTTCTGCCGCGGTGCCGGCACAGTCCAGGGCATAGCCTTCATTGGCGAGTCCCAGAGCCAGTCCTTCCTGTAATAACAGATCGTCTTCAACTATAAGTAGTTTCATCGCTAGTTATTCTGGTAGATGTCTTTATAAAGCCTGCTTTCGAAGCGAACCAGTGGAATACGGCGGTTGCGCTGGTCGGTCGGTTCGACGGCATAGCCGGAAAGATACTGCACGAATGCCATGCGCTGTCCGCTGGCGGTCGTGATGAACCCTGCCAGGTTATACACCCCCTGCAGTGAACCTGTTTTCGCGGATACTTTGCCATCCACACCTGCCGCGTGAAGCCCGGCGCGGTATTGCAGCGAACCGTCGTGTCCGGCAAGCGGCAGCATTGAGATAAAGTTTAGCTCAGTGTCATGTTGTGCAATGTACTGAAGCACCTGCATCATGGTGGCCGGGGCAATCAGGTTATGACGCGATAATCCTGAACCATCAACGGCGATAGTGTTACCCAGATCGATCCCCGCCTGCTGGCGCAGGATCTGACGAACAGCGTCTGAGCCCGCGCGCCAGGTTCCCGGCACGCCGAAACGCGCGTGGCCAATCATGCGGAACACGGTGTCGGCAATCATGTTGTCAGACTTTTTCAGCATAATTCGCAGCAAATCGTGCAGCGGTGGCGACTGTTTGCTGGCAATGACCGTTCCGGGCTGGTTGACCTGCGTCTGGCGTAGCAGCGTGCCGGAGTAGGTTATTCCCGCCTGCTTCAGCTCATCCTTGAGAATCGCACCCGCATAGCTTGCGCCATCCTGAATCGCGAAGGCCAGCGGCAGGGGATCGGCGCGCTGCGTCAGGCAGCCGGTGAGGGTGTAGCGGTTAAGATCGCCAGGCACCACGTCCAGTTCGCAGTACTGGGCATCAGGGGAGCCTTTAGCCAGCGTTCGCACCTGGCTAAACATGGTCACCGGATAGTAAGATGCCACGCGAATGAACGCTAAATCATCTGGCTTGGGCGCGCTGTAAAGGGAAATCGAAAAGCAGTTGCGGTCAACAATCGCGGCGGCTGGCGGGGCGCTAAAGCACTGCGTCATGTCGTTCCACGGCCAGCCTGGTGCTTTATCGTGGCTGGCAAAAATGGAGGTATCGATCAGCACGTTGCCATCGATTTTTGTCACGCCGGATTTTTTCAACACCGCTACCATGTTGCGGATATCCTGGCGCTTAAAGGTGGGATCGCCACCGAAACGGGCGATAAGATCGCCTTTCAGTTCGCCACCGTCGACGTTACCTTTGGTTTCAAGCGTGGTGGTAAAACGGAAGTCAGGCCCGAGTTGGAGCAGGGCGGCGAGGGCAGTGATCACCTTCTGGGTACTGGCAGGCAGCGCCATCTGTTGACTATGATAGTCAATCTCGGGAGCCTGTGCGCCAACCTTCTGCACCATCAGGGCGAGGTTCGCGCCTGCGGGGAGCTGATTAATGTACTCATCAACATTCGCGGCCTGGGCGGTGAACGTTATACTGGTAGTCAATCCGATGATAAAACTGGAAAATCGCATAATCTCGCGCTAACAACCCGAAAACAAACCGTCATACTACGGTGCATGGCACTGCAAAGTAAACGATGACCCATAGTGAACTTCGCGGTAAAATGCGTATCAAATTGAAAAATTGCTGCTGACCTGGGGCGTCGCTCCCGGGTCGGTTTTCTTTTTGCTTCTTGCCCGCTTCGGGGGGCAGGAGCAGGGAACACTGCTCCCAACAGGAATGTTTAAGAGGTATAACAAATGCAAGCTATTCCGATGACCTTACGTGGTGCCGAAAAACTGCGCGAAGAGCTGGATTTCCTGAAATCCGTGCGTCGCCCTGAAATCATCGCCGCTATCGCGGAAGCCCGTGAGCATGGCGACCTGAAAGAGAATGCTGAATACCATGCGGCGCGCGAGCAGCAGGGTTTCTGTGAAGGGCGCATTAAAGATATCGAAGCGAAACTGTCTAATGCACAGGTTATTGATATCACCAAAATGCCTAACAACGGTCGCGTGATCTTTGGTTCTACCGTCAGCGTTCTGAACCTCGACAACGATGAAGAGCAAACCTATCGCATCGTGGGCGATGATGAAGCAGACTTCAAACAGAACCTGATTTCGGTGAACTCACCCATTGCTCGCGGCCTGATTGGCAAAGAGCAGGACGATGTTGTCACCATCCGCACCCCTGGCGGTGAAGTGGAATACGAAATTATCAAGGTTGAATACCTGTAATTCGCTTCTCTACTAAGATGTTGATACATTGTAAAGAAAAGAAAAAGGCCGCATAGCGGCCTTTTATCAACTCAAGGAGCATGGCATTTTGCTGAGCCTGCTGAAAGAAATCCCTCGTTTCACACAGAAAATGTGATTGATTCAGGATATCCTTAGCGTGGCAGCGAGATTTTACGCTCTTTAGATGGGCGATAGAGCACCAGCGTTTTACCGATGACCTGTACATTACAGGCGCCGGTTTCGCGCACGATGGCTTCCACGATCAGGTTTTTAGTGTCTCTGTCTTCAGAGGCGATTTTCACCTTGATCAGCTCGTGGTGTTCCAGCGCTTGTTCAATCTCGGCAAGCACCCCTTCGGTCAAACCATTGTTGCCAAGCATGACTACAGGCTTGAGCGGATGTGCCAGACCTTTAAGGTGCTGTTTTTGTTTAGTACTCAGATTCATCGTATATTTTTGCTTACGTTGGGATTGAAAACGGTTCATTCTACCGCCATCTCCCTTATATCGCCAAATAGCTGCGTAGAAATTTACGTCACAGGCAAGCAACGATGAACCAGGACGGAAATGTTAAATGACAGGTAAAAAGCGTTCTGCCAGTTCCAGCCGCTGGCTTCAGGAACACTTTAGCGATAAATATGTTCAACAGGCACAGAAAAAGGGGTTACGTTCCCGTGCCTGGTTTAAACTTGATGAAATACAGCAAAGTGACAAACTTTTTAAGCCGGGGATGACGGTTGTCGACCTCGGTGCGGCACCTGGCGGATGGTCCCAGTATGCGGTAACGCAGATCGGCGGAACGGGCCGAATCATTGCGTGCGATCTTTTACCAATGGATCCCATCGTTGGTGTCGACTTCCTTCAGGGCGACTTTCGTGATGAATTAGTGCTGAAAGCGTTACTTGATCGTGTTGGTGACAGTAAGGTCCAGGTTGTCATGTCGGATATGGCACCAAATATGTGCGGAACACCGGCGGTGGATATCCCCCGCGCCATGTATCTGGTGGAGCTAGCGTTAGAAATGTGTCGTGATGTACTAGCGCCTGGTGGTAGTTTTGTTGTGAAGGTGTTTCAGGGCGAAGGTTTCGAGGAGTATCTTAAGGAAATTCGCTCCCTGTTTGCGAAGGTCAAAGTTCGTAAGCCGGACTCTTCCCGGGCCCGTTCCCGTGAAGTGTATATTGTAGCGACCGGGCGAAAATGATAACCGGGAGATTTCAGACGAAAGTTTGAATGAAACTGGATATAGAGTATCCTGACGCTGTTTTTAACACAGTTGTAATATGAGGTTAATCCCTTGAGTGACATGGCGAAAAACCTAATACTCTGGCTGGTCATTGCCGTTGTGCTGATGTCAGTATTCCAGAGCTTTGGGCCCAGCGAGTCGAATGGCCGCAAGGTGGATTATTCTACCTTCCTGCAAGAGGTCAATCAGGACCAGGTTCGCGAAGCGCGTATCAACGGACGTGAGATCAACGTTACCAAGAAAGATAGTAACCGTTACACGACTTACATCCCGGTGAACGATCCTAAGCTGCTTGATAACCTTCTGACCAAAAACGTCAAAGTGGTAGGCGAGCCGCCAGAAGAACCAAGCCTGCTGGCTTCTATCTTCATTTCCTGGTTCCCGATGCTACTTCTTATCGGCGTCTGGATCTTCTTTATGCGCCAGATGCAGGGCGGCGGTGGCAAAGGTGCCATGTCGTTCGGTAAGAGCAAGGCGCGTATGCTGACGGAAGACCAGATCAAGACCACGTTTGCTGACGTCGCCGGTTGTGACGAAGCAAAAGAAGAAGTGGGTGAACTGGTTGAATACCTGCGCGAGCCGAGCCGTTTCCAGAAACTGGGCGGTAAGATCCCGAAAGGCGTCCTGATGGTAGGCCCTCCGGGTACCGGTAAAACCCTGCTGGCGAAAGCCATCGCGGGTGAAGCGAAGGTGCCGTTCTTTACTATTTCAGGTTCTGACTTCGTTGAAATGTTCGTGGGTGTCGGTGCATCTCGTGTGCGTGACATGTTCGAGCAGGCCAAGAAGGCAGCACCGTGCATCATCTTTATCGATGAAATCGACGCCGTAGGCCGCCAGCGTGGCGCGGGCCTGGGCGGTGGTCACGATGAGCGTGAGCAGACCCTGAACCAAATGCTGGTTGAGATGGACGGCTTCGAAGGTAACGAAGGTATTATCGTTATCGCGGCGACTAACCGTCCGGACGTACTTGACCCTGCGCTGCTGCGTCCAGGCCGTTTCGACCGTCAGGTTGTTGTCGGTCTGCCGGATGTTCGTGGTCGTGAACAGATTCTGAAAGTGCACATGCGTCGCGTACCGCTGGCGCCAGATATCGACGCGGCAATCATTGCGCGCGGTACCCCGGGCTTCTCCGGTGCGGACCTGGCTAACCTGGTCAACGAAGCTGCACTGTTTGCCGCTCGCGGTAACAAGCGCGTGGTCTCCATGGTGGAGTTCGAGAAAGCGAAAGACAAAATCATGATGGGTGCGGAACGTCGCTCCATGGTGATGACGGAAGCGCAGAAAGAGTCCACGGCTTACCACGAAGCGGGTCACGCGATTATCGGTCGCCTGGTGCCGGAACACGATCCGGTACACAAGGTAACGATTATTCCGCGCGGCCGTGCGCTGGGTGTGACCTTCTTCCTGCCTGAGGGCGACGCGATCAGCGCCAGCCGTCAGAAGCTGGAAAGCCAGATTTCGACCCTGTACGGCGGTCGTCTGGCAGAAGAGATCATCTACGGTCCGGAACATGTTTCTACCGGTGCGTCGAACGACATTAAAGTGGCGACAAACCTGGCGCGTAACATGGTGACTCAATGGGGCTTCTCCGACAAACTCGGTCCGCTGCTGTATGCAGAGGAAGAGGGTGAAGTATTCCTGGGCCGCTCCGTGGCGAAAGCAAAACATATGTCCGATGAGACGGCACGTATCATCGACCAAGAAGTGAAAGCGCTGATTGAACGTAACTACGGTCGCGCGCGTCAGATCCTGAACGACAATATGGACATTCTGCATTCGATGAAAGATGCGCTCATGAAATATGAGACCATCGATGCACCGCAGATTGACGACCTGATGGCTCGCCGCGAAGTGCGTCCGCCAGCAGGCTGGGAAGACCCAGGCGCTTCCAACAATTCTGACAACAATGGTACCCCGCGCGCGCCTCGTCCGGTCGATGAACCGCGTACGCCAAACCCGGGCAACACCATGTCAGAGCAGTTGGGCGACAAGTAAGTCACTGCTGTTGAAGCGTTTGTCTGTACCCCAAACCCTGGAGCTTGCTCCGGGGTTTTTCTTTTCCGTTAAACCATACTAAAACCAGGGATTTAACCATGAAACTCTTCGCCCAGGACACGCATCTCGATCTTTCACATCCGCACGTGATGGGGATCCTGAATGTTACCCCTGACTCCTTCTCTGACGGCGGCACGCATAACACGCTTATCGACGCGGTTAAGCACGCAAATCTAATGATCAACGCGGGTGCCACCATCATTGATGTGGGCGGTGAATCGACGCGTCCCGGCGCGGCAGATGTTTCGGTGGAAGAAGAGCTGGCGCGCGTGGTGCCGGTGGTTGAGGCAATCGCGCAACGTTTCGAGGTGTGGATCTCCGTCGACACGTCCAAACCAGAAGTGATCCGTGAAGTGGCGAGAGTGGGCGCTCACATTATCAATGATATCCGCTCGCTGACCGAACCGGGTGCGATCGAGGCCGCTGCAGAAACCGGCCTGCCGGTATGCCTGATGCACATGCAGGGGCAACCGAAAACCATGCAGGAAGCGCCGAAGTATGATGATGTCTTTGCCGACGTGAATCGCTTCTTTATTGAGCATATTGAACGCTGTGAGCGTGCAGGTATCGCAAAAGAGAAATTGCTGCTCGACCCGGGGTTCGGTTTCGGTAAAAATCTCTCACACAATTATGCGTTGCTTGCGCGCTTATCGGAATTTCATCACTTTGGTCTGCCGCTGCTGGTGGGTATGTCGAGAAAGTCGATGATTGGTCAATTGCTGAATGTAGGACCGAGCGAGCGCCTGAGTGGCAGCCTGGCCTGCGCGGTAATTGCGGCGATGCAAGGCGCGCACATTATCCGTGTCCATGACGTCAAAGAAACAGTAGAAGCCATGCGTGTGGTGGAAGCCACACTGGCAGCGAAGGAAAACAAACGCTATGAGTAATCGTAAGTATTTTGGTACCGATGGTATCCGTGGGCGCGTAGGCGATGCTCCAATTACCCCTGATTTTGTTCTGAAGCTCGGCTGGGCTGCCGGCAAGGTGCTGGCGCGTCATGGCTCACGTAAGATCATTATTGGTAAAGATACCCGTATTTCGGGCTATATGCTGGAATCTGCGTTGGAAGCGGGTCTGGCAGCGGCAGGGCTTTCAGCCTCTTTTACTGGCCCAATGCCAACGCCTGCTGTTGCCTACCTTACGCGCACCTTCCGCGCGGAAGCGGGAATTGTGATCTCGGCGTCTCATAACCCGTTCTACGACAACGGCATCAAGTTCTTCTCCATTGACGGCACTAAGCTGCCGGACGAAGTGGAAGAGGCCATTGAAGCCGAAATGGAAAAAGAGATCACCTGTGTTGATTCCGCCGAGCTGGGTAAAGCGAACCGTATCGTCGATGCGGCGGGTCGTTATATCGAATTCTGCAAAGGCACCTTCCCGAACGAGCTGAGCCTGGCGCATCTTAAAATTGTGGTGGACTGTGCGAACGGTGCGACCTATCACATCGCGCCGAATGTCTTCCGCGAGCTGGGTGCGAAAGTGATCGCCATCGGCTGCGAGCCGGATGGTCTGAATATTAACGAAGAAGTCGGGGCGACGGACGTGCGTGCCCTGCAGGCGCGCGTGCTGGCGGAAAAAGCCGATCTGGGTATTGCCCTGGACGGCGACGGTGACCGCGTGATCATGGTTGACCACGAAGGTAATAAAGTCGACGGCGATCAGATCCTCTACATCATTGCCCGTGAAGGCCTGCGCCAGGGTCAGCTGCGCGGCGGCGCGGTTGGGACGCTGATGAGCAACATGGGTCTGGAGCTGGCGCTGAAACAGCTCGGTATTCCGTTTGTTCGCGCGAAAGTGGGCGACCGCTACGTGCTGGAAAAGCTGCAGGAGAAGGGCTGGCGCATTGGTGCTGAGAACTCCGGCCACGTGATCCTGCTCGACAAAACCACTACCGGTGACGGCATTGTTGCCGCGCTTCAGGTGGTTGCCGCGATGGCGCGCAACCATATGAGCCTGCACGATCTGTGCAGCGGGATGAAAATGTTCCCGCAGATCCTGGTGAACGTGCGTTTCACTGCGGGTAAAGGCGATCCGCTGGAAAATGACAACGTGAAAGCGGTGATGGCTGAGGTTGAAGCGGCCCTGGGCAGCCGTGGACGCGTGCTGCTGCGTAAGTCCGGTACCGAACCACTGATCCGCGTGATGGTGGAAGGCGAAGACGAAGCGCAGGTCACCGAATTTGCGCACCGTATTGCGGATGCCGTAAAAGCTGCATAATCTTGCATGCTAAATGTTTAAAAAGGCGGCGTTTGCCGCCTTTGTTTTAAGCAATTAATGGCTTTTTGCTGTTTTTTTCCGCAGTTGATACAATGCGTCGAAAATGCCCTTGCGAAGGTGATTCGCTTTGGTTAGTATTCACACCCGCTTCAGTGGGAAACAGAAATCCTGCTAATTGGTCGAAGCATTGGTATGCGGCAAATCCGCAAGGAACAGGTTGATTATGTACGAAGCTCTTTTAGTTATTTTCCTTATTGTAGCCATCGCTCTCGTAGCGCTGATTATGCTGCAGCAAGGTAAAGGCGCTGATATGGGAGCCTCCTTCGGAGCAGGCGCTTCCGGTACGCTGTTCGGTTCAAGTGGTTCTGCGAACTTCATGACCCGCACGACGGCGATTCTGGCTACGCTGTTCTTCATCATCAGTCTGGTGCTGGGCAATATCAACAGCAACAAGACCAGCAAAGGAAGCGAGTGGGAAAATCTGAGCGCGCCAGCCAAAACTGAGCAGACTCAGCCAGCTGCACCGGCTAAGCCAACCAGCGATATCCCGCAGTAAGTATTCCGTACCGAGGTGGTGGAATTGGTAGACACGCTACCTTGAGGTGGTAGTGCCCTAACGGGCTTGTGGGTTCGAGTCCCATCCTCGGTACCAATATTCCAGAAGAAAGACGTCGAAAGGCGTCTTTTTTTTCGTCTTTAGTTTTTGCCGTTCGTAGGCCCGGTAAGCGCAGCGCCACCGGGCAAAATGGCGGGTGGCGCTGCGCTTACCCGCCCTACAAAAGCCAAACAAAAAGGCGCCCATTGGGCGCCTTTTGCATGTTACATCAGCGATTACTTCTTATCGCTATTCTCCAGGTTTTCAACCTGCGGCAGGCCGTTACCGGAATTCGCGGAGAGCAGACCATTCTCAACGTAGTTGAACAGCTTCTCACGGGTATCGGTGATGTCCAGGTTACGCATGGTCAACTGACCAATACGGTCGTCCGGAGAAAACACAGACTCACCTTTTTCCATGGTCAGACGCTCGGCTTTATAGGTCAGGTTGTCCGACACGGTGTTAAGAATAGAGTAGTCGTTACCACGACGCAGTTCCAGCGTCACTTCACCGGTGATCGCGCTCGCTACCCAACGCTGCAGCGCGTCACGCAGCATCAGCGCCTGCGGATCGAACCAGCGACCCTGATACAGCAGTTTGCCCAGTTGACGACCATGAGAGTGATACTGCTCGATGGTGTCTTCGTTGTGAATACCGGTCAGCAGACGCTCGTAAGCGATGTGCAGCAGCGCCATCCCCGGAGCTTCATAGATGCCGCGGCTTTTCGCTTCGATGATACGGTTTTCAATCTGATCGCTCATGCCCAGACCGTGACGGCCGCCGATGCGGTTTGCTTCCAGCATCAGTTCAACGTCGTCAGAGAAGGTCTTACCGTTCAGGGCAACCGGATGACCACGTTCGAAACGAACGGTCACTTCTTCTGCCGGGATCTTCACGCTCTCGTCCCAGAACTTCACGCCCATGATCGGGTTAACGATCTTCACGCTGGAGTTCAGGAACTCCAGGTCCTTCGCTTCGTGCGTCGCGCCCAGCATGTTGGAGTCGGTAGAGTAGGCTTTCTCAACGGACATTTTGTAGTCAAAGCCGCAGGCAATCATAAACTCGGACATTTCATGACGACCACCCAGCTCGTCGATGAAGTCGGTGTCCAGCCACGGCTTGTAGATCTGCAGCTCCGCGTTGGTCAGCAGGCCATAACGATAGAAACGTTCGATATCGTTGCCTTTATAGGTGCTGCCGTCACCCCAGATGTTTACGCCATCTTCTTTCATGGCGGCAACCAGCATGGTGCCGGTGACGGCACGACCCAGCGGGGTGGTGTTGAAATAGGTCAGGCCGCCCGTGGTGTTATGGAACGCACCGCACTGAATAGCGGCGATACCTTCAGCAACCAGTTGCTTACGGCAGTCAATCAGTCGCGCGTTTTCTGCGCCATACTCTTTAGCGCGACGAGGAATAGCATCGTAATCGTCCTCATCCGGCTGACCCAGGTTCGCAGTATATGCATACGGAACCGCTCCCTTCTGGCGCATCCACAGCAGTGCAGCGCTGGTATCCAGGCCGCCTGAGAAAGCGATGCCAATACGTTGTCCTACCGGAAGATGCTTGAGAATCGTCGTCATAGAATAAAACCCTGCTTGATTGACTGATTAGAGACCGCTTTCGCTCTCTTGTGCATTTTTATGCAAAATAAGTGAGTATTCATTTAATCATCTTTTGTCGAAGACCGGAAGAGACTCATGCGTTTTTTGTAAAAAATTTGGTCTGTTCTCTCTGGCGGAAGCTGGGTTGACAGGTGGGGTCAACTATCAATATACTAAACGCCGATTTTACGTCCCGTCTTCGGTACCAAATCCCAGCATTATTTGCAAATTCTGTCCAAAACGCGTAGAATTTGCCACGTTTCAGGCGCGGGGTGGAGCAGCCTGGTAGCTCGTCGGGCTCATAACCCGAAGGTCGTCGGTTCAAATCCGGCCCCCGCAACCACTTTCCCATAAAGTTCTTTTTCAAATATACTGTGAAGACTTAGAGCCTTCGTAGCTGGATTTGAAAAAATTCTTTCGGAGAGTGCTCCAGGCCACAGTTGTGGCTATAGGGTTCAGTTATCTAAAGCCCCGATTTATCGGGGTTTTTTGTTATCTGACTACAGAATAACTGGGCTTTACGCCCTTTTTTTATGTCTTGGGGGTGGGCTTGTCCACATTAGAGCAAAAATTAACAGAGATGATTACTGCACCGGTCGAAGCACTGGGCTACGAACTGGTCGGCATCGAATTCGTTCGCGGCCGTACATCGACGCTGCGCATCTATATTGATAGTGAAGATGGCATCAATGTTGATGATTGTGCTGATGTCAGCCACCAGGTGAGTGCGGTTCTTGATGTTGAAGACCCGATTACCGTTGCGTACAACCTGGAAGTTTCCTCACCTGGCCTGGATCGCCCGATGTTCACGGCCGAGCACTATGTGCGCTTTACCGGTGAAGAAGTGGCTCTCGTTCTGCGTATGGCCGTACAGAACCGCCGTAAATGGCAGGGAATTATCAAAGCCGTTGATGGTGAAATGATCACGGTAACAGTCGAAGGCAAAGATGAAGTGTTCGCGCTGAGTAATATCCAGAAGGCGAACCTGGTTCCCCACTTTTAACAGTCTGGATTGAGGTGAAAAGCCCGCGATGAACAAAGAAATTTTGGCTGTTGTTGAAGCCGTCTCCAACGAGAAATCACTGCCGCGTGAGAAAATTTTCGAAGCGCTGGAAAGTGCACTGGCTACAGCAACCAAGAAAAAATACGAACAAGAGATCGATGTTCGCGTAGAAATCGATCGTAAAAGCGGTGACTTCGATACATTCCGTCGTTGGGTAATCGTTGAAGAAGTGACCCAGCCGACCAAAGAGATCACCCTGGAAGCGGCACGTTTTGAAGACGAAAGTCTGAACGTGGGTGACTACGTTGAAGATCAGATTGAATCTGTGACCTTCGACCGTATCACCACCCAGACCGCTAAGCAGGTTATCGTGCAGAAAGTGCGCGAAGCCGAGCGCGCGCTGGTTGTCGATCAGTTCCGCGATCAGGAAGGCGAAATCATCACTGGCGTGGTGAAGAAAGTGAACCGTGACAACATCTCTCTGGAAATTAAATCCGAAGGGATGCCGGGCAACGCTGAAGCCGTGATCCTGCGTGAAGACATGCTGCCGCGTGAAAACTTCCGCCCGGGCGACCGTATTCGTGGTGTTCTGTACGCCGTGCGCCCTGAAGCGCGTGGTGCACAGCTGTTCGTGACCCGTTCTAAACCAGAAATGCTGGTTGAACTGTTCCGCATCGAAGTGCCGGAAATCGGCGAAGAAGTTATTGAGATCAAAGCAGCAGCTCGCGATCCAGGCTCTCGTGCGAAAATTGCGGTGAAAACCAACGACAAGCGTATCGATCCGGTCGGTGCTTGCGTCGGTATGCGCGGCGCGCGCGTTCAGGCGGTTTCTACCGAACTGGGCGGCGAGCGTATTGATATCGTTCTGTGGGACGACAACCCGGCGCAGTTCGTGATCAACGCAATGGCTCCGGCTGATGTCGCGTCTATCGTTGTTGACGAAGACAAACACACCATGGATATCGCTGTTGAAGCGGGCAACCTGGCGCAGGCGATTGGCCGTAACGGTCAGAACGTACGCCTGGCGTCACAGCTGAGCGGCTGGGAACTCAACGTCATGACCGTTGATGACCTGCAGGCTAAGCATCAGGCTGAAGCCCATGCGGCGATCGATACCTTCACCAAATACCTCGACATTGACGAAGACTTCGCCACTGTTCTGGTCGAAGAAGGTTTCTCTACGTTGGAAGAACTGGCCTATGTGCCAATGAAAGAGCTGCTGGAAATTGACGGTCTGGATGAGCCAACCGTTGAAGCCCTGCGTGAACGCGCTAAAAACGCACTGACCACCCTGGCACTGGCTCAGGAAGAAAGCCTTGGCGATAAGAAGCCGGCTGATGACCTGCTGAATCTGGAAGGTCTTGATCGTGCGATTGCGTTCAAGCTGGCTGCCCGTGGTGTTTGTACGCTGGAAGATCTCGCTGAGCAAGGCGTTGATGACCTGGCCGATATCGAAGGTTTAACCGACGAGAAAGCCGGCGAACTCATCATGGCCGCACGTAATATTTGCTGGTTCGGCGACGAAGCGTAATAAACTGTAGCAGGAAGGAACAGCATGACTGATGTAACTGTAAAATCGCTGGCTGCTGAGATTCAGACCTCCGTGGACCGCCTGGTACAGCAATTTGCTGATGCAGGGATCCCGAAGTCCGCTGATGACTCGGTGACCGCGCAAGAAAAACAAACCTTGTTAACGCACCTGAACCGCGAACACGGTTCTACGCCTGACAAGTTAACGCTGCAGCGCAAAACGCGCAGCACGTTAAACATTCCTGGTACCGGTGGCAAAAGCAAATCGGTACAAATTGAAGTCCGCAAGACGCGCACCTTTGTAAAACGTGATCCGCAAGAGGCAGAACGCCTTGCCGCGGAAGAGCAGGCACAGCGTGAAGCGGAAGAACAAGCTCAGCGTGAGGCGGAAGCAGCCGCCAAACGTGAAGCAGAATTAAAAGCTGAACGTGAGGCCGCAGAAAAAGCGAAACGCGACGCCAGTGATAAAGTGAAGCGTGACGCTGCGGAAAAAGACAAAGTGAGCAATCAACAGACAGACGAAATGACCAAAACCGCCCAGGCTGAAAAAGCCCGCCGTGAAAATGAAGCTGCCGAGCTGAAGCGTAAAGCGGAAGAAGAAGCCCGCCGTAAGCTGGAAGAAGAAGCTCGCCGCGTCGCTGAAGAAGCGCGCCGTATGGCAGAAGAAAACGAGAAGAATGGCGTGAATACCGCTGAACCGACTGAAGACACCAGCGACTATCACGTGACCACTTCTCAGCATGCGCGTCAGGCTGAAGATGATAACGACCGTGAAGTAGAAGGCGGCCGTGGCCGTGGTCGTAATGCAAAAGCCGCGCGTCCGGCTAAGAAAGGTAACAAACACGCTGAATCTAAAGCTGACCGCGAAGAAGCTCGTGCAGCGGTTCGCGGTGGTAAAGGCGGCAAGCGTAAAGGTTCTTCTCTGCAGCAGGGCTTCCAGAAGCCAGCTCAGGCGGTTAACCGTGACGTCGTGATTGGCGAAACCATCACCGTTGGCGATCTGGCGAACAAGATGGCGGTTAAAGGCTCTCAGGTCATCAAAGCGATGATGAAGCTGGGCGCAATGGCGACCATCAACCAGGTTATCGACCAGGAAACCGCACAGCTGGTTGCCGAAGAGATGGGCCACAAAGTTATCCTGCGTCGTGAAAACGAGCTGGAAGAAGCAGTAATGAGCGACCGTGACACTGGCGCTGCGGCTGAACCGCGTGCACCGGTTGTGACCATCATGGGTCACGTTGACCACGGTAAAACCTCTCTGCTCGACTACATTCGTTCTACGAAAGTTGCCTCCGGCGAAGCGGGTGGTATTACCCAGCACATCGGTGCTTACCACGTAGAAACCGAAAACGGCATGATCACCTTCCTGGATACCCCAGGCCACGCAGCGTTCACCTCAATGCGTGCTCGTGGTGCTCAGGCTACGGATATCGTTGTACTGGTTGTTGCAGCAGACGATGGCGTTATGCCACAGACCATTGAAGCTATCCAGCACGCGAAAGCGGCGCAGGTGCCTCTGGTTGTTGCGGTCAACAAAATCGATAAGCCAGAAGCCGATCTGGACCGCGTGAAGAACGAACTGTCTCAATACGGCGTTATGCCGGAAGAGTGGGGCGGCGAAGCGCAGTTCATCCCTGTATCTGCAAAAGCGGGTACTGGTATCGACGACCTGCTGAACGCTATCCTGCTTCAGGCCGAAGTTCTGGAGCTGAAAGCCGTTCGTAAAGGTATGGCGAGCGGTGCGGTAATCGAATCCTTCCTGGATAAAGGTCGTGGTCCGGTTGCAACGGTTCTGGTTCGCGAAGGTACGCTGAACAAGGGCGACATCGTTCTGTGTGGCTTCGAATACGGTCGCGTTCGTGCGATGCGTAACGAACTGGGTCAGGAAGTGCTGGAAGCAGGTCCGTCCATTCCAGTGGAAATCCTGGGTCTGTCCGGTGTTCCGGCTGCCGGTGATGAAGTGACCGTTGTACGTGACGAGAAGAAAGCGCGTGAAGTGGCACTGTATCGTCAGGGCAAATTCCGTGAAGTTAAGCTGGCGCGTCAGCAGAAATCTAAACTTGAGAACATGTTTGCGAACATGGCTGAAGGCGAAGTTCACGAAGTGAACGTCGTTCTGAAAGCGGACGTTCAGGGTTCTGTGGAAGCGATCTCCGACTCCTTGCTGAAACTGTCTACCGACGAAGTGAAAGTGAAGATCATCGGTTCTGGCGTAGGTGGTATCACCGAAACCGACGCAACCCTGGCTGCGGCATCCAACGCTATCCTGGTTGGCTTCAACGTGCGTGCTGATGCATCTGCTCGCCGCGTGATCGAAGCGGAAAGCCTGGATCTGCGCTACTACTCCGTCATCTATAACCTGATCGACGAAGTGAAAGCCGCGATGAGCGGTATGCTGTCTCCTGAGCTGAAACAGCAGATCATCGGTCTGGCTGAAGTGCGTGACGTGTTCAAATCACCGAAATTCGGTGCGATCGCGGGCTGTATGGTTACCGAAGGTACCATCAAGCGTCACAACCCAATCCGCGTACTGCGTGACAACGTGGTTATCTACGAAGGCGAGCTGGAATCCCTGCGCCGCTTCAAAGATGACGTTAACGAAGTCCGTAACGGCATGGAATGTGGTATCGGCGTTAAGAACTACAACGACGTTCGCGTTGGCGATATGATCGAAGTGTTCGAAATCATCGAGATCCAACGCAGCATCGACTAATCCTTAGGGATAAGTCCATATGTAGGCCGGGATCGCCTCGTGCCACCCGGCAATAATTTTAAAAGGGGCTTTTAGCCCCTTTTTTGTCTGGAGAATTTATTATGGCGAAAGAATTTGGTCGCCCACAGCGCGTGGCGCAGGAGATGCAGAAAGAGATTGCGCTTATCCTGCAACGCGAAATCAAAGACCCGCGTATCGGTATGATGACCACCGTCTCTGGCGTGGAAATGTCTCGTGATCTGGCCTATGCCAAAGTGTTCGTGACCTTCCTGAACGATCAGGACGAAGCGGCGGTTAAAAACGGCATTAAAGCACTGCAGGAAGCCTCTGGTTTCATCCGCTCTCTGCTCGGCAAAGCGATGCGCCTGCGTATTGTTCCCGAGCTGACCTTCTTCTACGACAACTCGCTGGTCGAAGGTATGCGCATGTCCAACCTGGTGACCAGCGTGGTGAAACATGACGACGAACGTCGTGTTAACCCGACGGACGACAGCAAGGAGGACTGATGAGTCGTCCTCGTCGTCGCGGTCGCGACGTGCATGGCGTGCTGCTGCTGGATAAACCGCAGGGTGCATCCAGCAACGACGTGCTGCAAAAAGTGAAGCGTATTTATAACGCTAACCGTGCGGGCCACACCGGCGCGCTGGATCCGCTGGCGACCGGCATGCTGCCGATTTGCCTGGGTGAAGCAACAAAGTTTTCCCAGTACCTGCTCGATTCCGATAAACGCTACCGCGTTATCGCTAAGCTGGGCCAGCGTACGGATACCTCCGACGCGGATGGTCAGGTGGTGGAAGAGCGCCCGGTGACCTTCAGCGCCGAACAGCTTGATGCGGTGCTGGAGAGCTTCCGCGGGGACACGATGCAGGTGCCGTCGATGTATTCGGCGCTGAAATATCAGGGCAAAAAGCTTTACGAATATGCGCGCCAGGGAATTGACGTCCCGCGCGAAGCGCGTCCGATAACCGTGTATGAGCTGCTGTTCATTCGCCACGAAGGTGACGAGCTGGAGCTGGAAGTCCACTGTTCGAAGGGGACCTATATTCGCACCATCATCGACGACCTGGGTGAAAAGCTGGGCTGCGGTGCGCATGTGATTTATCTGCGTCGTCTGGCGGTCAGTAAATATCCGGTGGAACGCATGGTGACGCTTGAGCAGCTGCGCGCGCTGGCTGAGCAGGCACAAGCGCAGGGAGTGGAACCAGCAGATTTGCTGGATCCACTGCTGATGCCAATGGACAGTCCGGCAGCGGACTTCCCGATCGTTAATCTTCCTTTAACATCGTCCGTTTACTTTAAGAACGGAAACCCGGTTCGTACGACGGATGCGCCGCTGGATGGACTGGTACGCGTGACGGAAGGTGACGAAGGGAAATTCATCGGTATGGGCGAAATGGACGGTGAAGGGCGCGTTGCGCCGCGTCGTCTGGTCGTCGAATATCCGGTCGACGCGTGACGGTGATTACGCCTCACCTTGCGATAAGCAGGGGAGACGAGTAGAATATCGCCGCTTAACGCCCGGTAAATTGTTTAACAATCTGCGGGGCGTACATGGGGTCGCTGAATTAGAGATCGGCACCCTTACATTTTTTATACTTTGGAGTTTGAAAATGTCTCTAAGCGTTGAAGCTAAAGCTAAAATCGTTTCTGAGTTTGGTCGTGGTACTAACGACAGCGGTTCTACCGAAGTTCAGGTTGCACTGCTGACTGCACAGATTAACCACCTGCAGGGTCACTTTGCAGAGCACAAAAAAGATCACCACAGCCGTCGTGGTCTGCTGCGCATGGTTTCTCAGCGTCGTAAACTGCTCGACTACCTGAAGCGTAAAGATGTTGCACGCTACACCGCGCTGATCGAGCGTCTGGGTCTGCGTCGCTAAGTCTTGCGAGTTTCAGAAAAGGGGGCCTGATGGCCCCTTTTTTCAACCAGACGGCAGCAATTCAATGGAAACTATTGTATTGTTGCTATAAATGATCTTCATTGCAGAGGTTCGCGCGGCTAATGAGAGGCTTCACCCATGGGGGTGTCGGTTGTCATTAGTCGCGAGGATGCGAAGAAGGTCGGGTTAAATCGACAGCACGCCGGCGGTGTGCTGTCATACATTTAAGAAAGGATAGAATTTTGCTGAATCCGATCGTTCGTAAATTCCAGTATGGTCAACATACCGTCACGCTGGAAACCGGCATGATGGCACGCCAGGCGACTGCTGCCGTTATGGTAAGCATGGATGACACCGCGGTATTCGTGACCGTTGTGGGCCAGAAAAAAGCTAAACCAGGTCAGGACTTCTTCCCGCTGACCGTTAACTACCAGGAGCGTACCTACGCTGCCGGCAAAATCCCGGGTGGCTTCTTCCGTCGTGAAGGCCGTCCAAGCGAAGGCGAAACCCTGATCGCGCGTCTGATTGACCGCCCGGTTCGTCCGCTGTTCCCGGAAGGCTTCGTTAACGAAGTGCAGGTTATTGCGACCGTTGTTTCCGTTAACCCACAGGTTAACCCGGACATCGTTGCGATGATCGGTGCCTCCGCTGCCCTGTCACTGTCTGGTATTCCATTCAATGGCCCAATCGGTGCCGCGCGCGTCGGTTACATCAACGACCAGTACGTGCTGAACCCAACACAGGAAGAGCTGAAAGAAAGTAAGCTGGACCTGGTTGTTGCCGGTACTGAAGCGGCTGTGCTGATGGTTGAATCCGAAGCTGAACTGCTGAGCGAAGACCAGATGCTGGGCGCTGTGGTGTTCGGTCACGAGCAGCAGCAGATTGTTATCCAGAACATCAACGACCTGGTGAAAGAAGCCGGTAAGCCACGTTGGGACTGGCAGCCAGAAGCAGCAAACGACGCGCTGAACGCACGCGTTGCGGCACTGGCAGAATCTCGTCTGAGCGACGCTTACCGCATCACCGACAAACAGGAGCGTTACGCTCAGGTTGACGCGATCAAATCTGAAGTAACCGCGACCCTGGTTGCCGAAGACGAAACGCTGGACGCTAACGAAATTGGCGAAATTCTGCACGCTATCGAGAAAAACGTTGTTCGTAGCCGCGTACTGGCAGGCGAGCCGCGTATCGATGGCCGTGAAAAAGACATGATTCGTGGTCTGGACGTACGCACGGGCGTACTGCCGCGTACTCACGGTTCTGCGCTGTTCACCCGTGGTGAAACGCAGGCGCTGGTTACCGCAACCCTGGGTACCGCACGTGACGCGCAGATCATCGATGAACTGATGGGCGAGCGTACTGACAACTTCCTGTTCCACTACAACTTCCCTCCGTACTCTGTGGGCGAAACCGGTATGGTTGGCTCACCGAAGCGTCGTGAAATTGGTCACGGTCGTCTGGCGAAGCGTGGCGTGCTGGCAGTGATGCCGGAAGCTGACAAATTCCCGTACACCGTTCGTGTGGTTTCTGAAATCACCGAATCCAACGGTTCTTCTTCCATGGCTTCCGTATGTGGTGCCTCTCTGGCGCTGATGGATGCGGGCGTGCCGATCAAAGCCGCCGTTGCGGGTATCGCAATGGGTCTGGTGAAAGAAGGCGACAACTTCGTTGTTCTGTCTGACATTCTGGGTGACGAAGACCACCTGGGCGATATGGACTTCAAAGTAGCGGGTTCCCGCGACGGTATCTCTGCCCTGCAGATGGATATCAAAATTGAAGGTATCACCAAAGAGATCATGCAGGTTGCTCTGAACCAGGCTAAAGGTGCGCGTCTGCACATCCTGGGCGTGATGGAACAGGCTATCAACGCGCCACGCGGTGATATCTCTGAATTCGCTCCGCGTATTCACACCATCAAGATCAATCCAGACAAGATCAAAGATGTTATCGGTAAGGGCGGTTCTGTTATCCGCGCGCTGACCGAAGAGACCGGCACCACCATCGAAATCGAAGATGACGGTACTGTGAAGATCGCAGCAACCGACGGCGAGAAAGCGAAATTCGCTATCCGTCGCATCGAAGAAATCACTGCTGAAATCGAAGTGGGCCGTATCTATGCAGGTAAAGTGACCCGTATCGTTGACTTTGGCGCATTCGTTGCCATCGGCGGCGGTAAAGAAGGTCTGGTTCACATCTCTCAGATCGCTGACAAGCGCGTTGAGAAAGTGACCGATTACCTGCAGATGGGTCAGGAAGTGCCGGTTAAGGTTCTGGAAGTTGACCGTCAGGGCCGTATCCGTCTGAGCATTAAAGAAGCAACCGAGCAGTCTCAACCTGCTGCGGCACCGGAAGCTCCGGCTGCTGAACAGCAAGGCGAGTAAGTTGCCATTTGCCCTCCGCTTTGCGGAGGGCCTGTTATCAGGCAGGACGCCTTGTTAAGCCGCCGGGGGACAGGACGTTCATCCAATAGTTGTCTTCGGGAGTGGGAAATGAAGCCTTTTTTGCGCTGGTGTTTCGTTGCGACAGCTTTAACGCTGGCAGGATGCAGCAACTCTGCCTGGCGTAAGAGCGAAGTCCTCGCAGTGCCATTGCAACCGACTTTGCAGCAGGAAGTGATTCTGGCACGCATGGAACAAATACTTGCCAGTCGGGCTTTAACCGATGACGAACGCGCACAGCTTTTATATGAGCGCGGAGTGTTGTATGATAGTCTCGGTCTGAGGGCATTAGCGCGAAATGATTTTTCACAAGCGCTGGCTATCCGACCTGATATGCCTGAAGTATTCAATTACTTAGGCATTTATTTAACGCAGGCAGGCAATTTTGATGCTGCCTATGAAGCGTTTGATTCTGTACTTGAGCTTGATCCAACTTACAACTACGCGCACTTGAATCGCGGTATCGCATTGTATTACGGCGGTCGTGATAAGTTAGCGCAAGATGATCTGCTGGCGTTTTATCAAGACGATCCTAATGATCCTTTCCGTAGCCTGTGGCTTTACATTGTTGAGCGGAAGCTCGATGAGAAGCAGGCAAAAGAAGCACTACAACAGCGCTTCGAGAAATCGGATAAGGAACAGTGGGGATGGAACATTGTCGAGTTCTACCTGGGCAACATTAGCGAAGCAACGCTGATGGAACGCCTCAAGGCGGACGCAACGGATAACACCTCGCTCGCTGAGCATCTCAGTGAAACCAACTTCTATTTAGGTAAGTACTACCTAAGTCTGGGGGATATGGACAGCGCTACGGCACTGTTCAAATTAGCGGTTGCTAACAACGTACATAACTTCGTTGAGCACCGTTATGCATTGTTGGAATTATCGCTCTTGGGCCAGGAGCAAGACGACCTGGCAGAATCGGACCAGCAATAGCTGACGACATAAACATCAGCCCGTAATCTTTTGATTGCCATCACCTTCACTGGTGAGGGCGTTGTTGTTCGTCAATACACCTACTTTGAGCCGGTTCACACTTTTCAATGAAAATTGCTAATCATTTTCACGATGAGCTAAGTAGACTGGCCGCCATTGACATTGAGGCACTCGTACTACATGGCTGAATTCGAAACCACTTTTGCAGATCTGGGCCTGAAGGCTCCTATCCTTGAAGCCCTTAACGATCTGGGTTACGAAAAACCATCTCCGATCCAGGCAGAATGTATCCCGCATCTGCTTTCTGGTCGTGACGTGCTGGGCATGGCCCAGACTGGTAGCGGTAAAACTGCAGCGTTCTCGCTGCCGCTGCTGAACAACATCGATCCGGACCTGCGTGCACCGCAGATCCTCGTCTTGGCTCCAACTCGTGAACTGGCTGTTCAGGTTGCTGAAGCAATGACGGAATTCTCTAAACATATGCGCGGCGTAAACGTGGTAGCCCTTTACGGCGGCCAGCGTTATGACGTGCAGTTACGCGCCCTGCGCCAGGGCCCACAGATTGTCGTCGGTACGCCAGGCCGTCTGCTGGATCACCTGAAGCGCGGTACTCTGGACCTCTCTAAACTGAGCGGCCTGGTACTGGATGAAGCAGATGAAATGCTGCGTATGGGCTTCATCGAAGACGTAGAAACCATCATGGCCCAGATCCCGGAAGGTCACCAGACCGCTCTGTTCTCTGCAACCATGCCAGAAGCGATCCGTCGCATTACCCGCCGCTTCATGAAAGAGCCGCAGGAAGTGCGTATTCAGTCCAGCGTGACCACTCGCCCGGACATCAGCCAGAGCTACTGGTCCGTGTACGGCATGCGCAAAAACGAAGCGCTGGTCCGTTTCCTGGAAGCGGAAGATTTTGATGCGGCGATTATCTTCGTGCGTACCAAAAATGCGACCCTGGAAGTGGCTGAAGCGCTGGAGCGTAACGGCTACAACAGCGCAGCGCTGAACGGCGACATGAACCAGGCCCTGCGTGAGCAGACTCTGGAGCGTCTGAAAGATGGTCGCCTGGATATCCTGATTGCAACCGACGTGGCAGCACGTGGTCTGGACGTTGAGCGTATCAGCCTGGTTGTAAACTACGACATCCCAATGGACTCCGAGTCTTACGTTCACCGTATCGGTCGTACCGGTCGTGCGGGTCGTGCGGGCCGTGCGCTGCTGTTCGTTGAGAACCGCGAGCGTCGTCTGCTGCGTAACATTGAACGCACCATGAAGCTGACCATTCCAGAAGCTGACCTGCCAAACGCAGATCTGCTGGGCAAACGCCGTCTGGAAAAATTCGCCGCGAAAGTACAGCAGCAGCTGGAAAGCAGCGATCTGGATCAGTACCGTGCGCTGCTGTCGCAGATTCAGCCTGTCGCTGAAGGCGAAGAGCTGGATATGGAAACCCTGGCTGCAGCACTGCTGAAAATGGCTCAGGGCGAACGTAGCCTGATCGTGCCACCTGATGCGCCAATGCGTCCTAAGCGTGAATTCCGTGACCGTGACGATCGTTTCGAACGTCGTGGCGACCGTAACGACCGTGGTCCACGCGGCGATCGTCCAGAGCGTGGTGGTGAAGACCGCCCACGTCGTGAACGTCGTGACGCAGGCGATATGGAACTGTACCGCATTGAAGTGGGCCGTGATGATGGTGTTGAAGTTCGTCACATCGTTGGCGCGATTGCTAACGAAGGCGACATCAGCAGCCGTTACATTGGTAATATCAAGCTGTTTGCATCCCACTCTACCATCGAACTGCCAAAAGGCATGCCGGGCGAAGTACTGCAGCACTTTACTCGCACCCGCATCCTGAACAAGCCGATGAACATGCAGCTGCTGGGCGATGCACAGCCACGTCCTGACCGCGGTGGCGAACGTCGTGGCGGTGGTCGCGGTTTCGGCGGCGAGCGTCGTGAAGGCGGTCGCAGTGAAGGTCGCGGTGGTGAAGGTCGTCGTTTCTCCGGCGAGCGCCGCGAAAGCCGTGGCCCACGTCGTGAAGAAGGCACCAGCCGTCGTCGTTTCGGTGACGCGTAAGCCTTTCGCTTCTGACGTAAAGTAAAATATACAGCCCCGATACATGCTATCGGGGCTTTTTTTATTCCCTTTGTACTCTTGTACTGGTACAGTGCGTCACACTAAAATGCAGAACCGCATAATTAACTGGAGAAAAGGCTGTATGGCGACACTAACCACCACCCAAACGTCACCTTCGCTGCTTGGCGGCGTGGTGATCATCGGCGGAACCATTATAGGTGCCGGGATGTTTTCCCTGCCCGTGGTCATGTCCGGTGCGTGGTTCTTCTGGTCGCTGGCCGCGCTGGTGTTCACCTGGTTCTGCATGCTGCATTCCGGCTTGATGATCCTTGAAGCGAACCTGAACTACCGCATTGGCTCCAGCTTCGACACCATCACCAAAGATCTGCTGGGCAAAGGCTGGAACCTGGTGAACGGCCTTTCCATCGCATTTGTGCTCTACATCCTGACCTACGCGTACATCTCAGCAAGCGGCTCGATTCTGCATCACACCTTTTCGGAGATGTCGCTGAACGTTCCGGCGCGTCTGGCCGGGCTTTGCTTTGCGCTGGGCGTGGCGTTTATCGTCTGGATGAGCACCAAAGCGGTGAGCCGCATGACGGCGATTGTGCTGGGCGCGAAGGTCATCACCTTCTTCCTGACCTTCGGCAGCCTGCTGGGGCACGTTACGCCCGCCACGCTGTTTAACGTCGCGGAAGTTAGGACCTCCTACACGCCGTATCTGCTAATGACCCTGCCGTTCTGTCTGGCGTCGTTCGGCTACCACGGCAACGTGCCGAGCCTGATGAAGTACTACGGCAAAGATCCGCGCACGATCGTGAAGTGCCTGGTCTACGGCACGCTGCTGGCGCTTGGGCTGTATGTGATTTGGCTGCTGGGGACAATGGGCAACATCCCGCGCCCGGAGTTTATCGGCATTGCGCAAAAGGGCGGTAACATTGACGTGCTGGTGCAGGCGCTGAGCGGCGTGCTGAACAGCCGCAGCCTGGATCTGCTGCTGGTGATCTTCTCTAACTTCGCGGTGGCGAGCTCTTTCCTCGGTGTGACGCTGGGCCTGTTTGACTACCTGGCGGATCTGTTTGGCTTTGACGATTCTGCGATGGGGCGTTTCAAGACGGCGCTTCTGACCTTCCTGCCGCCGATTGTCGGCGGTCTGCTGTGGCCGAACGGGTTCCTCTATGCCATCGGCTATGCAGGGCTGGCGGCCACCATCTGGGCGGCGATTGTGCCAGCGCTGCTGGCACGTAAATCACGTAAACGCTTCGGCAGTCCGAAATTCCGCGTCTGGGGCGGTAAACCGATGATTGCGCTGATCCTGGTATTTGGGGTGGGTAACGCGCTGGTCCACGTGCTGTCGAGCTTTAACCTGTTGCCTGTGTACCAGTAAACACATTGCCCGGTGGCGCTACGCTTACCGGGCCTACAGGGATCGCGTAGGCCGGATAAGGCGAAGCCGCCATCCGGCAAAAAACTACCCCACCAATTCTTCTTTCACCTGCATCGCCAGGTCAAACGAATGTAAACGCGCCTGGTGATCGAAAATCTGGCCGTTGACCATAATTTCATCCGCCTGCGTTTCACGCAGCACTGCTTCCAGCCCGTGACGCACTTTTGCCTTATCACCCACCAGCGACATGCTCAACGCCTGCTGCACGCCATACTGCTCGGAGGCCGACCACAGCTGATGCATATTTTCCACCGGAGGCGGCAACTGGCCCGTCTCGCCGCGGCGCAGCTTCACAAACGCCTGCTGCATAGAGGTAAACAGGAATTCCGCGTCGCGATTGCTGTCAGCGGCAATGATGTTGATACACACCATCGCGTACGGCTTCTCCAGACGCGCGGACGGTTTGAAGTTCGTACGGTAGAGGTGCAGCGCCTGATGCAGCATATCCGGCGCGAAGTGGGAGGCGAACGCGAACGGCAGCCCCAGCTGCGCGGCGAGCTGCGCGCTATACAGGCTTGAGCCTAACAGCCACACCGGGATCTTCTCGCCATAGCCCGGCACCGGGCGCACGTGCGGGTTCGGATCGCGCGCGTCGAACCAGTCCACCAGTTCCGCCACGTCGCGCGGGAAGTTATCGATATCGCCGCTCATATGGCGGCGCAGGGCGCGCATGGTCGGCTGGTCGCTGCCCGGCGCGCGGCCAAGCCCCAGGTCAATACGGCCCGGATAGAGGGTGTTCAGTGTCCCGAACTGCTCGGCAATCACCAGCGGGGCGTGGTTCGGCAGCATCACGCCACCGGAGCCAAGGTGTAAAGCGGTGGTATTCGCTGCCAGGTAGCCAATCAGCACCGATGTAGCGGCGCTGGCAATGCCGACCATGTTGTGATGTTCTGCCAGCCAGTAGCGGTGATAGCCACGCTTTTCGGCCAGCTGAGCCAGATCGAGAGAGTGCGTGAAGGCTTCTCTTGCCGAGGAGCCTTGTGGGATCGGCGCCAGATCCAGCACCGAAAACGGAAGGGTTTTGTCAGTCATAACAGCTCACTTTGTCGACGGTCAATCTTTAATACTGCATTAAAAAATGATAACCGTTGTTAACAAAGTGAGCCTTTTTTAGGCCTGAAGTTCCAGCCCGGCCAGACGTTTCCAGTAACCGTTGCAGTCGCTGTTTGCCGCCAGCGGCAGCGGCGACGCGCCGTTTTCGTTGGCGCGGAAGGCGTCCAGCATCGCGAAAACGCGGGTATCCAGCGGCGACAGGCGCACCATGTCCACCAGTCCGTCCATCGACGCCAGCTCGTTGCCGAGGTTATAGACGTAACCGCTCATGGTCTGAATGCCGTTCAGGACAAACACCTGCTGGTTCTCCTGCGACAGCATGCTGCGCCCGTTCGGGTACTTGATGCAGCAGGTTTCACATTCATCTTTCGGGCGGTCTTCCGATCGCGCGGTGAAGCAGCGGGCAGAGTAGGCCAGCGGCAGATGACCGTAGCTCAGCACTTCCACTTCGAACTGATGGCGAATGCCCAGTTCGTCGCACTGATTCAGCAGGTTTGCCAGCCAGTCACGGGAGAGCTCCACCGGCATGCACCAGCGGGTCATTCCCTGTTTGAGCAGCAGGCGCAGGGTGACGGCGTTATAGCAGTTCAGCGCATGGCCTGCGACAAACGGCAGCCTGCGTTCGGCGCACATGTTCACTACCCCCAGGTCGCTCGCCTCCAGCAGAAACTCACCGTTTTCGACGTAGCGCTTCAGCTCGCCCAGTTCGGACGAAGCCTGCACCAGCGCGAGCGTTGACAGCACCACCTGCTTGCCGCTCCCGGCCAGGCTTTTCGCCATCTCCAGCCAGTCGCCCACTTTGGTGGCGCGGCGTTTGCTGCACACTGCTTCACCGAGGTAAATCACATCGGCGCTGCTGGTGGCGGCCTGTTGATAAAAATCTTCCAGCGTCTCTTTTGGCCAGTAGTAGAGCACCGGCCCTAATGAATATTTCATGGTTATCTCACTGCCATTTACGGTGATACGCGCCCAGCGTGGTTTGCGTGCCTTCAGACATCGATCCGAGCGTCTCCATCCACGCCGCCTGTGGGGCGTAGTTCTGCGGGTCCGCCATGCAGCGGTCGATGGCCTGACGCCACACTTTCGCCACCTGGCTCACATAGGCCGGACTGCGCTGGCGACCTTCAATTTTCACCGAGGCAATATTGGCGGCCAGCAGCTCCGGCAGCAGCTCCAGCGTATTAAGGCTGGTGGGCTCTTCCAGCGCGTGGTAGCGCTCGCCGTCGACCAGGTAGCGGCCTTTGCACAGCGTCGGATAACCCGCGTTTTCACCGTCCTGATAGCGGTCGATCAGAACTTCATTCAGACGCGACTCCAGCCCCTGTGGGGTCTGCTGCCAGCGGACGAAGCGGGCAGGGGAGCAGGCCCCGACGGTATTCGGCGATTCACCGGTTAAGTAAGAAGAAAGATAGCAACGGCCTTCGGCCATGATGCACAGACTACCAAAGGCAAAAACCTCCAGCGGCACTGGCGTGACGCGCGCGAGTTGCTTAACCTGATGAATAGAGAGCACGCGCGGCAGCACCACGCGGGCGACGTCAAAGTGTTGATGGTAAAAACGCACCGCCTCTTCGTTGGTGGCAGATGCCTGAACAGAGACGTGGCGCTCAATATGCGGATAGCGTTCTGCTGCATACTCAAGCATGGCGAGGTCGGCCAGGATTAACGCATCGGCGCCCAGCTGTGCTGCCATATCCACCGCGCGCTGCCAGCGGGCGTAACCGTCAGGATGGGCAAACGTGTTGATGGCAATATGCAGCTTGCGGCGGTGCTGATGAACGAAGTTAACGGCTTCCTGAAGCTTTTTCTCCGTAAAGTTAAGGCCAGCAAAATGGCGGGCGTTGGTGTCATCCTTCAGCCCGATATAGACCGCATCGGCCCCATTCTCGATGGCCGCCTTAAGCGCCGGAAGGTTTCCGGCAGGGCAGAGCAGCTCCATAAATTATCCTGATGTAGTCGATAGCAAAATTGTTAACGAGCTGGGATTTTAATTAACCCATACGCGACAATTTTTGATTTAAGGCAGCTAATGGCGTATTGATGGCACCAATAATGGGGTACGTCCGACGATGGTTTGTTGATTTACGCCGCTATGTTCTGGAACGGATGTGGCAAAATAGCGGGACTATAGCTATCAGGGAGTAAAGCTCGTGCTGGATAAACTGCGTTCACGTCTCGTACAATTCGGTCCATCAATGCTGAGCGTGCCGGTCAGGCTGGCGCCGTTCGCGCTTAAACGTCAGGTGCTGGAGCAGGTCCTGAGCTGGCAGTTCCGCCAGGCGCTGCAGGATGGCGAGCTGGAATTCCTGGAAGGCCGCTGGTTGAGCATTGAGGTGCGTGACATCGGGTTGCGCTGGTTTACCTCCGTTGAGAATGACCAGCTGATCGTCCGTGAAATCGCCGAGGCGGACGTGAGCTTTAGCGCCAACGCCAGCGACCTGCTGATGATTGCCGCGCGTAAGCAGGACCCGGACACACTCTTCTTCCAGCGCCGTCTGGTGATTGAGGGCGACACGGAGCTTGGCCTGTACGTTAAGAATTTAATGGATGCCATTGAGCTGGAGCAGATGCCGAAAGCGCTGCGCGTGATGTTGATGCAAATGGCAGATTTCGTTGAGGCGGGGCTGAAATCCCCGCCGGACAGTAAACACACTTCAGTAGGTGAGCCATGCTGATTCGAGTCGAAATAGGGATTGATGCACCGGGTATCGATGCGTTATTACGCCGCGCTTTTGAGAGCGATGCGGAAGCCCAACTGGTCCACGATCTCCGTGAAGACGGCCTGATCACGCTGGGGCTGGTTGCCACCGATGACGAAGGTCAGGTTGTCGGCTATGTTGCCTTCAGCCCGGTGATCGTTCAGGGTGAAGATCTTCAGTGGGTGGGCATGGCACCGCTGGCGGTAGATGAAAACTACCGCGGGCAGGGCCTGGCGCGCCAGCTGGTCTATGAAGGGCTGGACTCGCTGAATGAGTTTGGTTATGCCGCCGTGGTCACGCTGGGCGATCCGGCGTTCTATGGCCGTTTAGGCTTCGAGCAGGCCGCGCATTACGATCTTCGCTGCCGCTGGCCGGGTACCGAATCCGCCTTCCAGGTGCATCGCCTGGCGGATGATGCCCTGAACGGCGTAAATGGTCTGGTGGACTACCACGACCATTTTAATCGCTTTTAATCAGGCTCTCGCGTAGCGCCTCAAAGGAGCCGTCTCCGGTCACGAGGCGCTCCTTCTGGCGCTTCGTTAGTTGCTTAATACGGTACTCCAGCCTGAGTGCCAGCGATCTGTCCCCCACGGCGGCAGAAAAAGCCAGTTGCAGTTCGCCTTTCCCCCGCAGCGCTTTTGCCCCTTTCCCCGTTTGATGTTGTAAAAAACGCCGCGCCACATCGGTGGTGATCCCGGTGTAGAGTGCGTTATCAGCGGTTCGGACAAGATAGAGAAACCAGCACACGGTAAACAGATTCAGTATGTTAAGGTGAACGCACCATAGCATGAGAGAGAACGAAAATGGAAACACTGGCCGCCATTAACCGCTGGCTGGCAAAGCAGCACGTCGTGACCTGGTGCGTATATAGCGAGGGCGATATGTGGTGCGCCAACGCCTTTTACTACTACGATCCTGAACGCGTCGCATTTTACGTCATGAGTGAGGACAAAACGCGGCATGCCCAGATGACCGGCCAGCAGGCAAAAGTGGCGGGCACGGTCAACGGCCAGCCCAAAACCGTCGCGCTGATCCGCGGCGTGCAGTTCAAAGGCGAAATTCGTCGTCTGGAAGGTGAAGAAAGCGACGCACAGCGTAAACGCTACACGCGCCGCTTCCCGGTTGCTGCTGCGCTAAAAGCCCCGGTGTGGGAAATCCGCGTTGATGAGCTGAAATTTACCGACAACACCCTGGGCTTTGGCAAAAAGCTTCACTGGCTACGCGCCGAGCAGGCGTAGCGCTTCGCGGTTAAACGCCGGGAGATCGTCCGGGGTCCGGCTGGTGATCAGCTGGTCGTTATCGTTGACCACCTCCTGATCGTAAAACTCGGCCCCTGCGTTTTTCAGATCGATAACGATCGGTTTCACCGCCGTAAGCTTACGCCCGCGGACCACTTCAGCGCTGATCAGCAGCTGCGGGCCGTGGCAGATGGCAAAGACCGGCTTGCCGGTGCCGACGAAGTCACGGGTAAAGGTGACGAAACGCTCGTCCCCGCGCAGGGAATCCGGTGAATGGCCGCCCGGTAACAGCAGGGCGTCGAAATCTGACGGGCTGACGTTATCGATGGACTCATCTATGGTCACGCTGGCTTCGCCCTTGTGGCCCTTCACGGTTTTACCCGCTTCTTTCTCAATGGTGATGACCTCGTGGCCTGCCTTGCGGAATGCATCAGCTGGCGACGTAAATTCTGAATCTTCAAACTCGTCGGTAATCAAGACTGCGATTTTTTTACCCATGCTTCCTCCGTTGTTTTCGCTTCAGACTGTTTTTTTCCCGTTTGTGGTAAATACTTACCGGTAACAGACTTTTAAGTGTGGTAGAGCAGGTCCAGATCGCAAACGGACAATTCTGTAAAGGGGATAAGATGAGTCAGGTACTGATTACCGGCGCAACCGGGCTGGTGGGTGGACATCTGTTGCGGTTGCTGATCCAGGACCGGCATATCAACTATATTGCCGCCCCGACGCGCCGCCCGCTGTTGGATATCACCGGCGTCTATAACCCGCACGATCCCCAGCTCACCGACGCGCTGGCGCAGGTGCAGGATCCTATAGATATCGCCTTTTGCTGCCTGGGCACGACGCGGCGTGAGGCGGGCAGTAAAGAAGCGTTCGTCCATGCGGACTACACGCTGGTGGTGGATACCGCCCTGACGGCGAAAAAGATGGGGGCAAAACATTTCCTGGTGGTGAGCTCGCACGGCGCCAGCACCGGCTCACCGTTTTTTTACAATCAGGTGAAGGGCAAAATGGAAGAGGCGCTGATTGCGCAGAAGTGGGAGCGCCTGACAATCGTGCGACCTTCCATGCTGATGGGCCACCGCGACGAACGGCGTTTTAACGAATCCTTCTTCGCCCCGCTGTTTCGCATCCTGCCGGGTAACTGGAAGTCCATCGAGGCACGGGACGTCGCGCAGGCGATGCTGAAAGAGGCGCTGGCACCGTCGCAGGAGGGCGTCAATATCATCCCTTCGGCAAAACTGCGTGAAATCGCGCAGGGCGAGGCGTAAACTTCTCCGGCTTATTAAATAACACTCTCCGGGGAATGGTATGACTGGTCAGTCTTCATCTCAGGCGGCAACACCTGTCCAATGGTGGAAGCCCGCACTCTTCTTTCTCGTGGTCATCATTGGCCTCTGGTATGTGAAATGGCAGCCGTACTACGGCAAAGCTTTCACCGCCGCCGAAACGCACAGCATCGGTAAATCTATACTCGCTCAGGCTGATGCCAGCCCGCTGAAGGCGGCATGGGATTACGCCATGGTCTACTTCCTGGCGGTGTGGAAAGCTGCCGTCTTAGGGGTAATCCTGGGATCGCTGATTCAGGTACTTATTCCACGAAACTGGCTGGTGAAAACACTCGGGCAGCCGCGCTTTCAGGGCACGCTGCTGGGGACGATTTTCTCTCTGCCGGGCATGATGTGCTCCTGCTGTGCCGCACCGGTAGCGGCGGGTATGCGCCGCCAGCGCGTATCCATGGGCGGTGCGCTGGCATTCTGGATGGGGAACCCGCTGCTCAACCCGGCGACGCTGGTGTTTATGGGCTTTGTGCTCGGCTGGCATTTTGCCGCTATCCGTCTGGTTGCCGGGCTGCTGACGGTGCTGGTGGTGGCGACGCTGGTACAAAAACTGGTGAAGGATACTGCCGTCGAACCCGCAGCCGTTGAACTGGACGTCAGCGAACCGCAGGGCGGTTTCTTCACTCGCTGGGGTAAGGCGTTGTGGCAGCTTTTCTGGAGCACCATTCCGGTCTATATCCTGGCGGTACTGGTTCTGGGCGCGGCGCGCGTCTGGCTCTTCCCGCATGCGGATGGCGCAATCGACAACACGCTGATGTGGGTGATTGCGATGGCCGTTGCAGGCTGCCTGTTTGTGATCCCCACGGCGGCAGAAATTCCGATTGTCCAGACCATGATGCTGGCCGGTATGGGTACCGCACCGGCGCTGGCGCTGCTTATCACCTTGCCGGCAATCAGCCTGCCGTCGCTCATCATGCTGCGTAAGTCTTTCCCGGCGAAAGCGCTGTGGCTGACGGCGGGGCTGGTGGCGTTGAGCGGAGTGATGGTGGGGAGTATTGCATTGATGTAAAAAAAGCCCGGTGGCGCTCGCGCCTACCGGGCCTTTAGTCAGACGTGGATTACTTAATGTAGGTAAACGCGGTGGTGACGTGCTTCACGCCGCTCACCCGGCTGGCGATATCCGCCGCCGCTTTCCCTTCACGATCGGTCACCAGACCCAGCAGGAACACTTCACCGTTTTCGGTCGTTACCTTCACGTTTGAGGATTTCACCTGGTCTGAACCCAGCAGCTGGGAGCGGACTTTGGTGGTGATCCAGGTGTCAGACGACGCGGTGCCCAGACTGATTGGCTGACCCTGGCGGATTTCATTGAAGACTTCCGTGGTGCCCTCAACGCCCATTGCGATCTGCTTCGCGCGGCTGGAGAGTTCGGTATTCGGTGCCTGACCCGTCAGCAGGACTTTGCCCTGATAAGCCGTCACGTTGATACGCGCTTCTTTCTTGATTTGTTCGTCTTTCGACAGCGCACTGTTGACCCGCAGCTCCAGCGTACCGTCATCCACCTGCGTTCCCACAGAGCGCGGATCGGTCGCCGCTTTGGTGCCTACTGCGGCAGTACCCACAACGGCCGCAGCAATACATCCCTGAAGCAGTAATGCAGACATAAGGACTGCGAGGGTCGATAAAGCCTTCATAAAAACTCCTTAATCATCCTGGTGAGGGAAAAGCGTGTTATCGATCAAATCGCATAAGCAGTTCACCGTGAGCATATGCATCTCCTGGATACGTGCGCTACGGTGAGACGGAATGCGGATTTCCACATCCTGCGGCCCGAGCAGACCCGCCAGCTCACCGCCGTCATAGCCGGTTAAGGCGACGATGGTCATGTCGCGGGTAACGGCGGCTTCAACGGCTTTGACGATGTCCCGGCTGTTGCCGCGCGTGGAGATCGCCAGCAGCACATCGCCGGCATGCCCCAGGGCGCGCACCTGCTTTGCGTAAATTTCGTCATGCAGACGATCGTTAGCAATCGCTGTTAAGACCACATTATCGGTATTAAGTGCAATGGCAGGTAAACTCGGGCGTTCGGTTTCAAAACGGTTAATCATGCTGGCAGCAAAATGCTGTGCGTTGGCGGCTGAGGTTCCGTTGCCACAACAGAGGATTTTGTTGCCGTTAAGCAGGGATTGCACCAGCGTCATTGCAGCGCGAGAGATCGCGTCCGGAAGGGCTTCCGCCGCGGCAATCTGAGTCTGGATGCTTTCTGTGAAGCACACTTTAATTCTTTCGAGCACGTTATCCCTTTTAAATCTTAATTATGCGTCTTCGCCAAAAGCGTTTTTAAGCCATTCGATCTCATTTCCGGTGAAGGCTATCACATCGAAACGGCAATCCACAGTATCAAAGCTCCCATTATGGCGGGCAAGCCACAAGTGGGCAGTCTGTAATAATTTATGTTGTTTGGCGAGCGTCACGCTGGCGGCAGCACCGCCAAAACGGGAAGACTGTCGAAAGCGGACTTCTACAAACACAATCACCTGACCGTCTTTCATGATCAGATCAATTTCGCCGCCGCGCCCGCGGACGTTGGCGGCGATAAAGCGCAGTCCTTTGCCTTCGAGCCAGCGACGCGCTTTTAACTCCCACGCATCGCCGGTCTCTTTACGGCTTAACTGGCCGGGACGATTTGCCCCTGCTGGTATTTGAGCCATGATAACTTCCTGTTAATCACACAGTCCTGAGTGGCGGTCAGATCGCCGGTGTTGCCGTTAAGCTCAAAGCCCGGTACCTGACGCATCTGGGTAAAGTGGTTTGCCAGCGCCCACGCATCAACACCCATCGCATACAGACGCGCCAGAGAGTAGTCGTTACGTACGGAGCTTAGCGCCTGCTGCATCAGCGCCGGGTTGCTGCCCGCCAGCATCGGGATTTCGCTGTACTGCAGGCCGTCCATTTCCAGACGGAAATCCGGGCCTGCGGTGCCCTGTGCGCTGCGGGAGCTGGCGTAGAGCGTTGCGCCGCTCTGGCTGCCGTTACGCATCGCGATCATCGGCTTGATAAAGGCGATCTCCTGCGGCGTGGCAACGATATAGGCCGCATCCACTTTACCACCACCGCTTATCTGCGCGTCGGTTGGCGGGGCAGGGATGGTCAGGCCGCCAATGGTCACGCTCTGCTGCTGCGGCAGGCTGGCGGAAACCGGACTGCCGTTAAGCGCGATACCCGCTCCACCGTTAACGCCCGCACGCAGTTCAGAGACGGAACCGAATTTCTGCTGCAGCACGATGCCGCCGCCCAGCTTCTGCCACTCGTCGGCAAAAGCATTAGCCACGCGATCGCCCAGCGTACTGCGCGGGATCAGCAGCAGCGGGGCCTGTTTACCCTGCTCGTGGATATGACGTGCCGCATCGCGGGCTTCATCTTCCGGAGAGAGTGCGAAGTAGCAAATATTGGCCCGGTTCTGAACTTGTTCCGGCTGGTTGAGCGCCAGTACGTTCAGCGTGGTATTGCTCTTCATCAGCTCTTCCACGTTGTTTTTCAGCAGCGGGCCGACAACGATGCTTGCCCCGTCCTGCTGAACCTGCGCCAGCACCTGGTCAAGCGGCTTCGAACTGGTGTCGTAGATTTTCAGCTCAGCGCCAGGGTTCGCGCTGGCGGTCGCCACGGCCTGCGGCTGAGCGGCAGGTTGTGATGCTGGTTGTGCCGGCTGCTGTTGAGGCTGTTCTGCCGTTGCCTCTGGTGCAGGCGTCGCTTGTGCCTCAGCCGGAGCCTGTGCTGCTGGTGCTGCCGTCGCTGGAGGGGTAGTCGGTGCGGTAACCGGATTTTGCATTGTACCCTGCGCCGGGGTTTGTGCGGTGGTCAGGTCACTGGTCTCGGCGGCAGAGGGACTGACAACGTCGTTCACGTTGGCCGCCTGCGCTGCCTGCACCGGAACCGCACTGCCCGTTACCGGCGTGGTGCCGTTTTTCGCCGCTTCAAAGCCCTGTTGAATCGTACGGCCAAACACTGCCGCCTGGCCATTCAGCGGCAGAAGCAGCGCAATTTTGCTTGTCGACGCAGGCTTAAAGTTCTGCACATTCACCAGTTGGGTTGGCAGCATTTTTGCGCCCGGGTTCTGCGGGTAACGGGTCTGCCAGTCGGTAATACCGGCTTTCAGCATTTTTGGATCGCTGCGGTTGTTAAACCACATCTGCTGCAGATCAAGCCAGCCCTGAAGCACGTTTTCGTCCGCGTTAATGACCAGCGCCTTTGCCTGATCCTGGGTCATCGAGGCAAGCGCCTGCCAGGTGGCATCAATATTTTTCTGCTTGTCGGCACCGGCGAGCAGCGGCTCCTGGGCAATCAAGGCACGCAGGAGCGTCAGGGAAGGGCGTCCCTGCTCAGCGGTAATGCCCGCCTGCCAGAAGCGCGCCTGCTGGTTTTTATCCAGCGCGCTCAGGTCGATGCCCCCCAGGATCTTTTTCGCGCCATCATAATCTTTCTGCGCGACCTTCAGCTCGGCAGAGAGCAGGCTCTGCTCAAGTTGCTGAGTATCGTTAAGCTCTTTCGGCAGTTGGCCGAACAGCTCGGCAGCCTGCTGGGTTTTGCCCTCTTTCAGCAGTGCACGAATGGCGAGTAATTGCCAGTTGATCCTGGTATCATTTGTACTCTGCGACATTTGTTGCAGATAAAAGCCAGAATCAGCCTGAGCGGAGCCCTGAAGATGGGCGGTGCTCTGGTCAGGTGCCTGGGTGCCACAGCCTGCAAAAATCAGGGCTGCGAGCAGCAGCGGCACGCTGCGCGTGGCTTTTTTTCGAAGAAACGTTAACGGTACCATACTGTATCCAGTGATTTTTTTTACGCAATGCTCAATATTAAATCGGCAATACGGACGAAACAATGAAACAACACGAAACGGCAGATAATTCTCAAGGCCAGCTTTATATTGTACCTACTCCTATCGGGAATTTGTCTGATATTACCCAACGTGCGCTGAACGTATTGCAAGCTGTTGATTTAATTGCCGCTGAAGACACCCGCCACACCGGTTTACTGCTGCAACATTTCGCGATTAACGCCCGTTTGTTTGCCCTGCACGATCACAATGAGCAACAAAAAGCCGAAACGCTGGTGGCGAAGCTCAAAGAGGGGCTGAACATCGCGCTGGTCTCTGACGCCGGGACGCCGCTGATTAACGATCCTGGCTACCATCTGGTGCGCACCTGTCGCGAAGCCGGTATTCGCGTGGTACCCCTGCCGGGGCCGTGCGCCGCGATTGCTGCATTGAGCGCCGCAGGTTTGCCGTCTGACCGTTTCTGCTATGAAGGCTTCCTCCCTGCCAAATCCAAAGGCCGTCGCGATGTATTAAAGGAACTGGAAGCCGAGCCGCGTACCCTGATCTTCTACGAATCCACGCACCGCCTGCTGGAAAGCCTGGAAGATATGGTCACCGTCTGGGGCGAATCCCGCTACGTGGTGCTGGCGCGCGAGCTGACCAAAACCTGGGAAACCATTCACGGCGCGCCAGTCGGTGAACTGCTGGCGTGGGTGAAGGAAGACGAAAACCGCCGCAAAGGCGAAATGGTACTGATTGTCGAAGGGCATAGGGCGGAAGAGGATGCCCTGCCTGCTGATGCGCTGCGCACGCTGGCGCTGCTCCAGGCGGAACTGCCGCTGAAGAAAGCGGCGGCATTAGCGGCAGAGATCCACGGCGTGAAGAAAAATGCGCTGTATAAGTATGCGCTGGAGCAGCAGGGGGAGTAAGCCAGATGAGCCGCTATCAGCCTCCTTTCACCATCACACCCTTTATCCTCAATCAGGTGGTTGAGATTGGTGAGCTATTAGGACATTGGGCGGCACATTCAGGTCGAACTTCTCCGCTACTCCGTAAAGAGAACCGTATTCGAACCATTCAGGCCTCGCTAGCCATTGAACATAACTCGCTGACGACAGGGCAGGTGACGGCAATCATGGATGGCAAACGCGTACTTGCTCCTGAAAAAGATATTCAGGAAGTACGCAACGCTATCCTGGCATATGAGAAATTGCCCGAATGGAAGCCCTGGAAGCTCAACGACTTACTCAGTGCACACCGATTATTGATGAAGGGTCTGGTCGATCATCCCGGAACGCTCAGAAATGGGGACGTAGGGGTGTACCGTGGAAACCAGTTAGTCCACATGGCTCCGCCAGCCTCACAGATGAACCGTCTTATCGACGATCTTCTTGCCTGGCTTAAGCAAACCGATCTTCACCCGCTGATTGTCAGCTCGGTATTTCATTACGAGTTTGAGTTTATTCATCCCTTTTCGGATGGAAATGGCCGCATGGGGCGGCTGTGGCAAACGTTGATCTTAAGCCAGTGGCGCGCCGAACTTGCATGGCTGCCCGTTGAGACGCTCATTCACTTCCAGCAAGCGCGCTATTACCAGATTTTAGGGCAATGCGATCGGGCCAGTGATTGCACGGCATTCGTGGAATTTATGCTGCAAAATATGACCGAAGCTTTGCGGGAAGGCATAGGTATGTCGTCCATCATGTCGGAAAAAATGTCGGAAGAACTGTCGGAAAAGGAAAAGTCCATCCTTGAGCTTCTTACCGTTCAGCCGCAAATGACTGCGGTAATGTTGGCCTCTGCACTGGGCGTGGCTTCCCGCACTGCGGAACGTTATCTCCATTCTTTGCAAACAAAAGGTAAATTAAAACGCCTGGGGGCAAGGAAAGGGGGAAGCTGGCAGGTCATACGCTGACCTGCGTCGTTTGCTAAACCGTAATGATCTCGGTGCCCGTTTTACCCAACAGTTCTTTTTCGTGTTTTCCGATCCCATCATCCGTAATCACACAGTCGATTTTTTCCATCGGCAACACCTGGTTGAACCCGCGCCGGTTGAACTTGCTGGCGTCCAGCACGGCAATCACCTTATGCGCGGCGGCAGCCATAACGCTGCTAATCGAATAGCCTTCATTGAACGTTGTAATGCCGTTGGTGGCATCAATACCGTCCGCGCCGACAAACATCAGATCCGCGCTTATCCCGGTCAAAGAGCGCTCGGCGATGGTGCCATGCATAGAGTGCGTTTTATGGCGCACGGTACCGCCGCAGACCACGAGCGTAATATCTTTATTTTCCGAGAGGGCAAACGCGGCAGGCAGGCTGTTGGTAATGACGGTGATATTGGCTTTTTTGGTGAGTGCTTCGGCGATGAGCATGGTGGTGCTACCGCTATCGAGAATGATCGTCATCCCTTCTTCAATCATTGCCGCTGCAGCCTGTGCGATCCGCTTTTTCGGGTCGCTCGCCAGCTGATAACGATCCTCCAGTACCACTTCCTGATTTTCGCTTTCCGCCAGGCTGCTGCCGGGTCTTGCTGCACCACCGTGAAAACGCGTGACCAATCCTTTCTCTTCCAGCAGGCGCAGATCTGTTCGAATCGTTACTTCTGAAATGCCAAACATATTCGACAGATCCAGCACCATGACACTGCCCTGAGCGTTGACGAGGTCAACGATTTTATTACGTCGCTCAAATGAGTTCATATTGAAATGCCTGATAATTAACTGCCTCTATTCTAATCGAAGGTATGCGAAAGGTGTACGGTAATATTCGAAAGTAAATGTGAGCCAGCTCAGGTTGCTGGCTCGAAGCACTACGCGAAGCGCAGCATGATTTTGCCCTGCATTGGCGCACCGTTGAGTCCTTGCACGGCCTGAGCAAAGCTATCGCAATTGCCGGTATGAGCAATAAGGGGCTTTAGCTGTAGTTTTTTCTCTGTGAGAAGGCGCGCCGCGGTTTCCCATTCTTCACCCGGCCACGGGGCCGAATAATTCATCCAGCTTCCCAGAAGCGTCAACTCCTTACGCAGTATCTTGCCAAATGTCGCCGCAGGTAAGTTCAGGTCGTGATGCAGCGTACCCACCAGAGCGACCTGGGCGCGCGGCCCTGAGATATCAATGGCGAGCGTAACGGTTTGCGGTGTGCCAGCAGTCTCAAGAACCAACTGATCAAACGGGTTGTCGCTCAAGGCGTTGAAGATGTCCTCTGCGGCCAGAGAGCGGCTATTAAACACCTGAGTTGCCCCCAGCGCTGTTGCCAGCGCGAGCTTATCGTCGTTGATGTCAACCGCGGTAACACTGTTGGCGCCTAATGCCAGCGCACACTGCATCGCCAGCAGGCCGATCGTTCCTGCGCCGACAATGATGACGTTCTTACCCTCGCAGCCGGAAGCGAGATGAAATGCGTGTAGCCCTACGGTTATGGGCTCAATAAATGCGCCATCTTCAATTGCCATCTCTGCAGGAAGGCGGAACAGGTTTGCGCGCTTCACCACGATATATTCCGCGTTACCGCCTTCGCTACGAGATCCGACAAACTGATACTGCTTGCAGAGCGAGTAGTAGCCTTTTTCGCACGCCGGACAGGAGAAGCAGGGCAGTAATGGCACGCAGGCAACCGGATCGCCTGCCTTGAGGTCGTGCACTTCGGCACCACAGGCTTCGACATGACCGCTAAATTCATGTCCCAGGGTGATGGGATAATAATGTGCCCCTCCGGCAAAAATTCGCGGGATATCGGAGCCACATAATCCTGAGCAGGCAATACGCACCTGCACATCATCCGCAGCCTGTATGTGAGGGATTGGACGTTCTTCAACGCGCACGTTGCCCTCAGCGTGAATTACAACTGATTTCATATTCACTCCAGAAAAAGAGGGGGAGCATGGCTCCCCGGGGATCAAGACATCGTCTGGCTTTGCGGGTTAGCGGCGTTCTTTTCTGCCGCGTTAAACACATGGGCACGTCGCCAGGTGAGCAGGACGCCGGTGACGTAAATTGCACCAATCACGATGAACCCCACCAGGTTTTGCCAGGTGAAAAATTGGATGAGCAGCCAGGTGATGGGTGAACCGCCCTGGTCCATAGAGGCCACCAGCCCGCCAGCTTTTAATGCGCCAGCATTTTGCGCAAGCTGGGTGTGGAGGCCGATGGTCTGGGTCGCAATCCACAGCGTAATGCCCATAATGATGACGCCAGAGATAAGCGTGCGGAACAGGTTGCCCTGATGCACCGCGACCGCCATCGCCACAAAAAAGCCGATGGTGGCAAGGTCACCGAACGGCAACACCTGGTTGCCCGGCACCAGAACAGCAATCAGGATGGTAAGCGGGATGAAAATCAGGCTGGCGGAGACGACGGACGTATGGCCCAGCAGCAGCGCCGGATCGAGACCGATTAAGAACTCCTGCCCACCAAACTTCGCCTGCAGACGTTTACGGGCATGTTTAGCAATCGGCGTCAGGCCGTCCATAATCGGTTTGATTACGCGCGGCATCAGCAGCATCACGGCGGCGGTTTTCACGGCCAGTTGGAGAACGGATTTGGCGTCGTAGCCTGCCAGCATGCCAATCGCCAGTCCCATCACAAACCCAACCGTGACCGGTTCGCCAAACGGGCCAAAGCGTTTTTGCACATCGTCAGCGCTAAAATGAATACGCTTAAGACCTGGGATTTTATCGATAATCGTATCGACCAGAACGGCGATCGGACCGAGGTAAGCTGACGAGCCGTGAGGGATGGCAATCCCTTCCAGACCGAAGAAGTCCCGCGTGTCTTTGGCAAACCAGTCCCCCAGCTTGTAAACAAACGCGGCGTGCACCACAACGCCCAGGATCCCCAGCCAGTAAGAGCCGGTTGCCAGGTGCAGCATCGCACCGGTGAAGGTCATGTGCCAGATGTTCCAGATATCGACGTTCACCACCCGCGTCATCCGCGTCACCAGCATGACAACGTTGACGCCAATCGCAACAGGGATTGCGATAAGTGCAATCTGTGATGCCCAGGTCATTGGGGATGAACCTGGCCAGCCGACATCCACCACGTGCAGGTTAATCTGGAACTGCTCAGCCATCGCTTTGGCCGCCGGGCCGATGGAGTCAAGCATCAGGCCGATAACCAGCCCGATCCCGACGAAGCCAATGCCGATATGTAGGCCGGATTTAAAGCAATCGCCCAGCTTCATCCCCAACAGCTTAGAGAAGATGATGATGACGATTGGCAGCATTACGGTTGGCCCCAGATCGAGGATGTACCGCATGATTTCGGTAAACATGTTCTTACCCCTCGAGGATGGTCAGAATTTTTTGCTGCAGGGCTTCGATGCCGACGCCGGATACAAACGGCATGCCATGCACCACAGGGATGTCGCCAAAGGCTCTGTCAACTTTCGCCGTGGTACAAATCAGGTCTGCACCGTCCATATAGGTTTCGATTTCAGTCACCCTGCACTGGACCAGATCCAGCTCAATGTGGTGGGCTTCACACAGTTCTTTGATCTCTTCTGCTGCCATGGTTGAGGTGGCGACAGCACCGCCACAGGCAACAATAACTTTGCGTTTCATAGGGCACTCCTTTTTTTAATTATCAGTATGTTATGAAGCCTGGGCACAGACGACAGGCTCAAGGATCGTCTCCCGGAAACGATCGGCCAGGCGCTCTGCGGGCGCAGCCAGCAGCATGTCCAGCGTATCCGGGTTTTGTAGCTCACTGAAAAGGCGGCGCAGCAATTTCATTTGCGCCGCAGGGTTTTCAACGATTAACGCGATGATGAGTGAGACGGCGACCTCGCCATCATCATCGGCCTGCTGAAAATGCACCGGTTTGTCCGGACGAATCAGGTAAATCGCGGGGTGTTTCGCATGTACGGCTTCGCAGTGCGGAATAGCGACCGCATGGCGTTCAAGGGCAATGCCGGTGGGGTAGTTCATCTCCCTTTCCAGAAGGGCGGCAGGGTAGGTGGCGTGTACAACACCGTTAGCCAGCATCTCCTCGCCAATATGCGCCAGCGCCTGCTGGCAGGTTTCAAACACAATTCCGGTACGGACAAAAACGTGACTCATACACTCTCCGGCATCAGACGGGTTCAGGGGTGCAGCCAAATCGATAGGCGCGTAATACATCCTGTATTTTGTCGATGATGAGATTTTGCGGTGTTGCGGCGATCTCATTCATCGACAATCGTTCGAACTGGACGGGCATAAACTGGCTGATCAGCCCCAGAGGCAAGGAGGTTGCGCTCAGATTAGCGATTAACTTCTCAACGCTCTGGCGAATGCGCGGGTGCGGCCAGTAGTAGCGAATGCGATCGGACAGGCTAAAGTGAATATCCACCATTGCCTGGCTCCAGGTAGGGCGGTAGTACTTTTTCCAGTAATCCGGCTCGTTCAGCATGACTTCGTCGATCACGTCAAGCACATGGCTGCGTTGCTCAGGGGCGATGAGGGCCTTCTCCATTTGTGCGAGGGCAAAAATGGCTTCTCGCAGGGCAAAGGTAAGCGCCGGGCCGACTTTCAGGATCGCGAAGTGATCGCGAACCAAAGCGCGATAGGCCTGACGAGTCTGATAGTCCGTTGAATGCGCCTCATAGACCATGGGTGTCTGGCGGATCCAGCCGGAAAGCGCCTCTGCCGCGTGCGGCTGATAGTGAATAATTTGCGTATGGTCGAATTCCACGCCGGGTTGCACAACTAACGCAATCACACGCGTCATCGCCTCGTTCAGACCGAGCGCGGCAAAGGCCTCACGATGCGTTTCCAGCGTCTGCGCGGCATCTTCGACACGGGTAACATGAACGCTGTTAATACTGCTGGCTTCACCGCCGGGAACGGGAACCTCAGTACCAATCACGTAGGTTAGCGCCGTTTTTTGTTCTTCAGTGGCTGTCTCTTCTGCGGCTTTGCACAGTCGGGCAGCACGCTGTGCCACCCTCCCTGGCGGGAGTGGGACAGGATCGTCAGTACAGGACATCGAGGCGTCCAGGTGGATCTTGCTAAATCCTGCCGCGACATAGGCTTTGATCAATGCGATAGATTTCTCCATCGCCGCGTCTGCCGGTTCGTTTTGCCAGCAGTTTGGCCCCAGATGATCGCCACCCAGGATCAAACGTTCATGCGGAAAGCCCACCTCGTTGGCGATCTTCAGAACAAAATCACGGAAATCAGCGGGTTTCATACCGGTGTAACCGCCGAACTGGTTCACCTGATTTGAAGTAGCTTCAATTAGTACCTTGTTGTCGGTATGCAGATCGAACCGTAATGCGGCTTCGATAACCAGCGGGTGCGCTGAACAGACAGAACAAATACCGAGATGCTCTCCCGCCTTATGGCGGGCAATAATATCTTTCACATTTCCTCCGGGTCAGGACTTTAGAGTTTTCCTTCACAACCACAATCGTTAATGACTTTGCGCACCACCTCTTTCATGGCACGTTTGGCGGGCACCATGTAATGTCGCGGGTCACTGGTTTCGGGATGTGAAGCGAGATAGGTTTTCAGCGCATTCGAGAAGGCGATTTTGAGTTCTGTGGCAACGTTGACCTTGCAAATACCGAGGCGAATGGCCTGACGGATATCGGCCGTAGATAAACCTGAAGCGCCGTGCAGCACCAGCGGGATATCGACCTGATTGCGGATCTCTGCCAGACGTTCAAAATCAAGTTTCGGCGTGGCAGTGTAGAGGCCGTGCGCGGTACCGATGGCGACGGCCAATGAGTCGATATCCGTTAATTCAACAAATTCGCGTGCCTGTTGCGGGTTGGTGTAAAGCGCGTCTTTGCTGTCGACGACCAGGTCATCCTCCTGACCGCCAAGACGGCCAAGTTCAGCCTCCACGCTAACGTCGTAACGGTGGCAGTAGTCTGTCACTTTCTTCACCAGCGCGACGTTTTCAGCGAATGGATAATGCGATCCGTCGATCATCGCCGAGCGGATCCCGCTCTGGATTTTCTGCGCAATATCGTCGAAATCTTCGTGATGATCGAGGTGGATCGCCAGTGGCTGGTTGTACGTTTTGGCCAGATCGCTGGCGATGGCGACCACGTTCCCGGTTCCGGCATAGCTAAACGTACCGGGTGTACCCGCGACGATCAGGGGGGAGCGCATTTCAGAGGCCGTTTCAACGACCACCTGCAGCGTTTCGAGATTATGAATATTGAATGCCGGTACGGCGTACCCTTCGCGCTGTGCTTTTAACAGCATCGCTTTCGACGATATGATGAACATCTTTCCTCCGAAACCTTTCGTTTTGTTTATGCGAAAGACAATATAGGGTTTCGGAATGTTGTTTTGTGATTGCCATCTTAAAAATGAAAGAATCGAAATGAAAGGCAAGGATGTGAAAGAAATGAAAGCAAAAAAAAGCATGGCCGAAGCCATGCTAAGCGAGGTTTACAGCAAACTCACGTCACCGGCGCCGGGTTAAACACCGCCAGCTGGTTATGCAATCCCCACTGGTCCGAGAAAGTTTTCTTCCTCCCGCTCGCTACGTCCAGAATAAAATGGAACAGCTTCCAGCCCACGTCCTCAATACTCTCTTCCCCGGTGGCGATGGTGCCCGCGTTGATATCCATTAAGTCATACCAGCGGTTTGCCAGCTCGGTGCGCGTCGCCATCTTGATCACCGGGACCGCCATCAGCCCGTACGGCGTGCCGCGCCCGGTGGTAAAGACCTGCACTGTAATACCGGAGGCCACCTGCTGGGTGCCGCACACAAAATCGCTGGCAGGTGTTGCCGCATAAATAAGGCCGCGCCTGGTTGGCCGTTGGCCCGGAGAGAGCACTTCCACAATCGCGCTCTGGCCGGATTTGGCAATCGAACCGAGGGCTTTTTCCACCACGTTCGCCAGGCCGCCTTTCTTGTTGCCCGGCGAAGGGTTGGCGCTGCGGTCCGTTTTGCCCATATCAAGATAATTATCGTACCAGGCCATCTCCTCCAGCAGGCGTTTGCCCACCTCTTCGTTGACTGCGCGCGGCGTCAGCAGATGGATGGCGTCACGCACTTCGGTTACCTCGGAGAACATCACCGTGGCGCCGCAGCGAACCAGCAGATCGGACGCATAGCCCACTGCCGGGTTGGCCGTCACGCCGGAAAACGCATCGCTGCCGCCGCATTGTGTTCCCACCACCAGTTCCGACGCCGGACACGTTTCGCGCTGGCGGCGGTTGAGTTTGTCCAGATGATGCTCTGCTACCTGCAAAATATCGTCGACCATTGAACGAAAACCAACGTGGCGCTCGTCCTGCAGGCGCACGATGCTGGCGCCGTCAGCCGGGATGGCTTTGACATCTTCGGTGCCCTGCAGCAGGCGCTCTGGCTGCAATTTTTCACAGCCGAGGCCAATAACCATCACCTCGCCGCCAAAGTTCGGATTCAGGGCGATATTGTGGATAGTACGGATCGGCACGACCGCCGCGGGCGCATTGATCGCTACGCCGCAGCCGTACAGGTGGTTAAGACCCACTACGCCGTCGACATTCGGGTACTTTGGCAGCAGATTGCGTTCTATGATTTTCACCACGTAATCCACCACGCCCGCCACGCAGTGCACGCTGGTGGTAATGCCGAGCAGGTTTTTGGTGCCGACGCTACCGTCCGCATTGCGGTAGCCTTCAAAGGTATAGCCCTCCAGCGGCGGCAAAGCTTCAGGAACGCGGGTCGCCAGCGGAAGCGTATTCAGCGGCGGTGCTTCTGGCAGCGCCACCAGCGACTCCTCAATCCAGCTACCCTGCGGGATAGCGCTTACCGCATAGCCGATGACTTCGCCGTAGCGTACGATTTCACCGTGGGCAGGAATATCGACCAACGCGACCTTGTGCCCCTGCGGAATATGCTCAATCAGCTCCAGCCCGTCCGGGAAGCGGGTGCCTGCTTTTAAGCCATTGTCGTTGACAATAATCGCCACGTTATCCGTATCGTGAACCTTAATATAAAACGCCGTCGGGGGTGCCTCTCTAATTGCAATATCGGTCATTATTCACTCTTCTCCGGCAAAGTTTCAGCTATGAAAAATAACTCGTTGGATAATCGTTTTCTTAACGTAGAAATAAAGCATGTCAGGAGAAGAAAAGTGAAAATGTGATCGCGATCGTTTCAGGCGGACTAATCCTTGATTCTGTGCATTAGCGCCCACTGCTTTGTGCATATGCTCAAAATAGCATTGAGATGTAACGCAATACTTGAGCATCAAAACAATGTGCTGACGTGTAGAGCCGATTATACTGAATGACGATTTTATAACGCCACCATTCAGTCAGAGAAATAAATATAAAGAATCTGTTCTGGAATAAATATTACTGGCGAAAACTGCGGAATTAAAAAAGGGTTAAGTGATGAATAACGATATTTTCCCGAATAAGTTTAAAGCTGCCCTCGCGGCGCACCAGATTCAGATTGGCTGTTGGTCCGCGCTGGCAAACCCTATCAGCACCGAAGTGTTAGGTCTGGCCGGATTCGACTGGCTGGTGCTGGACGGCGAACACGCGCCGAACGATATCAGCACCTTTATTCCGCAGCTGATGGCGCTGAAAGGTAGCCCCAGCACTCCGGTGGTGCGCGTGCCAACTAACGAGCCGGTGATTATCAAGCGTCTGCTGGATATCGGTTTCTACAATTTCCTGATCCCGTTTGTGGAAACGGAAGAACAGGCGGCGCTGGCCGTGGCCTCAACGCGCTATCCGCCGGAAGGGATCCGCGGCGTCTCGGTATCGCACCGCGCCAACATGTTTGGCACCGTGCCGGACTATTTCGCCCAGTCCAATAGCAACATCACTATTCTGGTTCAGATTGAAAGCCAGCAGGGCGTTGATAACGTCGATGCGATTGCAGCCACAGACGGCGTGGACGGTATCTTCGTCGGTCCAAGCGATCTGGCTGCGGCGTTTGGGCATCTGGGCAACGCCAGCCACCCGGACGTACAGCGCGCAATACAGCACATCTTTGCCCGCGCCAAAGCGCACGGCAAACCGTGCGGCATTCTGGCGCCGGTTGAAGCCGATGCTCGCCGCTATCTGGAGTGGGGAGCCACGTTCGTTGCCGTCGGCAGCGACCTCGGCGTGTTCCGCTCAGCGACGCAGAAATTAGCGGACGCTTTTAAAAAATAACCATCATTGAGGAAACAGATTATGACGCTGAAAGTGGGTTTTATTGGTCTTGGGATCATGGGTAAACCAATGAGTAAGAACCTGATTAAAGCGGGTTACTCACTGGTGGTATCCGATCACAATCCACAGTCTGTGGCTGAGGTGATGGCGGCGGGCGCGGAAACAGCTACTACCCCTAAAGCCATTGCTGAGCAGTGCGATGTCATCATCACCATGCTGCCAAATTCCCCTCACGTCAAAGAGGTCGCGCTTGGGGAGAACGGCATCATCGAGGGTGCGAAGCCGGGCCTGGTGCTGATTGATATGAGCTCTATTGCCCCGCTCGCGAGCCGTGAAATCAGCGAGGCGTTAAAAGCGAAGGGCGTAGAGATGCTGGATGCGCCCGTCAGCGGCGGCGAGCCGAAAGCCATCGACGGTACCCTGTCGGTGATGGTGGGCGGCGATAAGGCCGTGTTCGACAAATACTATGACCTGATGAAAGCGATGGCAGGCTCCGTAGTGCATACCGGAGACATTGGCGCGGGCAACGTTACCAAGCTCGCGAACCAGGTGATTGTGGCGCTGAACATTGCCGCCATGTCTGAAGCGCTGACGCTGGCAACGAAGGCGGGCGTCAATCCGGACCTGGTTTATCAGGCAATCCGTGGCGGTCTGGCGGGCAGTACGGTGCTGGATGCCAAAGCGCCGATGGTGATGGATCGTAATTTCAAACCCGGTTTCCGCATTGATCTGCACATCAAAGATCTGGCGAACGCGCTGGATACGTCTCACGGCGTGGGTGCACAGCTACCGCTGACCGCTGCGGTTATGGAGATGATGCAGGCGCTGCGTGCGGATGGCCTGGGTACGGCCGATCACAGCGCGATTGCGTGCTACTACGAAAAACTGGCGAAGGTGGAAGTGGCGCGTTAATAGCATCTTGCCCGCACCTGAGGGTGACAGCGGCGCGCAAACCCTCTATACTGCGCGCCGAAGCTGACCAGACAGTCGCCGCTTCGTCGTCGTCCCTTTCGGGGGAGACGGGCGGAGGGGAGGAAAGTCCGGGCTCCATAGGGCAGGGTGCCAGGTAACGCCTGGGGGGGAAACCCACGACCAGTGCAACAGAGAGCAAACCGCCGATGGCCCGCGCAAGCGGGATCAGGTAAGGGTGAAAGGGTGCGGTAAGAGCGCACCGCGCGGCTGGTAACAGTCCGTGGCACGGTAAACTCCACCCGGAGCAAGGCCAAATAGGGGTTCACATGGTACGGCCCGTACTGAACCCGGGTAGGCTGCTTGAGCCAGTGAGCGATTGCTGGCCTAGATGAATGACTGTCCACGACAGAACCCGGCTTATCGGTCAGCTTCAACTTCTTACAGAACCCCGCTTCGGCGGGGTTTTTGCTTTTAGAGTTTTGTAGCCCAGGTATGCGCATCGCCACCCGGCAACTCGCACAAACGACATCAATTCTCATATTTGCGACATTAAGCACATTTGACTGCATGACCCTTTCGGGCATCGCTATGCCTACCGCAAACGATCGTTATCACAAAATTTCACCCTAAAAAATGGTGAATTTACAGTATTGTTAATTTGTTGCGAATGTTAACTGAACGATCGCAAATATTTTCTTATTTGATACAAACATATTGAAATTAAAAACATTCAGGCTATGAATGTGTGACGTATTCCACTGTTTATAAAAAGCTGTCCAAAAATCCTCTGCAAAATTTGATAATTTGAAAGAATGTTTAAAAGGAATAACGGTTATTTATTGGCCTTTAATTGTCTGAAAGTTAGTCTTTATTGATTTATTTAACGCAGAGAAATTTATCAAGGTTATCGCCATAAAATAAATTTATTACTGCTGATTTTATTGATCGATATCAGCGTAATGGTGTGCTTTTAATTTTTTATGATATTGATTGTAAAGTGTTTTTTAGGTTCTTGTTGTGCCCGTAAAATGCGCGGGGAAGCAAATTGTGAGTAACAGCACATACCCCCTGAAACATTATTGGGTAGAATCCGCTGCGTCATAGGGAAATAAGCGCAGAATATTATGAATACTATTATTCTACCGAAAACTCAGCACCTCGTGGTATTTCAGGAAGTCATTAAAAGTGGCTCCATAGGTTCTGCCGCAAGACAACTAGGCCTGACGCAACCCGCCGTCAGCAAAATCATCAGCGACATCGAATCCTACTTCGGGGTGGAAGTGATGGTGCGTAAAAACACCGGCGTAAAACTCACTGCCGCTGGTCAGGTGCTGCTGTCATACGCTGAGTCGATCACCCGCGAAATGAAAAACATGGTGAGCGAAATCAACAGCCTCAGTTTTAGTACCGTCATGGACGTCTCCTTTGGCTATCCGTCGCTGATTGGCTTCACCTTCCTGTCTGAGATGATCAAAAAATTCAGGGAAGTGTTCCCGAAAGCGCGCGTCTCCATGTATGAAGCGCAGCTCTCTTCATTCCTGCCCGCCATTCGCGACGGTCGGCTGGATTTTGCCATCGGCACGCTGAGCGACGGAATGTTGCTTCAGGACCTTCACGTTGAGCCACTGTTTGAATCCGAGTTTGTGCTGGTGGCGAGTAAATCACGAACGTGCACCGGCCCGACCAGACTGGCATCACTTACGCATGAGCAGTGGGTGATGCCGCAAACCGATATGGGCTACTACAACGAACTCCTGACCACCCTGCAAGACAACCGCATCAGCATTGAAAACATCGTCCAGACCGATTCCGTCGTCACTATCTATAACCTTGTCCTTAATGCCGATTACCTGACGGTGATCCCCCGTGACATGATTGCGCCGTTCGGTTCGGACCAGTTTATCGTCCTGCCGGTGGAAGATGAATTACCCGTGGCGCGCTATGCCGCCGTGTGGTCGAAAAATTACAGTATTAAAAAATCGGCGTCAGTATTAGTTGAACTGGCAAAACAATATTCGTCGATGGATATCGATAAACGACGATAGAAATAATTAAGTTTTAAAACACCCGGAGCGACGCTTTTGAACGCTCTGATACCCTGACTTTGCCTGAAAACAATGTATTATTATAACGAGGATATTATGCACATTACTTACGATCTCCCGGTAACGATTGAAGATATTCAGGACGCCAGAAAACGCCTGGCGGGAAAAATTTATAAAACCGGCATGCCGCGCTCAAATTATCTCAGCGAACGCTGTAAGGGTGAGATATTCCTGAAATTTGAAAATATGCAGCGTACCGGTTCTTTTAAAATACGCGGGGCGTTTAATAAGTTAAGTTCATTGACGGACGCAGAAAAACGCAAAGGGGTTGTGGCCTGCTCCGCAGGAAACCACGCTCAGGGGGTGTCGCTCTCCTGCGCCATGCTCGGTATCGACGGCAAAGTGGTGATGCCGATGGGCGCGCCAAAATCCAAGGTCGCCGCTACCCGCGACTATTCGGCGGAAGTGGTGCTGCACGGCGAGAACTTTAACGACACCATCGCTAAGGTGAGCGAAATCGTCGAGATGGAGGGGCGCATATTTATTCCGCCTTATGACGATGCGAAAGTCATTGCCGGGCAGGGCACCATCGGCCTCGAAATTCTTGAAGATCTTTACGACGTGGATAACGTGATTGTCCCTATCGGCGGCGGCGGCTTAATTGCCGGTATTGCGACAGCAATTAAATCCATCAACCCGACAATCAATATTATCGGCGTACAGTCTGAAAATGTTCACGGCATGGCGGCTTCCTGGCAGGCCGGAGAAATAACCAACCATCGCGTTACCGGCACATTAGCCGACGGCTGCGACGTGTCTCGTCCGGGTAAATTAACCTTCGAAATTGTTCGTGAACTGGTCGATGACATTGTGCTGGTGAGCGAAGACGATATTCGCAACAGCATGATTGCCCTTATTCAGCGAAATAAAGTGGTGACGGAAGGTGCGGGCGCGCTGGCCTGCGCGGCGTTATTAAGCGGCAAGCTTGACCACTATATTCAGGGCCGTAAAACCGTCTGCATTATTTCCGGCGGCAATATCGATCTCTCCCGTGTTTCCCAAATTACCGGCTTCGTTGACGCATAAAGGTGACCTATGAGCAACACAGAAAGCATTATCGTTGGCCAGACAAAAACGTCCTCCTGGCGTAAGTCTGACACCACATGGACGCTCGGCCTGTTTGGTACCGCCATTGGCGCAGGCGTGCTGTTCTTCCCCATTCGCGCAGGCTTTGGCGGACTGATCCCCATCCTGCTGATGCTGGTTCTCGCCTTCCCGATTGCGTTTTACTGCCACCGCGCGCTGGCGCGCCTCTGTTTATCCGGCAGCAACGTCTCCGGCAACATCACCGAAACGGTGGAAGAGCACTTCGGGAAAACCGGTGGGGTGGTGATCACTTTCCTCTACTTCTTCGCCATTTGCCCGCTGCTGTGGATTTACGGCGTCACCATTACTAACACCTTTATGACCTTCTGGGAAAACCAGCTCCAGATGCCTGCGCTGAACCGCGGCGTGGTGGCGCTGTTCCTGCTGCTGCTGATGGCCTTTGTGATCTGGTTCGGGAAAGACCTGATGGTGAAGGTGATGAGCTACCTGGTGTTCCCGTTCATTGCCAGCCTGGTGCTGATTTCCCTGTCGCTGATCCCGTACTGGAACTCGGCGGTAATCGACCAGGTCAACCTGAGCGATATCGCTTTTACCGGTCATGACGGCATTCTGGTCACGGTGTGGCTGGGGATCTCCATCATGGTCTTCTCCTTTAACTTCTCGCCCATCGTCTCCTCGTTCGTGGTCTCCAAGCGCGAAGAGTACGAGCCGGAGTTCGGGAAAGCATTCACCGAGCAGAAATGTTCCAAAATCATCGGTCGCGCCAGCCTGCTGATGGTGGCGGTGGTGATGTTCTTCGCCTTTAGCTGCCTGTTTACGCTCTCTCCGCAGAACATGGCGGATGCCAAAGCGCAGAACATTCCGGTGCTCTCTTACCTGGCGAACCACTTTGCCTCGATGTCGGGCAGTAAATCCACGTTCGCCACGGTGCTGGAATACGGCGCCTCCATCATCGCGCTGGTCGCTATCTTTAAATCCTTCTTCGGCCACTACCTGGGCACGCTGGAGGGGCTGAACGGCCTGATCCTCAAGTTCGGCTACAAGGGCGATAAGAAGAACGTCTCCGTCGGCAAGTTGAACACCATCAGCATGATTTTCATCATGGGCTCCACCTGGATTGTGGCCTACGCCAACCCGAACATTCTCGACCTTATTGAAGCCATGGGGGCGCCAATTATCGCCTCTCTGCTGTGTCTGCTGCCGATGTACGCCATTCGTAAAGCGCCCGCGCTGGCGAAATACAAAGGCCGGACCGAGAACATCTTCGTGACCGTGGTCGGCCTGCTGACCATTCTGAATATCGTTTACAAACTGTTCTAACCCAAAGCTCAGGAAGAGCGGAGTAACACATGACTGAATTTCCGGTAGTACTGGTTATTAACTGCGGATCGTCCTCCGTTAAGTTTTCGGTGCTGGACGCAGCAGGCTGCGATGCCCTGCTGACGGGCATTGCGGACGGCATCAACACTGAAAAAGCCTTTATTTCCGTGAACGGGGGTGAGCCAGTCAGACTGGCTCACCAGGACTACGAAGGGGCGCTGGCCGCCATCGCCCTCGAGCTGGAGAAACGCGACCTGATGAGCAGCGTGGCCCTGATTGGCCACCGCATCGCTCACGGCGGCGATCTCTTCAGCGAGTCGACCCTGATCACGGAAGAGGTCATTGAGCAGATCCGCCTGGTTTCCCCGCTGGCGCCGCTGCATAACTACGCCAACCTGAGCGGCGTGGAAGCCGCAGAGCGCCTGTTCCCCGGAGTGCAGCAGGTGGCGGTATTTGACACCAGTTTCCATCAGACCATGGCGCCGCAGGCGTATCTGTACGGTCTGCCGTACCGCTATTTTGAAGAGCTGGGCGTGCGCCGCTACGGTTTCCACGGCACCTCTCACCGCTACGTGTCCGGTCAGGCGCACGCGCTCCTCGGGCTGTCCCCCGAGGACAGCGGCCTGGTGATTGCCCATCTCGGCAACGGGGCGTCCATCTGCGCGGTGCGCAACGGTGAAAGCGTCGATACCTCAATGGGGATGACGCCGCTGGAAGGGCTGGTGATGGGCACGCGCTGCGGCGACGTGGACTTCGGCGCAATGGCGTGGATTGCCCAGCAGACCGGCCAGTCGTTCGAGGATCTGGAGCGCGTGGTCAACAAAGAGTCCGGGTTGCTTGGCATCTCCGGTATCTCCTCCGATTTACGCGCGCTGGAGAAAGCCTGGCATGACGGCAATGACCGGGCGCAGCTGGCGATAAAGACCTTTGTCCACCGCATAGCGCGGCATATCGCCGGTCACGCTGCGTCTCTGCACCGTCTGGATGGCGTGATCTTCACTGGCGGCATCGGTGAAAACTCCACGCTGATCCGCGCGCTGGTGGCGGAACATCTGAAGGTGTTTGGCATCGCGCTCGACGAGGCGAAAAACGCTCTGCCGGGCAGCGCGGGTGAGCGCGTCATCTCCACCGAGTCGTCCCGCGTGACCTGCGCGGTTATCCCTACCAACGAAGAAAAAATGATCGCGCTGGACGCCCTCCGTCTTGGGAAGGTCACCCCGGCTGCGGCTTACGCCTGATAAAGCGAGAATCTGATGAAAGTAACAATCGATACGGGCGTCGCACCCTACAGCGACGCATGGGCCGGGTTTCGCGGTGAAGAATGGAAAAACGCCGTTAACGTCCGCGATTTTATTCAGCATAACTACACCCCTTATGAAGGCGATGAAGCTTTCCTCGCGCAGGCGACGCCAGCAACGACGGCGCTGTGGCAGAAGGTGATGGTCGGCATTCGCCAGGAGAATGCCACCCACGCTCCGGTGGATTTCGACACCAACATTGCCACCACCATTACCGCCCACGGACCGGGCTATATCGACCAGGATCTTGAGACGATCGTCGGCCTGCAAACCGACAAGCCGCTCAAGCGTGCCCTGCATCCGTACGGCGGGATCAACATGATCCGCAGCTCTTTCGAAGCCTACGGCCGCGAGATGGATCCGCAGTTCGAATACCTGTTTACCGACCTGCGTAAAACCCACAACCAGGGCGTGTTTGACGTTTACTCCCCGGAGATGATGCGCTGCCGTAAATCTGGCGTGCTGACCGGTCTGCCGGACGGCTACGGGCGCGGGCGCATTATCGGCGATTACCGCCGTGTGGCGCTGTACGGCATCAGCTATCTGGTGCGCGAGCGTGAACTGCAGTTTGCCGATCTGCAGGGGAGGCTGGAGCGCGGCGAAGATCTGGAGGCGACGATCCGCCTGCGCGAGGAACTGGCGGAGCATAAGCGTGCGTTGCTGCAGATCCAGCAGATGGCGGCGAACTATGGCTTTGATATTTCACGTCCGGCGATGAACGCGCAGGAAGCGGTGCAGTGGGTCTACTTTGCCTACCTTGCCGCAGTGAAATCCCAGAACGGCGGGGCGATGTCGCTGGGGCGTACGGCCTCGTTCCTTGATATCTACATTGAGCGCGACATGCAGGCAGGAAGGCTGAACGAGGTGCAGGCCCAGGAGTTGGTCGACCACTTCATCATGAAGATCCGCATGGTGCGCTTCCTGCGCACGCCGGAGTTCGACACGCTCTTCTCCGGCGATCCGATCTGGGCCACGGAAGTGATCGGCGGCATGGGGCTGGATGGCCGTACGCTGGTGACAAAAAACAGCTTCCGCTACCTGCATACCCTGCACACCATGGGGCCCGCGCCGGAGCCGAACCTGACTATCCTCTGGTCTGAACAGCTGCCGATCGCGTTTAAGAAATACGCCGCGCAGGTGTCGATCGTCACCTCGTCGCTGCAGTATGAGAACGACGATCTTATGCGCGCCGACTTCAACAGCGACGACTACGCCATTGCCTGCTGCGTCAGCCCGATGGTGATCGGCAAGCAGATGCAGTTCTTTGGCGCACGCGCCAACCTTGCTAAAACGCTGCTGTACGCGATCAACGGCGGGGTGGACGAGAAGCTGAAGATCCAGGTCGGCCCGAAAACCGAGCCGCTGCTGGATGAGGTGCTGGATTACGACACCGTGATGGCGAGCCTCGATCACTTTATGGACTGGCTGGCGGTGCAGTACATCAGCGCGCTGAATCTCATTCACTACATGCATGATAAGTACAGCTACGAAGCCTCGCTGATGGCGCTTCACGACCGGGACGTCTATCGCACCATGGCCTGCGGCATTGCCGGGCTGTCGGTGGCGGCGGATTCCCTGTCGGCGATTAAGTACGCCACGGTGAAACCAGTGCGCGACCACAACGGCCTGGCGGTGGACTTCGTCATCGAAGGGGACTATCCGCAGTACGGCAATAATGACGATCGCGTGGACAGCATCGCCTGCGACCTGGTGGAGCGATTTATGAAGAAGATCCAGGCGCTGCCGACGTATCGCAACGCGGTGCCGACTCAGTCGATCCTGACTATTACCTCCAACGTGGTCTACGGCCAGAAAACGGGCAACACGCCAGACGGACGCCGCGGCGGCACGCCGTTTGCGCCTGGCGCCAACCCGATGCACGGTCGCGACAGGAAAGGGGCGGTGGCTTCGCTAACGTCGGTCGCCAAGCTGCCGTTTACCTACGCGAAAGACGGGATCTCCTATACCTTCTCCATTGTGCCGCAGGCGCTGGGCAAGGATGAACTGGTGCGCAAAACCAACCTGGTGGGGCTACTGGATGGGTACTTCCATCACGAAGCGTCTATTGAGGGCGGGCAGCACCTGAACGTCAACGTCATGAACCGGGAGATGCTGCTGGATGCCATTGCCCATCCGGAGAGCTACCCGAACCTGACAATTCGCGTATCCGGCTATGCGGTACGGTTTAACGCTCTGACGCGCGAGCAGCAGCAGGACGTGATTTCGCGTACGTTTACGCAATCCATCTGATGAAATTCATATCCAGCGCTCCCTCTCCATAGGGGGCATTTTTTTGCCGGCTAAACATACAAAATTGTTTATATAATTACTCACACATATTCATCCGCTCTTGAAAAACAATGCTCCTGCTTTTTCCTATAACAGAATGTAAGGACAGTAAGATGATGAAAATGACCCGTATTGCGCTGGTTGCCGCCTCGCTGGCAGTATGCAGTTTTACGGCACAAGCCGCGACCGTTGAGGCTGCCCCGTCTCCATCGCAGGATCCGCTAGTACAGCACCTGAAGCTTAGTAATGACCAGGTTAAGAAGATTGAAGATCTGCATAAGCAGCTGGAACAAAATGTCAGCAAGATCCCGATGACGGGGGTGAAGGACGGCGCGCTGATCGACATGTTCCAGGCGGGGAAATGGGACGAAAGCATGGTGAAAAGCCAGCTTAGCGCATTCAGCAAAATTGAAGAGCAGACCCGCTATTACCGCGTGAAATATTACTTCGATGTCAGCCAGGTATTGACGCCGGAACAGCGTAAGCAGATCAGAACTGATATGGCTAACGCGCTGGCTGAGTGAGCCTGGAATCAATCATTTAAAATGAAACCTCACAGAATCGCTTCAATTGGATTCTGTGAGAATGAATTCTAAACATCATGCCGACGCACGTTCATTCCATGCATCAGCAAACTGAATATTCCCGTCGCAATAGGTCCAGGTCGCTTTTTCGTAGCGCAATTGAACAGATTCAAGGTGGCCGGTACCAGGACAGTTGCGAGTATCGTTAACAATAGGCGAGATAGAGACAACTTTCACACCTTCCAGTTCAGTTCTAAAGTATTCAACCTCCCAACCTGCGTTATTAATTCGGTAATATCTAATCTCAACTTTCTTAAGGTTTTGCCCTGTCGCTACCGCCTTATAAAGGTAGGGAGATGAACTATCAATTTCCTTCTCGAACAAAAAAGGTGCGTGTTTCCTCGTTCCGGTTAATCTTCCGGAGAGTGGATCGGTTGGAATACTTAAGTTGTGGGTTAAACCTCTAATTTCAACACTCCCTTCACGATCCTGAACATCACATGAACCTTTAATGAGTGAGCCACCGTCGTCATAGAACCAAATGTGAACAGGTACGGCCATGATAAAAAACTCCTTCTATAAATCAATCGTGTATCCACTTTCCTGCTTTTACCGCTTCGGCAAACATTCTTACTGTCAATGGCTTTGATATTTGCTTAACCGGTTCTTTAGTAAACCATTTCCTGAAAAACCAGGTTTGAGTCCAGGGGAAATAATTTTCAGTGTTAACTTCGATAAGATACTCTTTTTCGAATCTCTCAATGGCATATACGATATCATCCAGATCGGTGTAATCCTGTAAAACATCATCTATTTCAAGCGGGATTCTCTTGCCCGTAAATGTGCCTTGTTCTGGTAAATTGTCCCTGAAGAATTTTAAAACATCAGCTTCACTGTTCATCTTCACCAAATCCGGTCTTTTGGGTGAGCAATCGTATTATATCTTGAAAGCGTTTTGTAACTTATCATTGCAACATCTGCAGCAAGTATGGTAATCCCAAGTGCAGGTATCCATCGGCCAATGAACGCACCTAAGTTTTTGGTATACATTGGTTTTCTGTATTTAAAGCTTGCAAGTGTAATTGTAGGTAGTCGGTGTGGTAGCTGTACATTCAGAAGATCTCGCAGGTATTTAGATGCCACAGATGTGCCTATTGTAGCCGTTTCTGGCTTTGTTCTGGTTTCAAGTATAGGTAAACCAAGAATCATAGTGGCCATCATTACTGCATCCTTTAATCCGCCGAACTGTTCATCAGTGGCATCCAGAAAAATCCAAAAAAATAACTCGGATGCGGAGATGTTACATACACCTTTATAAAAGTATGTCCCATTGAGTTCTTCAACGGTGTCCATAGTATAACCATAATCATCAGTTGGTTTGTTGAGATGTCATCCTATAAAAAAGAAAGGGCTGAGAGTAGGGCATTCATCTTTATAAATTCCGAAATATTCTCGTTTTAAATATGATATGATTTTTTGAGCTATATCACCTTTAGAAAATATTATCTGCATTTTAGCGTTTCATAGAATTTTTTACTCGCAACGTAGAAAGTCCTTATAAAAATTGTGACTTTTTTCTCCCTCTCTCCGGATATGATCTTCCCACACCAACAACACACACCTGCACTCTCTGAATCGCAATCGCTGGCGATCGGAACCTAATAAAAACAATTGTTTACCCTACAAAATAAGCGAGTGCCCAATGAATATGGCAACAAACAGCAGTGTGATTGTGAGTGATTCCCCTGCGGCAAGGCGGGCGGGAATGAGCGAAAGCGAATGGCGAGAGGCGATCAAATTCGACAGCACCGACACGGGCTGGGTCATCATGAGTATCGGGATGGCTATTGGCGCGGGGATTGTTTTTCTTCCGGTGCAGGTAGGATTAATGGGCCTGTGGGTCTTTTTGCTCTCGTCAATTATTGGTTATCCGGCCATGTACCTGTTCCAGCGCCTGTTTATTAATACGCTGGCGGAATCGCCGGAGTGCAAAGACTACCCGAGCGTGATTAGCGGTTATTTAGGTAAAAACTGGGGCATCTTATTAGGTGCGCTCTATTTCGTGATGCTGGTCATCTGGATGTTTGTCTATTCCACGGCTATCACCAACGACAGCGCATCCTATTTGCACACCTTCGGTGTCACCGAGGGGTTGCTGTCGGAAAATCCGTTCTACGGTTTATTCCTGATCTGTATTCTGGTCGCCATCTCTTCGCGCGGTGAAAAGCTGCTGTTTAAAGTCTCCAGTCTGATGGTGCTGACCAAATTATTTGTGGTGGCGGCGCTGGGGCTTTCGATGATCGGCCTCTGGCATTTAGCCAACGTGGGCATGCTGCCGCCGATGGGGTTGCTGATAAAAAATGCCATTATTACGCTGCCCTTTACCTTAACCTCCATTCTGTTTATCCAGACATTAAGCCCGATGGTGATTTCCTATCGTTCACGGGAAAAATCCGTTGAGGTGGCGCGTCATAAGGCGCTGCGGGCGATGAATATCGCCTTTGGCATACTGTTTGTCACGGTCTTCTTCTACGCCGTCTCTTTCACCCTGGCGATGGGACACGACGAAGCGGTGAAAGCCTACGAGCAGAACATTTCCGCCCTGGCGATTGCGGCGCAGTTTATCAGCGGTGACGGCGCGGGCTGGGTCAAAATCGTCAGCGTGATCCTCAATATTTTTGCCGTGATGACCGCCTTCTTCGGCGTCTATCTCGGCTTCCGCGAAGCCACGCAGGGGATCGTGATGAATATCCTGCGCCGTAAAATGCCGGCTGAACGTATTAATGAAAGCATCGTCCAGCGCGGGATCATGCTGTTCGCTATCCTGCTGGCCTGGAGCGCGATCGTGTTAAACGCGCCGGTACTGAGCTTCACCTCTATCTGTAGCCCCATCTTCGGCATGGTGGGCTGCCTGATCCCTGCGTGGCTGGTCTACAAGGTACCGGCGCTGCATAAATATAAGGGCGTATCGCTGGTGATTATCGTCATCACCGGACTGCTGCTTTGTGTTTCTCCTTTCCTCGCGTTCTCCTGAGGGCAAATAAGGTCGTAACGATGTCTGAGCAAACTCAAACTTTATGGAACCAATTTATTCGCGCGGTGCAGGAAGAAGTGAAACCTGCACTTGGGTGTACCGAACCTATTTCTCTGGCGCTGGCCTGTGCGATTGCCGCAGAAAATCTGCCGGGGGAGGTCACGCAGATTGAAGCGTGGGTATCGCCGAACCTGATGAAAAACGGGTTAGGCGTAACGGTGCCGGGCACCGGCATGGTCGGGTTGCCCATTGCGGCGGCGCTGGGTGCCATCGGTGGCAATGCGCAGGCGGGGCTGGAGGTGCTGAAAGATGTCACCGCCGATGCGCTGGCGCGGGCCAAAGCAATGCTTAACGCCGGTCTGGTGCAGGTGAAATTGCAGGAGCCGTGCGATGAGATCCTCTATTCACGTGCCTGCGTCTACGCCGGTGAGGCCTCGGCCATGGTGACCATTGCGGGCGGACATACCCGCGTGGTGGAGGTGGTTTGTCACGGCGAAACGCGCTTCAGTCTTGACGAGCGGCAGGCCGAGGTAAGTAACGATCCGCTGGCGGTACTGTCAAATACCACGCTCTCGCAGATCCTGGAGTTTGTCGAACAGGTACCGTTCGAGGCGATCCGCTTTATCCTGGAAGCAGGGCAACTGAACGACGCGCTCTCTCGTGAAGGGCTTAGCGGGAAGTGGGGGCTACACATTGGCGCCACCCTCAATAAGCAGCGCGCACGCGGATGGATGGCGCAGGATCTGGGTTCAGACATCGTTATCCGCACCAGTGCGGCCTCGGATGCCCGCATGGGCGGTGCGACGCTGCCGGCGATGAGCAACTCGGGCTCCGGGAATCAGGGAATTACAGCCACCATGCCGGTTGTCGTGGTCGCTGAACATGTTCAGGCCGATGACGAACGGCTGGCGCGGGCGCTGATGCTCTCGCACCTGTCGGCTATCTACATCCATTACCAGCTTCCGCGTTTGTCCGCGCTGTGTGCGGCGACAACGGCCGGTATGGGGGCCGCCGCAGGGATGGCGTGGCTGATGGGCGGAAGCTATCAGACGATTGCAATGGCCATCGGCAGTATGATCGGTGACGTCAGCGGGATGATCTGCGACGGGGCGTCTAACAGCTGCGCCATGAAAGTCTCGACCAGCGTCACCAGCGCCTGGAAAGCCGTGATGATGGCGCTGGATGAGTCGGGCGTGACGGGCAACGAGGGGATTGTAGCGCACGACGTGGAGCAGTCGATCGCGAACCTGTGCGCGCTGGCGTGCCGCTCAATGCAGGCAACGGACCGGCAGATTATTGAGATTATGGCGAGTAAGGTGTAGCGATTGGCATTCGTCCCTCTTCCCAAAGGGGAGAGGGACCGATCGAGCAACTCTTACACCGGCAAATCAATCAGCAGCGCGCGCAGCGGCGTATCTGCCACCAGGGTGATATTCGCTTCGTCACGAATAAACGCCCCGTCGCCGCAGGTGAGCGCTTCTTTCTCTTCCGCGTGCGTTACCGCATGCACCGTACCGTGAATGGACTGCAAATAGGCGCGCGGGCCGTGCAGCTGGAAGCTTGCCTGTTCACCTTTTTTCAGTTCGATATGGTGCAGCCATACCTGCTGTCGCAGCTGCAAGCTGTCCTTGCTGCCGTCAGGCGAGGCAATCAGCTGCTGTTTATCGCCCTTCAGATCTATTTTCTGCACCAGCGGGTTTTCTCGCTCAGGGCAGGCGTCGAGCCACAGCTGCATGCGCGTCAGCGTTTTGTCTTTGCTGAGGTTATGCTCGCTGTAGCTGATGCCCGGCTGCGTGGAAATTAACAACGCTTCGCCAGCCTTTGCCTGGATATGATTGCCCTCGCTATCGCGGTATTCTGCCTCGCCTTCCAGGATCAGGTTCAGGATATCGACTTTCGGATACGTACGCGGCTGGAAGGAGGCGCCTGGGGCGAGCACTTCCTGGTTCAACACGCGCAGTGAAGCGTAACCGAGGAGTTTAGGGTCAAAGTAGTGTCCAAAGGAAAAGGTGTAGCGGGCCTGCAGCCAACCGAAATCGGCTTGTCCGCACTGTTTCGCTGTTCTTGTCGTAATCATAAACTTGACCTCTCTTTACACTAAAACAATGGTAAAGGTATGGACGCTGCATTGTTAGCCAGATATTCTGCCTGGTATGTTCAAATTTCCTGAATGAGAACGAGATGGCTAAAGAGAGAGCATTGACGCTTGAGGCGCTTCGCGTCATGGACGCGATTGACCGGCGCGGCAGCTTTGCCGCGGCGGCAGATGAGCTGGGGCGCGTTCCGTCTGCGTTAAGCTACACCATGCAAAAACTGGAGGAAGAGCTGGACGTCGTGCTCTTCGATCGCTCCGGTCATCGAACAAAATTCACCAACGTGGGGCGGATGCTGCTGGAGCGAGGTCGCGTGCTGCTGGAAGCGGCGGACAAGCTCACCACGGACGCCGAAGCGCTGGCGCGAGGCTGGGAAACCCACCTGACGTTAGTCACCGAAGCGCTGGTGCCGACCGAAGCGCTGTTCCCGCTGGTGGACCGCCTGGCGGCGAAGGCCAATACGCAGCTGTCGATCATCACCGAGGTGCTGGCCGGGGCGTGGGAGCGTCTGGAGACGGGCAGGGCGGATATCGTCATTGCGCCTGACATGCATTTCCGCTCATCGTCAGAAATCAACTCGCGCAAGCTCTACAGCGTCATGAACGTTTACGTCGCCGCGCCGGATCACCCGATTCACCAGGAGCCGGAGCCGCTCTCTGAAGTGACGCGCGTGAAGTACCGCGGCGTGGCGGTGGCGGATACCGCGCGCGAGCGTCCGGTGCTGACGGTTCAGCTGCTGGATAAACAGCCGCGTCTGACGGTCACGTCACTGGAAAACAAGCGGCAGGCGCTGCTGGCCGGTTTGGGCGTGGCGACGATGCCCTACCCGTTTGTCGAAAAAGATATTGCGGAAGGGCGACTGAGGGTGGTGAGCCCGGAGTATACCAGCGAAGTGGACATTATTATGGCGTGGCGCCGCGACAGCATGGGCGAAGCCAAATCGTGGTGCCTGCGCGAAATTCCAAAGCTGTTTGCGCATCACAACAAATAAGCGAGCAGGCCCGGTAAGCGTAAGCGCCACCGGGCAGTAATTTACGCGCCGATCTTAGGATCCGGACCAAAGCGGTTTTCGCCCGGCGTCCCGCTCTGGCAGTTGAAAATTAAAATCACGATCCAGCCGACAAGCGGGATCAACAGCAACAGCAGCCACCACGCCGAACGATCGGTGTCGTGGAGACGACGAAACAGCACGGCCCATGAAGGCAGCAAAACCAGCAAGCCATAAATCGTAGTGAGTACACCTTCACCGCCGGCGCGCTCCCAGCCGAGGATTTTATCCACGATGCCCAGCACCATAATCAGGACGAAGTTCACCAGAACGAACATCCAGTACTCTTTGCGGCGGGCGCGGCCACCAAATCCAACGTAGTTGCGCAGTACTTTTAAATACCAGTCCATTTTCCTTGCCTCTTAATCAGTCAATCACTTGTTTTCTAAGCGATCGAGGTAAGGATAGATGTATGCTGTGAATTAAAAAAGGGAATCAATTGATTCCCTAAATAATTATCCGAAACGCACGTCGCGCCCGTGCGGTTCATCCATATCCTGCCACGGGCCAATGGAGATAATACCCGTCGGGTTGATGGTCTTGTGGCTGCGGAAATAGTGGGTGCGAATATGGTCGAAGTCGACCGTCTCCGCGATGCCCGGCATCTGGTAGATGTCGCGCAGGAAACCATACAGGTTCAGGTAGTCGCTGATGCGGTGTTTATCGCACTTAAAGTGGGTGACATAGACCGGGTCAAAGCGAACCAGCGTGGTCCACAGGCGAATGTCCGCTTCCGTCAGGCGATCGCCCGTCAGGTAGCGATGCTGGCCCAGGATCTGCTCCAGGCGCTCCAGCGATTCAAACACCTTTCCGACCGCTTCGTCATAGGCTTCCTGGCTGGTGGCGAAACCGGCCTTATAGACACCGTTGTTGACGTTGTCGTAAATCCAGCTGTTCAGCTCGTCAATCTTATCGCGCAGTTCAACCGGGTAGTAATCCCCGGCGCGGGCGCCGTGCGCGTCAAATGCGGTATTGAACATGCGGATGATTTCCGCGGACTCATTGCTGACTATCGTCTGGTTTTTCTTGTCCCACAGCACCGGTACGGTAACGCGTCCGGTGTAGTGCGGATCGGCGCGCAGGTAGAGCTGGTAGAGGAAATCGTGGTGATACAGGTCATCACCGGTCGCGGCGGGGAAATCACTGTCGAACGTCCAGCCGTTTTCCAGCATTAACGGGTTGACGACTGAAACCGGAATGAAGGATTCGAGGCCTTTTAGCTTGCGCACAATCAGCGTGCGGTGCGCCCACGGGCAGGCGAGGGAAACATAAAGATGATAACGATCTTTCTCAGCCGCGAAGCCCCCTTCGCCACTCGGGCCGGGGGCACCGTCGGCGGTCAGCCAGTTACGGAAGGCCGAAACAGAGCGCTTAAAGCGTCCACCGGTGGATTTGGTGTCATACCAGACATCCTGCCAGACGCCGTCTACGAGTTGTCCCATTTTTTACTCCTCCGTCAGATAGCAAAAGCGAGGAGATGTCTCCTCGCTTTGTGTTTATTCAGTATAGCGTGCTTACCATTTCTTATTCAGAACGCGGTCGATGCTGTATGCGCCCGGGCCGGTGATCGCCAGCAGCAGGAAGCCACCCGCGATGGTCAGGTTTTTCATAAACATCAGTGAGTTCACGCCTTCCGCAAAGTTGCTGTGGAAGATGAACGCGGTCAGCAAGGTGAAGCCTGCGGTAAACAGCGCGGTGGTGCGGGTCAGGAAGCCGAACAGGACTGCCAGACCGCCGCCGAACTCAAGAAGAATGGTCAGTGGCAACAGGAACCCCGGAACGCCCATGGCTTCCATATACTGCTGGGTACCCGCATAACCGGTGATTTTGCCCCAGCCTGCCACGATAAACAGAATTGGCATCAGAATACGTGCTACCAGTACACCAACATCTTCTAATTTTTTCATTTTACTCTCCAGGAAACCACATAAGCGGCTAAACATTATTTGTCTGCAATTCCGGGTAGATACCGCGGCTCTGCTGTCGATGGAGAGGAGTGTAAACGGGGCGGGTAGCAATTGTTAGCAAGGAAAACTGTCAATCTTCTTCAAAGATATTGAGTAAGGGCAAGTGCGCGCTGATGCCCTCGGCCCACGGGGAGAAGGGCAAAAACAAAAAACGGTAACCTGAGTTACCGTTTTGCGTTTATCACCGCAGCTGTTGTTGCCGCAACGTTGCTTTGACCAGACGCCAGGCGCTCCAGGCACCAAAACCGCGTCGGGCCCAGCGGATGAGCATATTCGGATGACGAACCGTCCAGATAGCCATCACGCTGCTGCCGACCAGCGCCCACGAACGCAGGCTCAGGAAGGTATTCCAGCCTCGGTCAAACCGTCGCGTCGCGTCGATCCAGTCACGGCGGCTGGCAGACAGATCCAGCCGCTGCTGCTGGATCTGACTTAACAGGTACGCTTTTCGCTTCTGACGTTCCGCTTTATCGCTCACGGCTTGTCATCCTCCAGCAGGGCGCGATCGTTAGCCAGTTCCTGGCGCGTGTGGCGCAGGAAAGTGGACCTGCGCGCTTTACGCATCGTCCATATGCCGCCAATCAGCGCCGCGACCAGCAGAACGACGGTCGTGGCAATCATCGCGTTAAGTCGATACTGCGGGTCAATGGCCCAGATGATTAACACCATCAGGCTCATCAGACCAAACGCGGCGAAGAGCATGGTCAGCCCGAGCATCAGCAGCATCTGGAAGAGGTTCGCTTTCTCCTCTTCCAGTTCGACCACTGCCAGCCGGACGCGCGTTTCGGCAATCCCAACCAGCGTCGTTAAAATACGCTGGCCGATGCCGAGGACGTTATTAGCAGGCCCTTGTGCGTGACGAGGATCTTCCATATCAACGACGCGTCAGCAGGACACCCAGCACCACACCCACTGCGGCACCAATACCAACTCCCGTCCATGGATTGTCGCGCACATATTCATCTGCACGCGCAGCCGCTTCACGGGTCTGTTTCGCCAGTGCATCACCGGTTTCACCCAGGCGGTAGCGGCTCTCTTTCAGCGCCTGCTCCGCTTTACTGCGCAGCTTGCTTACTTCTTCTTTCGACTTATCGGCAGAGGAGTTCAGCACCTCTTCAAGGGTATCGGCCAGGGATTTCAGTTCAGCGCGCAGATGTTCAGACGTCGTATCTTTTGACATGATTCTCTCCTGTTGAGATTTCCGTTAACTCAATAATCGCGAGCTTCCAGCGCTTTCAGGTCGTCCTGCGCCTCTTTCAACTTCTTCTCGCGCTTAGCAATTTTTTCCGCATCCCCTTTCTCTTTCGCTTCCTGCAGGTCTTGACGGCGCTCGGCTATCTCGTCCTTCTGTTCAGCGATTTTCTTTTGGTGATCGGCACGCAGCTTGCTGTCTGAACAGTTCGCTTTCACTTCGCTCAGCGCTTTTTTGAGACCATCAACACGGTGCTGATTGTTATGCTTTTCGGCATAACCGATCTCACGCTGAATATCCTGTTCTTTCTCCTGACAGAGAGAGTTTGCGAAGGTCGTTGTGCTTAAAGAAAAAAGGGCCAGAGCCAGGGTCATGCGGAATTTCATTATCGAAACCTTCCATTGTGCTGCGGGGTTAGCCGCTATCCAAAATGATGCGGAGTACATTTGAGGGGTGCTCCGCGTACTTAAGCATAGTAAGTAAACGGGGGATTCACCAAAGTGAGTGAAAAGATTCGGAATCCAGGAAGTTATCCAAACCGATGCGACGTATCGCGAATCAATGATAACCACGCAGCTGGCGGGTTGTCATCTTCCTGCTGGGCAATGATATAGCCGTGCGGCAGCGTACGGTCAAGCACCGCTTTCGCGGCAGCGCTCTGCGCACGGGAATCAAACTTAATCAGTAAAACATCGTCCTGCGGGGTGATGCTTTTAAAGCGGATGCCGTTTGCATCCAGATGATGCCAGACAGAAAAACCGTCAGGCACACCGCCCCCCTGGTTTACCGGGCGAATGGCCAGCGTAGCGTCCTGATGTGAAAGCGTGTTCCAGGCCAGCAGTACGGCGCTGAGCATCACCAGTGCAATAAAGGCACAGGCAAAGCGGCGCATGGCGAGCGGTGAGATAACCATCGTTAACCTCGCGCTCCGTATTTTTTCTTCCACAGGACAACCAGCGAGCCGATCAGGCCGAAGACCAGCAGAACAACAGGCAGCAGCATCAGGCAGGACATCAGCTGATCTTCATATTTCATGAAGACCGGCGTCTTACCCAGCGCATAGCCCAGCGTCGTCAGGATCAGAACCCATAACAGGCCGCTCATCCAGTTGAAGAACTGGAAGCGTGCGCTGCTCAACCCGGACAGCCCGGCAATGGTGGGCAGCAGGGTGCGCACAAAGGCGATAAAGCGGCCAATCAGCAGCGCGGAAAGCCCATGCTTATGGAACAGGTGGTGTGCCCGCTGGTGATAGTGCGCAGGCAGATGGGAAAGCCAGTTCTGTACTATTCGGGTATTGCCCAGCCATCTTCCCTGGATATAGCTCACCCAGCAGCCAAGGCTGGCCGCGACGGTCAGTAATAAAATGGTTTGCGGGAACGCCATTGCGCCTTTGGCACACAGCACGCCGACAAGCACCAGCAAACTGTCACCCGGCAAGAAGGCTGCAGGCAGCAAACCATTCTCAAGGAACAGAATCATAAACAAGACAAAATAGAGCATGCCAATCATGGAAGGGTTGGCCAGCGTTTCAAAATCCTGCGCCCAAAGGGCATGCAGCAGTTGGGTCAAAAGTTCCATTCAGTGTTCCTGGAAATCGGTTAACGTCTCGCCTGTTATCCGGGACAAACAGCACGGCGACATTGTTGTGATTTCATTATGGTCGCTCGCGGACACATTGCGGTGTGGCCAACACTGTTCCCTGTTAATTGGCTGGTTAGCAAGCACTAACTTTCAAAATAACGAAGTGAATCCAATTGTAACAAAGCCCAACGTTCTGCGTCACAGAATTTGCAGGGTGAGGTGATTTTGGCGTAAGCCCTGAAAGTGAGCGAGGGATTTTACAAAGGCTGACACTATATATGTTTTGCTTACCCATTCAGGCGGGGAGGCGCAGCGAAGCGCCTGCCGGTAGAAAGGTCGCCTATTTTGCGCCGCTCGGGGCCGTATCGAGATGAACGACAGGATTATCGGCAAAAAGATAACGGTCAGCGTTAAATTCGAAGTCGTCGCTGGTTTCATTGAAGAGCATCTGCTTGGTGTTCTCCAGGTGCTGCCACATGGCGAGCTTCGCGGCGTGGGGATCTTTACGAATCAGCGCCTTAAGAATTTGATCGTGGTCGTCACACCAGTTGTCCACGGTACGCGAATCAATATGATCGTGCAGTTTTTTCCAGTACGGGTTGTGAACGCGCTGAGTCCACATTTTCTCAACGATTGCCGCCAGCGCTGTATTTTGGGTTGCCAGGGCGACCTGAACGTGAAACTGCAGGTCCCACTCGGAATCACGGAAACATTTTTCCTTGCGAGCGTTCTCCTGAATCTCCATCAGCTTCATGATGTCCTGCTTGGTCACCTGCGTGGCGGCAAATTCGGCAATATTGCTTTCGATCAGCTGGCGAGCCTGGAGCAGCTCAAACGGACCGTAGCTGGCGAATTCAAGACTTTCATCCGCCACCGGAGAGTGTTTAGGCTGATTAGAAATAACGTGAATGCCGGAACCTTTGCGTACCTCAACGTAGCCTTCCACTTCCAGCATGATAATCGCTTCGCGCACCACGGTTCGGCTTACGCTTTTTTCATCCGCGATAAAGCGCTCGGCGGGAAGTTTATCACCGACAAGATAGACCCCTTGCTCGATGCGATCTTTCAGCTCGGCAGCAAGTTGTTGATATAAACGACGTGGTTCGGTGATTTCCATATGCGCTCCAGGCAGGGTACGGCAGATGATTTGTTATACCACTTTCACGGAATACTCTCCAGATTTTGCCATTAAAAAAGCCGCCCGGGGGCGGCTTCGGTGAAACGCATTTTCGCTAACTCTGCGTAGCCGGTCGCCCGAGAGACTCTTTCGCCAGCTCCTCTGCGGATTTGCTTTTCAGCACCGTCCAGATAACCACCGCGCCCATCAGGTCGAAGATTGCCAGCACCGCGAACAGCGGGCTGAAGCCGATGGTATCCGCCAGCGCGCCGACGACCAGCGCAAACATCGTACTCGCGGTCCACGCGGCCATCCCGGTCAGGCCGTTGGCGGTGGCCACTTCGTTGCGACCGAAGACGTCAGACGAGAGCGTAATCAGCGCGCCGGACAGGGACTGGTGCGCAAACCCACCGATGCACAGCAGGGCGATAGCCACATACGGACTGGTGAACAGGCCGATCATGCCCGGGCCAATCATCAGCAGGGCGCCCATGGTCACCACCATCTTACGGGAAACAATCAGGTTCACCCCAAACCAGCGCTGGAACAGCGGCGGCAGGTAGCCGCCTACAATACAGCCCAGGTCAGCGAACAGCATCGGCATCCAGGCGAACATCGCGATCTCTTTCAGGTTAAAGCCGTAGACTTTAAACATAAACAGTGGGATCCACGCGTTGAAGGTGCCCCAGGCCGGTTCAGCCAGGAAGCGCGGCAGGGCGATACCCCAGAACTGACGGGTGCCCAGGATCTGCCAGACGGACATCTTCTTGCCATTGTTGGTCTGATGCTGCGCTTCCTGACCACCAATAATGTATTCGCGTTCTTCCTCGGAGAGTTTTTTCTGATCGCGCGGGTGTTTATAGAAAACCAGCCACGCCATTGCCCAGGCGAAGCTCAGCACGCCGGAAATGATGAAAGCCATCTGCCAGCTGTGCATCACGATAGCCCACACCACCAGCGGCGGCGCAATCATCGCCCCGATGGACGAACCCACGTTGAAGTAACCCACCGCGATGGAACGCTCTTTTGCCGGGAACCACTCAGAGCTGGCCTTCAGTCCCGCCGGGATCATCGCGGCTTCTGCCGCACCGACCGCGCCACGCGCCAGCGCCAGGCCGCCCCAGCTGCCCGCCAGCGCGGTGGCTCCGCAGAACACCGCCCAGGCGATGGCGAAGAAGGCATAGCCGATTTTGGTACCCAGAATATCGAGAACATACCCAGCAACAGGCTGCATGACGGTGTAAGCGGCAGAATAGGCCGCGATGATGTAAGAGTATTGCTGCGTGGAGATATGCAGCTCTTCCATCAACGTTGGCGCCGCGGCTGCCACGGTGTTACGTGTCAGGTAGCCCAGCACGGTGCCCAGCGTCACCAGTGCGATCATATACCAACGTAACCCTTTAATTTTACGCATCTAAAACCTCATCGTTATGTTATTTCCGCGCCAGAGCACGGCAACCTCTCAACCGTTGCCGGGAGCAGTTGTGTAACGGGAGGGGCGTAGCCGGGAGAATGTCCCGGAACGGCCCGAACCTTGCCATAAGTAAGCGTGCATAAGTCGGTATCCGTACCGTTAAATCCGATGTGTCTCACACCGGTAACGCATTCCGTCGGCTTAGTGTTTGCGACGGCGAAACGATAACTTGTCATACAACTTTAAAAGGTGAGTGACATCACAAATGTATGATTCTTTGTAGGGACATTAATCGCTGCGCGCAAAGCCAGAAACGGCGCGGCCTGTAGAAGGGTTTAACCCATTGAGGGTAATTTATTTGTTAGCGTTTATTGATCTCACTCACGAAAAAAGCTTCGGTGGGTGGAAATTGGTGTGATAACTTTGCAGCATATGAACATACGCTTTCTGACGCTCCCGTAATGAGGAAGACGATAATGACGCCGTTTATGACCGACGATTTTCTGTTAGATACCGAATTTGCCCGCCGCCTGTACCACGACTACGCTAAAGACCAGCCGATTTTCGACTACCACTGCCACTTACCGCCGCAGCAGGTTGCCGAAAATTACCGCTTCAAAAACCTGTATGATATCTGGCTGAAGGGTGACCACTATAAATGGCGCGCAATGCGCACCAACGGCGTGGCCGAGCGCCTGTGTACCGGCGACGCGACCGATCGCGAGAAGTTCGACGCCTGGGCGGCGACCGTTCCGCACACTATCGGCAACCCGCTTTACCACTGGACGCACCTCGAACTACGCCGTCCGTTTGGCATCACCGGCAAGCTGCTTTCTCCCGCTACGGCGGATGAAATCTGGGACCAGTGCAACGAACTGCTGGCGCAGGATAACTTCTCCGCGCGCGGCATCATGAAGCAGATGAACGTGAAGATGGTGGGCACCACCGACGATCCGATTGACTCCCTGGAGCATCATGCCGTTGTCGCCAAAGACGCCTCTTTTGACATTAAAGTGCTGCCAAGCTGGCGCCCGGACAAAGCCTTCAATATTGAGCAGGCCACGTTCAACGACTATATGGCGAAGTTGGCGGAAGTGTCCGATACCGACATCCGTCGTTTCGCCGATCTGCAAACCGCGCTGACCAAACGCCTGGACCACTTCGCGGCGCACGGCTGTAAAGTCTCTGACCATGCGCTGGACGTGGTGCTGTTCGCGGAATCCAACGAAGCTGAACTGGACAGCATCCTGGCGCGTCGCCTCTCCGGTGAATCGCTTAGCGAGCACGAAGTGGCGCAGTTCAAAACGGCGGTACTGGTATTCCTCGGTGCGGAATACGCGCGTCGCGGCTGGGTACAGCAGTACCACATCGGCGCGCTGCGCAATAACAACCAGCGCCAGTTCAAACTGCTGGGCGCGGACGTGGGCTTTGACTCCATCAACGACCGCCCGCTGGCGGAAGAGCTGTCAAAACTGCTGAGCAAACAGAACGAGCAAAACCTGCTGCCGAAAACCATTCTCTACTGCCTGAACCCGCGCGATAACGAAGTGCTGGGCACCATGGTGGGCAACTTCCAGGGCGAAGGTATGCCGGGCAAGATGCAGTTCGGATCCGGCTGGTGGTTCAACGATCAGAAAGACGGCATGGAGCGTCAGATGACGCAGCTGGCGCAGCTCGGTCTGTTAAGCCGCTTCGTGGGTATGCTGACCGACAGCCGCAGCTTCCTGTCCTATACCCGTCATGAATATTTCCGCCGCATCCTGTGCCAGATGATTGGCCGCTGGGTGCACGCGGGTGAAGCGCCAGCGGATCTCCAGCTGCTGGGCGACATGGTGAAAAACATCTGCTTTAACAATGCGCGTGACTACTTCGCCATTGAACTGAACTAAGGCCGTCTGAGGTTGATATGCAATACATCAAAATCCATTCGCTGGATAACGTGGCCGTCGCGCTGGCAGATTTAACCGAAGGCACGGAAGTAGCCTTCGATAACCAGTCGGTCACGTTGCGCCAGGCCATTGGACGTGGACATAAGTTTGCCCTGATCCCCATTGCAAAAGGGAAGAACGTGGTGAAGTACGGTTTGCCCATCGGCCATGCGCTGGCGGATATTGCGCCGGGTGAATATATTCATTCCCACAATACCCGCACCAATCTCAGCGATCTGGACGAGTACAGCTATCAGCCTGAACTACCGAAGGCAGGCGTGCAGGCGGGGGATCGTGAGGTGCAAATCTACCGTCGCGCAAACGGTGATGTAGGGATCCGCAACGAGCTGTGGATCCTGCCGACCGTCGGCTGCGTGAACGGCATTGCGCGTCAGATCCAGACCCGCTTTCTGAAGGAGACCCACGATGCCGAGGGCATCGACGGGGTACATCTGTTCAGCCACACCTACGGCTGCTCCCAGCTGGGTGACGACCACATCAACACCCGCACCATGCTGCAAAACATGGTGCGCCACCCGAATGCGGGCGCGGTGCTGGTGATCGGCCTCGGCTGCGAGAACAACCAGGTCGACGCCTTCCGCGAGACGCTGGGAGAATTCGATCCTGCGCGCGTGCACTTCATGGTGTGCCAACATCAGGACGACGAAGTGGAAGCGGGCGTTGAGCAGCTGCATCAATTGTATGAGGTGATGCGCCACGACAGGCGCGAGCCGGGGAGGCTGAGCGAACTGAAGTTTGGCCTGGAGTGCGGCGGGTCTGACGGTCTTTCCGGCATTACCGCTAACCCAATGCTGGGCCGCTTCTCGGATTACGTGATTGCCAACGGCGGCACCACGGTGCTGACCGAAGTGCCGGAAATGTTTGGCGCTGAGCGCATTCTGATGAGCCACTGCCGCGACGAAGAGACGTTTGAGAAGACCGTCACCATGGTGAACGACTTCAAACAGTACTTCATTGCCCACAATCAGCCGATTTACGAGAACCCGTCGCCGGGGAACAAGGCGGGCGGAATCACCACGCTGGAGGAGAAATCCCTCGGCTGCACCCAGAAAGCGGGGGCCAGCCAGGTGGTGGACGTTCTGCGCTACGGTGAACGCCTGAAAACCCACGGCCTGAACCTGCTGAGCGCACCGGGCAACGATGCGGTCGCCACCAGCGCGCTGGCGGGGGCGGGCTGTCACATGGTGTTGTTCAGCACCGGTCGCGGTACGCCGTACGGCGGTTTTGTGCCGACGGTGAAAATCGCCACCAACAGCGAGCTGGCGGCGAAGAAAAAGCACTGGATCGATTTCGACGCAGGCCAGCTGATCCACGGCAAAGCGATGCCGCAGCTGCTGACGGAGTTCGTGGACACTATCGTGGAGTTTGCTAACGGCAGGCAGACCTGTAACGAGAAGAACGACTTCCGCGAGCTGGCGATCTTTAAGAGTGGTGTGACGCTTTAAGTGTTTTGTCGGGTGGCGCTAGCGCTTACCCGACCTACTGAACTTTAATCGGTGCGGCCTGATGCCCTCACCCTGACCCTCTCCCACGGGGCTGAGGAATCCCCACAAAATAATGCCAGCACGGACGACCCCCTCTCCCTTGAGGGAGAGGGCTGGGGTGAGGGGGAACATACGGCTGAAGTGGTCATTCCGTTCACTTTATGTTCCTTGCTACTCTGTAAGGACATGGCCGGTGAACGTGCCAGGGCGGCTCAATCGCC
>NZ_JADBRK010000008.1:0-145877 GCF_014930595.1 Enterobacter cloacae complex sp. P42RS
GTCAGCAGGCTCTGCGTCGGGATGGTCACCGTGACCGGCTGGCCCAGCAGCTTACTGCGGTCAATGCGCGCGTCCATGCCAAGCACGGTCAGCGTCAGCGCGAACGACTCGGACATCGCCTCGCGGCCCGTCAGTTTCCAGAACAGAAGCCCCTCCACCGGGAGCTGAACGGTAATTCGGTTGAGCATAATCTTTATTCCATTTAGCTTATGCGATGCAAAAAAGCGGGTCGCATCTCTGATAAAGCATCATTCAAGAAAGGGGCTTTTCCCGCTCGTTCATCCAAAAAACAAGAGAGTAGATTTTCAGTGACTCTGATGTGATAAATAACCCTACATTCAACCAGACGTTTGAAATTCCAAACACGCTTACTAAAAGAGGGAAAAATGAGACTGAACATCTGAATGAAATCAAACGAAATAATTCCTGAGCAAGAGCAAATTTGACTGCACCGTTCTTTCGTTTGAAGAATAACCAGGCCGAAGCAAACAAAGAGAGTAGTAAAAGTAAGTCAAGCACAAAAAAAAGCATGACCAAAATGCTGAAACCATCACCTGCAAAATAATTCAACGAAGCACTAAATGCTTTTGCGTCAGAAAGAAATGGGATTCTGTTGTGGCGTACTGAATTCGCGCAATAAAGTAAAATTGCGAGAAGATCCATACTTCCCCAGAAATACCCTGATTTACTCTTTAAATGAGCAACATTTTGTTTATGCACGTAATTAACACTGACAAAAATGGAATTCCGCATCTTCGCTTCAGCTAACTCCCCGGGGTCGGAGACAAATGGGCCTGTCGTTTTTCACTGACGGTGGTCAATTAAGACCACCGCTACTGAGCCAACTGAGCCAACTGAGCCAACTGAGCTTTCAATCCTAAAGCGATTTTGTACATAAAGAGAAGAGACGATCTTCGAACACCTTTGGAATAAGTCTCTGGCCTTGAAGATCGTGCATTACTAAGGATTCACCAGCCAGGTGCCCGGCTTGGCAATCTCCAGCGTCTGGCCACGCGTTCTTCCGTTGCCCTGCAGCTCAATCTTCGCCTCACCGGCCGGCAGCTTGAGCGATGCATAGCCGTTAGCTCCCGGGCGCAGCGCTTTTGGCTCACCGTTAACTTTCAGCGTTTCGCCGTCGAGGATCCGGATATAGACCAGCGCAATCGGGCTCGCGGCAGGCGGTGGCGTCTGCTGTGCCGTCGCCGGCTCGCTCACCGTCGCCGTTTCTGGCTTCACCTCTGGCGCGTTCGCGGCAGTTTCTGTCGGACGCGTCTCTGACGGAGCCTGGGCAGCCTGCTCAGGCGCATCATTCCCACCGCTGAACAGCATCGCCCCGGCGACAACGCCCACCAGCACGCCCGCGGCAACCATGCCCGGGATCTTATAGCGACGCCAGTCGAGCACCGAAGCTGGCTTCTCTTCCTCAACAGGAACCAGCATGGTGCCGGTCTTTTTGGCGGTGAGCACGTCGTTGATCCCGGCGACCGGCATCTCAATCAGCGCCGCGAATTCGTCGATAGACTGCGGACGATCCTCCATGTGCAGCGCCAGCGCGCGGTCGATGGCCTGCAGCAGCGGGATGGAGTAGCCCTGCGGCATGATTTCCACCAGCGGCTTACAGGTGTCCTGGATGGAACGCACCACGCTGACCGGCGGCGGAGAACCCACAATCAGGGTACGCAGCACCGCGCCGAGGGCGTAAATATCCGTCCACGGCCCCTGCTCGCTCTCGTTGTCGTCGGTGTACTGCTCAATCGGCGCAAAGCCGGGGCGCAGCATGGTTTCCGTTTCGTCGGAAAGGTTGCCGATGGTGCGGCGCGCGGAGCCGAAATCGAGCAGCACCGGCAGGCCGTTATCCTGGATCTGAATATTATCCAGAGAGATATCACGGTGCAGATAGCCTTCGTCGTGGATGGTCTTGATCGCCCCGAACAGCATCGGCAGCGTGCGGCGGATCCAGGCCTCGTTGATCAGCTCCGGTTTTTCTTCGCGCAGGCGTGAAAGCGTGGTGCCGCTATAAAACAGCGTCCCCATGTAAGCCGTGTCGTTTTGCACCCAGAAACGCAGCACGTGCAGCAGGTTCGGGTGGTTAAAACGCGCCAGCAGACGCGCTTCCTGAATAAAGCTGTTCAGGCCCGCGGAAAATGCTTTGCCAAAGCGCTCGCTGCGCAGCACCAGGGTCATGTCGTCGCCGCGCACGGCGAGCGAGGAAGGCATAAATTCTTTGATAGCGATAGTGCGTTCGAGCTGGTGATCCCACGCGCGATAGACAATGCCAAAACCGCCGCCGCCGATCACCTCTTTGATTTCAAACTCGTTGAAGCGGTACCCGACCGGGAGCGCGTTTGGGACAGTCCGATTGTTATCATTATCCGTCATCTTTTACAGTTCTCTTGATGATTATTACGCGGCAAACTGACAGTGAAACTCGCCCTGCTCGCAGGTGACATGCAGGCGTCGGAACTGCTCGTCGCTGCGGCTGGCGGTAAGTAAGATCTGGCTCATCTGAGGCAGCAGGGTGTTAGTCAGGATAGCATCCACCATGCGGCCACCGGACTCCACCTCGGTGCAGCGCTGAACAATCTGTTCCACCACGCTGTCGTCAAACTCAGAAATAATGCTGTGATTCTCTTCCAGACGACGCTGAATGCGCTTGAGCTGCAGGCGCACAATCTGCCCGAGCATCTCGTCGCTGAGCGGGTAGTACGGCACCACCAGCAGGCGGCCCAGCAGCGCCGGCGGGAATACTTCCAGCAGCGGCTGGCGCAGCGCGCCGCTTAACGCGTCAGGCTCCGGCATCAGCTCCGGATCGGCGCACATGGCGCTTATCAGCTCGGTACCCACGTTGGACGTCAGAATGATAATGGTGTTACGGAAATCAATGTGGCGCCCCTCGCCGTCCTCCATCCAGCCTTTGTCGAAGACCTGGAAGAAGATCTCATGGACGTCCGGGTGCGCTTTTTCAATTTCGTCCAGCAGCACCACGCTGTAGGGGCGACGGCGCACGGCCTCGGTTAACACGCCGCCTTCACCATACCCTACGTATCCCGGAGGCGCACCTTTTAAGGTGGAAACGGTGTGCGCTTCCTGGAACTCGCTCATGTTGATGGTAATGACGTTCTGCTCGCCGCCGTACAGGGATTCCGCCAGCGCCAGCGCGGTTTCGGTTTTCCCGACGCCGGACGGGCCGCACAGCATAAAGACGCCCACCGGTTTGTTCGGATCGTCGAGCTTCGCCCGCGAGGTTTTCACGCGGCGGGCAATGAGATCCAGCCCGTGACGCTGGCCGATAACGCGCTGGTTCAGCGTATCGGCAAGGTTCAGCACCGCGTCGATCTCGTTTTTCACCATCCGGCCCAGCGGGATCCCGGTCCAGTCAGAGACGACTGCGGCGACCACGTTTTCATCTACCGCCGCAAACAGCAGCGGCTCGTCACCCTGTAAGGCGTTCAGCGCCTGCTGCTGCTCCGCCAGCTGGCTGCGCAGCTCGGCGGTCTCTTCCTCGCCCGCCGCAAACAGCGCGGCGCGCAGGCGGATAATCTCCTGCACCAGGCCGCGCTCGTCTTCCCAGCGCCGGGCCAGGGCTTCGCGTTTTGTTTCATACGCGTCGCGCTCTGTGATTAATGCCGTTACGCGCTCTGCGTCACCGGCGCCGACGCGCGCTTCGCGTTCAGCAATTTCAATTTCCACGTCCAGCGCGGCAAGATGGCGCAGGCAGTCTTCCAGCTGCGCCGGCGGCGCGCTCTGGCTGACCGCCACGCGGGCACAGGCGGTATCGAGCAGGGCTACGGCTTTGTCCGGCAGCTGACGCGCCGGAATGTAGCGATGGGACAGCTTCACCGCCGCGCTGACCGCTTCGTCGAGCAGCAGCACCTGGTGATGCGTCTCCAGCGGCGACACGGTGCTGCGCAGCATCAGAATGGCTTTCGCTTCATCCGGCTCGTGAACCTGCACCGTCTGGAAACGACGGGTCAGCGCCGGGTCTTTCTCAATGTACTTTTTGTATTCCGCCCAGGTGGTGGCGCCGATGGTGCGCAGCTGGCCGCGCGCCAGGGCTGGCTTCAGCAGGTTCGCCGCATCGCCAGTCCCCTGCTGGCCGCCTGCGCCAATCAGGGTGTGGATCTCATCGATAAACAGGATAATCGGCGTGGCGCTGGACTGGACTTCGTTAATGAGCGCCTGCAGACGGGCTTCAAACTCGCCCTTCATGCCTGCTCCGGCCTGAAGCATGCCGATATCCAGCAGCCACAGCTGAATATTTTGCAGCGGCTCCGGGACGTCGCCGTCGGCGATACGCAGCGCCAGCCCTTCCACCACTGCAGTTTTGCCGACCCCGGCTTCCCCGGTCAGCAGCGGGTTGTTCTGGCGGCGGCGCATCAGAATATCCACCATCTGGCGGATCTCCTCGTCGCGCCCGACAACCGGGTCAATCTTCCCTTCCCGGGCGCGGGCGGTCAGGTCCTGACCGTACTGGGCCAGCGTCCCCTGCGCCGCCGGTACCGCACCCGCCGGTGCATCGACGGCGGCAGCGGCCTGCTGCGTCTCTTTGCTGTTGGCGCAGATAGCGTCGAACTGCTCAATCAGCACCTCGACGTTAAGGCGGGTGAACTGCGCCGAGATGCTTTTCAGCACGTTGGCCAGATTCCAGGTTTTAAGCATGCCGATCAGCAAATGGCCGCCGCGAATGCGGCTGACGCCAAACTTCAGTGAGCCAAAGACCCAGGCGCGCTCCACGGCACTGTCGATATGCTCGGAGAGATCGGAAACGGAACTCGCCCCGCGCGGAAGCACATCCAGCGCCGCAACGATATCGCGCGTCAGCTGCTGTTCATCAAGGGCAAAGTGGCGGATAACCTGCTGCAGATCGCCATCCTGCTGCTGCATGAGCTGATGCAGCCAGTGCACCAGCTCAACGTAGGGGTTGCCGCGCAGCTTGCAGAAGGCAGTCGCGCTTTCCAGAGAGGTAAATAACAGCGTATCCAGTTTGCCGAAAAGCACGGCACGGCTAATTTCTGACATGTTCGGTTCCGTTGATAACAATGCGTTAGAAAAATTTATCGCTCTGCGCGATACACCAGATCGCCACGCGGGACAGGCTGCGGCTGATGCCCCAGCCAGGTGTTATAGCCTAATCGCCCATCGCTGCCGAGCGTGGTGCCCTGCACCGCGTCTTCACGCAGGATCACCCGTGTTTCCCATTCAAACTCAATTCCCGCGTACTGGCGCACCCAGTCGCGCAGCTCAGTGACCCACGCTTCGCCCGGCAGAAAGCGGTTGTACTCCTCCGCGCTCAGCGGGCCAATTTCGATGCGAAACTTATGCTGCACGTCGCGGACGGCGACGCCGAGAAATGCGGACTCACCCATGCGCGGCATGCGCCGTCCTGCTCCCAGTTGCGCCTGCTCGCGGGTGGAGAGCGGCATCCACTGCGGCACGTTGCTCACCAGTTTGACCGGCGCTTTAAAATAGTTGCGCAGGATCTTCTCCAGCCCCTCCGGATCCCGCCCGTGACGGGTCAGGTGTCCGGCGTGGGTAAAGCGAGCATGCGCGCTCAGGCTGCCTTTGCTCATCTGACCCGGCTGCCCCATGCCAATCAGCGACGCCATGTATCCTTCAAAGCGCCTGTTATCGGCGCGATCCAGAGAGACCGCCGGTTGCGCATCCGCCCAGGCGCGGTAAAACAGCAGCGCCAGACGGTGGTGGAACAGATCGGCAAACGCGCTGAGGCTGGTGTCCTGATGATGATAAATACGCTCGCGGGCGTACTCGGTCATGTGGACCGGCAGCGGGCCGTTCGGGCCAAACAGGCCAAAGCTGAGGATAGACACCTCATGCAGCCCGCTTTCCTCCCGCTGACGTACCTGGGCCAGCGTCGAGGGTGCAAAACTCATCGACGGCTGCTGGCCGATACGCAGCGGCTCAAATTTCGGCAGCGGCGCGCGTCCCAGCGGGTAACGCTCGCCGCCCTGGGCATCAATGCGCCTTAACAGCTGAAACAGATCGTAGCGCCAGGGCGTCTCACGGACCCCGCTCCAGAACGCATCTGGCAGCCTGGTCAGACGATGTACGCGCAGCGGTGCAGCAGTGTCACTCATATCAGCGCCCTTTTACCCATGCGCGGCGCCCAGTAGCCAATCTCGCCGCGCTGCTGACTTTTCAGGGTGAACTCGGTAAAGCTGTTGATGGACACCAGGCGGGCAAAGAGACGTTCCATCACGCTGCCGAAAAGCCACGGGCTGGCGCCGGAAAACGCCCGCTCGTCCACCGTCAGGGTGATGCCAATTCCGCGGGCGAAAACGACCGGGCCGGGTTCAGGCACGCGGCGGTGAACCGGCTCCAGCACGCAGTGGCGTACCCCCTCCACCTGACGCGCAACGGGCGTTTCGGCCAGGTTGGCGTACAGCCCTAACAGCTGGCGTAGCGCGGCTGCCCCCTCTTCGTTTTCGCTGTCCATCAGGCTGAGGTAGTTCATCTGCAGTTGGCTGATGAGCCGCCAGGTGCTGAACCCTTCTGCCAGCGCCGGACGCGGCGGTGTCGGCCCTTTACGCAGGGTGAGGGATTTCACCGGCATGGAGTCGGCCATAATGAACTGCCCGAGCTCCTGCTGCAGCATCAGCGGCAGATCGCGGCTGGTGCAGAGCACCTCGGCAGAGATGTAGCGCAGGTTTTCCTGCCATGGGGCATGCTGCTCGTCCACCAGCGAGACGAAAACCTCCGAGCCAATATAGCCGGTGCGGGTGCCGTAGCGCAGGGCGTGCTCGGACAGCACGCGCTGTTCGCGACGCAGGGAAAAATAGGCCCCATAGTTGCCCGCATCGCCGCTCCAGGTGCTCCAGAATGGACGAAACGTCTGGTCATCACGCTGGCCGTCCGCGCTGCCATGGATTTTTTTGACCGCGTAAATTTCATAATCCAGCGGACGAATGTTATCGACCACCAGATGGTATTCATGCTGGCCTTCATTCAGCTTCTGACGCGCCGCGACCTTAGGGAACAGGTTGATGACCGGCGTACAGTGCAGCGCCAGATGGCTGGCATCGACCACCCGCTCCAGTTGTTGATCCGACTTATCCAGCAGAATGAAGATGTCGAAGGCTTTTTCGTTTTCGCAGCGCTGGATAAGCGTGTTCAGACCGCTCAGGCTGATAAAGCGGAAGCGGGCCGGAAACGCAAAATACTCCTGCAGCAGACGGTAGCCGTCAAAGTTGCGCAGATCGTCCGGGAGGAGCGCCTGGTCCGGCGCAAAGCCCTCCTGACGCAGCGCATCCGTTGCCAGCAGCTGTCGCTGCGGCTGCGGGCTGACCGTCTGGCAGACGATCCCGGCGTGGTGCTCCATCACCAGCTCCAGCAGCTTCAGCGCCTCAATGTCCGGGCCGCTGAGGAAAAACTCCAGCCGGTCAAAATTCAGGTGCCCGAGGTTTTGTGGGCCGTCACAGGCAATGCGGATCCGCAAGGCGCTGTTGATCCCCCGCTGGCTTAAGCCGAGCTGCGCCAGCGGCAGGTCAGCGGGCACGCCGCCGAGCTCCACTTTGTCGATTTTCAGCGGCAGCAGATTAACCTCGTGCGCGGTGGTATAGCTGCAGGTTACGCCGGTCTTTTTCAGCGCCAGGCTGTCCATCATGGTGCCGCGCGGCACAATAAAGCCGTTGCTCAGATCGCCGCGGCTGCTGTCGGGCTCAATTTCCGCAATCGCCATGGAAGGGGTTGGCGCGAGGTAGTTCGGCGCAATCATCTCCAGCAGACGCTGGGAGAAACGCGGAAACTCCGCGTCCATTTTCATCTGCACGCGGGAGGTCAGAAACGCGAAACCTTCCATCAGGCGTTCGGTGTACGGGTCCGCCACTTCGATGCCGCGCATGCCCAACCGCCCGGCGACCTTCGGATAGCGTTCGGCAAACTCGGCCCCCATTTCGCGCAGGTAGGCCAGCTCACGGTTGTAATATTCGAGTAGTTTACTTTCCATGATTACCCCGCATCTTTCAGTTCAAAATGGCCGTTTTCCAGATCGACATCGGTGCGAAACAGAAACTCCAGCGGGTACGGCACACACCATAAGCGCCCTTTAATCTCGATGGAGAGCACGTTGTGCAGATCCAGCGAGGAGGTATCCGACACGCAGCGGACCTGCAGCCCCTGCGGCAAAATGCGCGGTTCAAAATTGATGATGGCCTCGGTGAGCTTGCGCTGAATATCGTGCCATTCGATATCCGACATTCTCTTCCCGGCGAGCGGCGCGACGCCGAAGTTAACCACCGAGCGGCTCACGTGCGGTAGCGCACTTAAATCGCCGGAGGCATCGTGGTTAATGGTGTTAAACAGCCACTGCAGATCCCGCAGCACGTTACGACGCAGCGCGGCGTGGGTGATCAGGTTGCTGTTGGCCGGCTCGCGTTTTTTTTCCGGGTCGTTATCGGTGAGGCGATCGAGCAGCGAAGGCTGCATTTTGTCGCGCGCCCCCACCTTCTCCTGCCTGCTGCGGGCTTGCCAGCCGCTGCGCAGCAGATCGCCTTCGCCAGCGGGATTACTCATCGGCTCCATCCGTCGCAAACGACACGAGGCTTAACGACAGCAACGGGCTTTCGCTTTGCTCGCTGAGCCAGGCTTTCTGGCCCATCCCTTCGTACAGGGTGCCGTCCTCGTCGAGCGGCTGCCACTCGGTAGTGCGGCCCAGTTTGATCGCATCTGACGCATCGGCAGCAAACGGGTAACGCGCCGGGATCTGACATACCTGCTCCGTACCGTCAGTCAGGCGCACCAGCGCGTGACGCCAGACCAGATCGGTTACGCTGGAAGGCGCCTGGAAACGGATCTCGGCGATAGCGTTAAACGGCAGCCAGAAATAGCGGCCGTTCACGATGGTTTCGCACACCGGGCCGAGACGGGCATCGCCGTCCATCAGCCAGTCAAACGCCTGAGCCTCATCGTTTTCGAGGGTGATGTGGCCGGGAGTGGCCTGCGCCTGGTCAAGCGCTTCCAGGCGCAGCGACCGGGCACGCTCGCCCTCCTCGCGGAGCGCCGCGGCCAGGGTGGTCAGCCACGGCCACTGAGTTTCAGGCATGGCCGGACGCGCCTGCCCCGCCATCACCTGTGCGCGCTGCAGCTCGCCCTGAATGGACTGCTCCAGCAGCGTGACGGTGGGTTTCGCCTGCGGCTTCAGCGCCAGCCAGCTTTTCAGCTGGGTCAGCGCGCGCGTCCCGTTGCCGCTGAGGATTAAAAACTGCACGAACGCGGCGCGGAGGTCTGCATCTGCCGGACGGGCTTTGATCTCCGCTTCAAGACGCGCCAGCGCGTCGTTGAGCGTTTCACCCGCCAGGTGTTGATAGAGCGTATTCATAGCCATTCCTTAATTCGCCGCGCGCCAGGCGCCCACTGCCGGATCGCGCAGCTGAGGACGCAGGGTATCAATCAGAACGATATTCAGCGGGGTGCCTGGGGCAACCCAGGCGCTCCAGGTTTTCTTCACCGCCGCAATACGCGCCTGCAGTTTTGCATCGTCGCTGGCGGTCTCGCGGGAAATTTCTACCGCTACCGTGCCGTTACTCTTCCAGCTGTTCAGGGTGCTGTCGTAAGGCAGGATCATCCAGCTCTGATCGCTGTCTGGCGTGCTGAATACCATGCGCTCTTTATTGACGGAGGTGATCAACGCGTTTTCCGGATCGGCGCTCTGATTCAGCCCCATCACCGGGAAGCCGTGAATGTAGGTCACTGCCATCTCTTTCTGCCCGCCGTTGCGGGACTGAGAGATAACGGTGTGACCGCTCAGCCAACTGCCGTTACCACAGCGGGTGGTGTCAGAATCCGGAATAAAGAGCGCCGGAGCGGACGCGCCGCCCTCCCAGAAGGTGCGCAGGTGGCAGCCATCCTGCAGGGTAAACTCCTGCCACGGCGTGCGGTCCGCGGCAACGGTGCGGGAAGCCACGTTCTGATCGGGTGGCAGTAACGCGCCGCTGGCTGGGGTTGCGGTGACGGTCTCGGCAGGCGCGGCCTGCTGCTGTTTCACCACCAGCGCCCAGTCCTGCGCTTTAGCTGCCGTGCCCTGCGCCAGCGTCGTCCCCTCGGGATCGTTGAGCGTCCAGCTGAGTTTATTCACTTTGCTGCACTGGTGTTCCAGCAGCGAGCCAAGGCGCGGCACAAAGTTTTCCAGCACGGAGACGTCTTTCTTGCCGTTCGCCACAATGCGCAGCGCCACTTCTGGCTTACACCAGCTCTGCGGTGTGTTGTCTTTGATGTTGTCGATCCAGATATCCAGCTTCTGCGCAGGAGACTGCACGATGCGGAAATTTTCAGCCTGCGCGGTGGAGGTCGCCGCCAGAAGTGCCAAACCCGATAGCCAAAGTTTCATATCGTTCCTTGTGTGTCTAATCAGTTCCGCAGGGAAGAAATTGTGCTGCATCAGAGAGGGAGTGCAGCAAAGTGGTGTCCTGAGGGTTGCCCATCCATACCGCCAGGGCGGTATAGTTATCCTGCGCATTCCCCTCCTGCTCGCCATTCTTTTGAATGATTTGGTTCATTAAGGTCAGCCACTCCTGCGGCGTATTGACCATGTGCAGCGACTGCTTCATTTGCTCTTCGCTGACGCCGTGCCAGAACCCGTCGGTGCAGAGTAAAAAGGCATCGCCGTCTTCTACCTGCACCACGTCGCTGTAGCTCGCTTCCGGTCCGCCGTTTTCAATTCCTAGCGCCAGATAAAGCAGGTTGCTGTTGAGATCGTCCGTCTGATGCCCGGCATCCTTCATCTGCTGCACCAGACTGTGGTCCGTGGTGACGTGCCACAGCCACCCCCGGCGAAACAGGTACAGGCGGCTGTCGCCGGCATGCGCCCAGTACGCCAGCCCGTAGTCCCGGTCAATGAACAGGCTGACCAGCGTCGTGCCCATCCGGCGATAGTCCTGAACGGCCTGCTGTTCGCTCAGAATGGTGCGATTCGCCGTCTGCACGTAGTCGCGGATATGCTGCGCGTTGAGGTGCTTGTCGCCATCGAAGCGGGAGATAATGCTGTTACGGGCCAGTTCCGCGGCGACTTCACCACCGGGCAGACCCGCGATGCCGTCGCAGACGACAAAGCAGGCCGAGCGTTCCCCTATGGTTTCTCCCGTCTGATCCTGGTTGCTGGCGCGCGTCCCCTGGCGGGAGAGAGAAGCGGTTGCGATATTCATTTGTCTTCCGATCCGCTCTGTGAGTCTTTGTACTGATTCACCTCCATGTCATACGCATGAAGGAAGGCTTCGCCGAACAGGGTGTGGAAGTCATCCTCAATCTCGCCCGCCGTCTCGCCATAGCTGCGAACAAAATAGTCCCACAGGGCGGCTTTGCGGCTGCCCGGCAGCGCCAGACGCGAGGTCATGCCGTTCTGCTTCGCCTGCTCCTCCAGCTGTTCCGGGTTAAAGGACTGCAGCATCGCGGCGATGATGGCGCGGATACCGGAGATCATCCCCAGCTGGTGCGCCTGCAGGTCGATCAGCGCGTCGCGCACCGATTTGGTCGGCGGCATAAAGCCCGGCATCGGGGTGCCGAACATCTGAATTAAGACGGTTTTCCCGGTCGGCAACAGCTTGAACGGGTTGTTGGCATCGTCCAGCACCATGGTCATATCGGCTTTTACGCCGCGTTTCAGGATGGAGCGCGACGAGAGCAGCGCCACGGTGCCCTGCGAGAACATGCCGAGAATCTGCCCCAACTGACGCATATTTTCCCGGTCAAACTGCGGAACAGGCTGCATTTCGCTCAGGCCCATACCTTCAAGCAGCGCCTGCAGCAGCTCGCCCTGCAGCACTTCACCCTTCTCGCCATTATTCGGGCTGGCGGTTGGGGATGCCGCGTTATTGACCGGGTCGATGCGCAGGCGCCCCTTCGGTGCCTGAGCGCTGCTGCGCGCAACGGCCTGCGGCGTAGGCATGGTGAAGCCTGCGTAATCCGGCCGTGCAGGCTCTTCTTCACGCGGCGTATCCTGCGGCTCTGGGGCGAACAACGGAGAATCGGCAAGCACGTCCTCTTCCTGCTCCGGTTCAGGCGTTGGTGCTGGCTTTTCGTCTGCAATATCATCCGGGTGGGTTAACGGTGCTCCGCCCATCAGCCCGAGCGGGTCATCATTGCGCGCGGCTGGCGCGCTGGCCTTTCCACCGAACAGCGCCAGCGGGTCAAGCTCGTCCGCCGCGTCTTCTTTAGGGGCGGGTTGCCCCTCAACCGGCGGCACCAGCGTGGAAGGCGTCACGTCGTCAAAAATGCTCTCTTTTTTGAACAGCGCTTCGTCGCTGAACAGCGTGTCCGGGTCGACGTTTTTGCGCTCAAGCGTTGGATCGCTGTCGTTGAACATCGCCAACGGATCTTCGGCATTACGCTCCGGCGCGGCGGGCTGGGAGAAGGGATCCTGTGAGGCCGCAGGCTGCGGTTTAGCGCGGTTGCTGGAGATGCTGTCGGAGATGGAGAACTCCTGCATCAGGCTGTCCCAGATTTCGGAAGGCACGGCGGTCGGTTCCGCCTTCCCGCGTGGCGCGGGGTTAGCAGGCTTCGCTTGCGCTGCGGGCGCAGCGGGTGCGGCTGTCGGACGCGCCTGCTGCTGCATGCTGGCCGCCATGCGGCTCACCGGCTGTGTGTCGTGGATCAGTTCGGTCACTTCGATACGGTAGTCATCAATACCGAGAATGTCGCCATCCTGCAGTTCAACCTGACGCCCACGCTCCAGCGGAATATCATTCAATACCACGCGGGTGACGCTGCCACGGTTGGTGACACGGCATTCGCCCTGAGCGTCAACGTGGACAATGGCCTGCAGACGCGAGATGGTGCGGTCATTGTCCGGTAATACCAGATTGTTATCCGTACCGCGCCCAATGGTGCCGCCCGGGGCGTAAAAATCACAGCTGCTTTGCGGCGGCTGATGACCGGGTTTCGTAGAAATAATCGTGAATCGCATGGCGTATTCCTGCTGGTATGATTAGCGCTCAAACGCTGCCGCTCTCGGGGCGAGAACGGCGGCGTTTGAGAAATTGAATATCAAAAACTATTTAATGAAGATGATAAAATATAATCCAACAATGAGCCATAGAGTGAATATTAACGCCTGTAACTTATAACGGCGATGTAACTTTAGTATCCAGCCAATTTTTTCTTCAGGTAACGACTGTACATATTTATAAGCATCTTCCTGAACAAGCCGTTCACGCGTAAATTTCATTTTAACGCCTTTATAAAGGCGAACAAACCAGATTATTTTTTGATAATTTGCCAACGAACCAAAAAAAGAAGCGTAGTCGGTAACAAGATCCAGGTCATATCCTTTTCGCCGGTACTCAGAAAGTAACTGATTATAATCAGCCTCGTGTTTTTTGAAGTAACGAGAACTGAATAGATCCATAACTATCACAATCAGCAATAAAGCCACGATAAGGAATAATAGTAAATTTTCAATATTCACCATATTTTATCCATCATATACTCAGTCGCTCCGCCCGCTATCTCGCCACCAACGTATCCACCTGCAGCCGCCCCGACAATGGAACAGGCGAGCAAACCTACACCACCCGTCGCGACACCAAGCGCAACGCATACACCGGCACCTGCCATGGCCCCGTATTTGCCACCGTAAATCCCTCCTGCAAGACTTGCACCAAAGCTGCTGTATTTTTTTACAGCGACTTTAGTACAACTTTGCTCTCGTCCCGTGGTGCATGCATTGTAAACTTCATTGGTTGTATTTGCACCGGCAAAACCTATTCAAGCCATCCCCCGGCTTTAAGAAAACGAGCGGCTTTAGAGGCATTATCGACATAAGTTGAATAACCACGAATAGAAGCGACACCCGCTGTGCTCCATTCATGTACAATTGATCTGCTTGACAACCCTAATGCATGCTTCAGTTCGTTATAAGGTTTCATCTTTAACGTCAGCCTGGACAATTTATTTAATAAACCATCCAACTCAGAAAAGAGGCGCTGACGCTCAACAAAAAACTGCTGGCTTATCAATGTCCCTTGTGCCCTGAACTGATTCTGGTATGCCAACTCAATGGATTTAAGTTTTTTTTCTATTTCACTGAAATATTTTTCACCTGCGTCAGCAACAACTCCAAGGGACTTATCCATAAAATTAGTGACTGCGGCTATGGTACTAAAATGGTGATTAAAAAAATTCGCTTCTCCAGAGTTAAGTTCGGCCAGAGCACCGTTGACTTTATTTTTTGCAAGCTGTAATTGCTTAAGTTGCACAGCATTATTACTTCCCGGCGCATCAAGAATCAACATCTGCCCAGGTTTTGACCACTGCGCATCACTATTAATCTGCATGAAATAACGTGCAGCATCACTATTTGGATTGTTGAATAAGAGTCTAGCCTGGAAATCCAGAGTGCCCGGTTGCTGCACTATGCAGTAACCCGGAGAAACGTTTGATTGATTTGCCATGAAAACTCCCTGTATCTCGTCCAAAACGCATAATTAAATGGGGAAAAACTATTTTGGGTTATTGAGAGGACGAATTGCGTCGCTATTGACGATTAAGCTGCACTTCAATACCTGATAATCACCCTGTTCTGTACCGCCTACTTTCTCTTTTAGTAGGGTATCAATGATCTTGTCAGCTTTTTCAAAATTCTCCGGAGGGAGATCGCTTGCTTCGAGCCATGCGGCCGCGCTGGCCTCTGCATCATCTTTCAGACTTTTACTGTCCGCGATCTTACTGATGCAACGGTTTTGCACCCAATTTTCAAAGATTTGTTGCTGAGTAAAAGCGCTGACGGCAGGCAGATTTTGGGCATAAACAGCAGAAGCATTGATAGCCAATACCAGCAGTAATAAACGTTTCATTTCAGGCTCCAGAAGGTGGCGTTGGTCGGAATAAACGAACCATTACCCGGTGAGCCGAGGAAATGGCAATCATCAGAGCAAATATTTCCATTCCAGAGTGTGACATGACCGGTTGCGTCGCTCCAGCCATGCCCGGTAAAGATGATAATGCCTTGCTTGCCTGCAAATTGCGCAGGCGTTGGGGAAGAGACCGACATATCTGCATTGCCCAGTACCGAGGGGAGAAATGCAATCATATCTTTAACGCGGAACATATAGCGCTTTTTGTCGTTCCCGGTCACTGTCGCATATTTACTGTTAGAAGGAATCGGAATGCCACAGTAATTTAAAACGTAACTCATACGAATTGGGCAGGCATTTTTAAAAATACCGGCGTCGATATTATGCTGAACTTTTCCACCCAATAATTTGCCAACCTGTTCTACGTTTACGTTCACTTCTCTGAATCTGTTCCAGGCGGCACCAAAAGCAGGACGCATATGAGACATCTCGTTTCTCCTTGATAAGAAGCTCAGGGTAAAGTGAGCCCTTTCGGGCCCACTATTATTATGCTTCTTTGTTTTCTTTGATATTCCAGCCAGCGCTGCTTTCAGCACCTTTACCACCCGACGTGGTCTGCTCCCAGTACTGCTGTTTCACTTTCGCAGCCTGGAACGCGTAGGTCACACCAACGGTATCGCCGTTGTCTGCACCGGTGTACTGAACAGAGGTCACCAGCACATCTTCCAGCGTAATGCGGGAGTATTCCACCTGCTGACCGCCCGCTTTACAGACGGACAGCTCAACCTTAGTCAGGTGTTTACCGCTGGCGCAGTGTTTCAGGATAGCGGTGGTGGATTTGTCGATCAGTGCGTTAACGTGCAGGTCGTTAAAGTTAACTTTACCGGCACCGCCGCCACCGCCAACGCTCATATTACCTGGCTGGGAAGCGCCCCAGGAGAAGGAGGTAATATCAGTCCAGCCGGTGTGGTTAGAATCTTTAGATTCGCCCGTAACACCCTCGACCTTCAGAAACATATCAATAGCCATAATATCTACTCTTCGTGGATGAACAATATTGCTTTCGAAAAAGCACTTATATGGCAAACAGGAAAGCATGGGGCTGAATAAAACCGTCCATATTTTACCTCTGCCTCATATCAAATGACCCGTGTCATTTGACAGTCTTACATTCCTCCGAAATAACGGAATGAATGTGAAGTCATTATTACCGTTCCAGCCGTCTTTCTTGCCGGCCCGTGCAAGATGTTGCTCTTACGCGTCTTTCGTCTTCAGCGACGGCAACTTAGATACCAGACGCAGAGAAACGGTCAGACCTTCCAGCTGGTAGTGCGGACGCAGGAAGAACTTCGCGGCATAGTAGCCCGGGTTGTCCTCAATCTCCTGCACCTGCACTTCCGCAGCCGCCAGCGGTTTGCGGGACTTGGTCTCCTGAGAGGAGTTCGCCGGGTCACCGTCGACGTAGTTCATCACCCAGTCGTTCAGCCAGCGCTCCATCTCTTCGCGCTCGCGGAAGGAGCCGATTTTGTCGCGCACGATGCACTTCAGGTAGTGGGCAAAGCGGCAGCAGGCGAACAGGTACGGCAGACGAGACGCCAGGCGCGCGTTGGCGGTGGCATCCGGGTCGTGGTACTCGGCCGGTTTTTGCAGAGACTGTGCGCCGATGAAGGCGGCAAAGTCGGAGTTTTTACGGTGAACCAGCGGCATAAACCCGTTTTTCGCCAGCTCGGCTTCGCGACGGTCGCTGATGGCGATCTCGGTCGGGCACTTCATGTCCACGCCGCCGTCATCGCTCGGGAAGGTGTGGCACGGCAGGTTTTCCACCGCACCGCCGGACTCCACGCCGCGAATCGAGGTGCACCAGCCGTACTCTTTAAAGGAGCGGTTGATGTTGGCGGCCATGGCGTACGCGGCGTTCGCCCACGAGTAGCTGTTGTGGTTTGCGCCGTCGGTCTGCTCTTCAAAATCGAAGCTGTCCACCGGGTTGGTGCGAATGCCGTACGGCAGGCGCGACAGGAAGCGCGGCATCACCAGCCCCAGATAGCGGGCGTCTTCGGATTCACGCAGGGAACGCCAGGCGGCGTATTCGGTGTTCTGGAAGATCTTGGTCAGATCGCGCGGGTTGGCCAGCTCCTGCCAGGACTCCATCTGCATCACGCCCGGCGCGGTGCCGGTGATGAACGGACAGTGCGCCGCAGAGCCAATGCGCGCCATTTCCCCCAGCAGCTCAACGTCCTGCGGGCTGTGGTCGAAGTAATAGTCGCCGACGATGCAGCCAAACGGCTCGCCGCCGAACTGACCGTACTCCTGCTCGTAGATTTTCTTGAAGATCGGGCTCTGGTCCCAGCCCACGCCCTTGTAGCGCTTCAGGGTGCGGCCCAGCTCCTGCTTGGAGATACTCATAAAGCGGATCTTCAGCATCTCGTCAGTTTCGGTATTGTTGACCAGGTAGCTCAGGCCGCGCCAGGCGCTCTCCAGCTTCTGAAACTCTTCGTGGTGAATGATCTGGTTCACCTGCTGCGAGAGCTGCTCGTCGATACCGGCAATCAGGTTCTGAATGGTGCGGTAGGTGTCGTTCGAGAAGGTAACGGTATTTTCCAGCGCCTGCTGCGCCAGAGTCTTGACCGCACTCTCCACGGCGGAACGCGCCTGATCGGTTTTCGGGCGGAACTCTTTGTTCAGCAGCGCGCTGAACTCATCCTGGCTGAACGCCTGACCCGCCTGCTGATCGTGTTGTTGAGTCTGGTTGCTCATCGATTATTCCTCGCTACCTTTCGCGCTTTCGTCATTTTTTGGCATCTGGCTCAGGGATTTGAGCAGCGTCGGATCCTGAAGGATTTTTGCGATCAGCTCTTCCGCACCGTTTTTGCCGTCCATGTAGGTCAGCAGGTTAGAGAGCTGCGTGCGCGCCTCCAGCAGCTTGTTCAGCGGCTCAACTTTGCGGGCCACCGCGTCCGGCAGGAAGTCGTCCATGCTGTCGAAGGTCAGATCGACGTTGAGCTTACCTTCGCCGGTCAGGGTGTTATCTACCTGGAACGCCACGCGCGGCTTCAGCGCCTTCATGCGTTCATCGAAGTTATCGATGTCGATTTCCAGGAATTTTCGCTCGTCGACGGCTGGCAGGTTTTCCACCGGCTTGCCAACCAGATCGGCCATAACGCCCATCACAAACGGCAGCTGAATTTTGCGTTCTGCACCGTAGATCTCTACGTCGTATTCGATCTGCACGCGGGGAGCACGGTTGCGTGCGATGAATTTCTGTCCACTGTTACTCATTGCCATGATGTTCTCCATCAAAGATGCGCGGTGAAGGTGAAACGGCAGACTCCATGCCTGTCGTCATAATGCCAGGACGCGTCATTCGCGGCGTCCAAAGATGTTTTCCAGTTGGTTAACGCCGTCTGGCGCCAGGTCGCGAATAATGTCCATAAAGTTAAGTTCTGACAGCCGCTGCACCCGTTCAATCATCAGCGGCGCGGGGTGGCTCGGTTCGTACTGCGCGAAATACTGCTTCGCTTTTTCCAGCATTAGCTGCGCGTCGGCGCGGCTGGTAACCTGCACGCTGCGCCAGTCGGTGACCGACTGAACGGGCTGCGCTGCCGCAGGCTGCGGCTCAGCGTGCTGTTCAGCCTGCGCTTCACGGTTCGGCAGCAGCTTACTGATGTCGGTCACCTGACACGCGCTGGCGACCAGCCCCACTGTTTTCAGCAGCTGTTCCATTTCCGGTACGCCGCTTTCACCGAGATGCCCGGTGAGCAGCTCGCGGATGGCCAGCAGCCGTTCGTTAATCACAATGACCGCTGCGGTCCCCGGCTGGTCGCCGCGGGCCAGTTCGTCAATCAGCCTCGGGCGACCGCCGGGATAGTCCGGACACTCGGTTTTACTGCCGTCCAGCAGCGCCTGGGCGTCACGCAGCGAAATTTCATCGCCGTTTGAACGCAGCAGCGAGGCGTTACGTACCGCGACGGTGAGCTCGGATTTATCGCTCAGCCCTGCCAGAGCGTTAATGCGATAGAATGGGTCGGTTTCGCCATACTCTTCCAGCAGCGGATAGAGCGGCTCCCAGTAGCGCGCGATAGCCTCCTGCACCAGCAACAGCCCGTCGGCGTAGCCCGCAAGACCGCGACGGCGGGTCCAGGCGTGGGTTAAAGCCAGCATCACGCGAAGATCTTTGGTGCGGCTCAGCAGGCTGGTAGCGAATTTTTCTACCGTGTTCCAGTCCGCAGGCTCTTCCGGGATGATGGTGTCGCCAAACTGCTGTTCCGCTTTGCCCTGACTGGCCTGGTTCATCGCCTGGAAATCAGCGTCATATTCCAGATTGTCGCCACAGGGCTTGTCGGGACTTATTGGCGCGAGAAATTCTTCGATATTCATGAGATCCCTGCTTATTCAAACATAGGCGGATAGAGACCGTGACGCCCCGGGCGGGCGCCCCCTGCCGGGTCGAACAGCAGGGTAAAAAGCTGCCCGGTGAAGTTGCCGCTGTGAACGTGGGTGTACAGCGGGTACCCGTCGCAGCGGTTGGTCCACCAGTAGCTGGTCTGACGCAGCGGGTCAAAACACTCTGCCGCCTGCGGCCAGCCCAGCGTGCTTTGCCCGTCCTCGTCGTAGCCAATGACGTCGAGGATGTCAGAGCGCTTCTGCGGCTCGACGGGCTGCGGCGCCGGAATGGACATCAGCATCTCATCCAGCTGCGAGGCGGAAAAGCTGTTACGCACCGCGTGCAGCCCCAGACGACCAATTTGCTGATACCAGCTCTCCGCCTGACTGAGCAGGCTGGTCGACCACTCTGACGGGGCGAAGCTCAACTGAATGCAGACCGGGTACTGTCGGCCAACGCTGTCGCGGCCGGGCAGCAGGCAGCCCATCTGGATCATCTGGCTGCCCAGCATCGGCGGGACGACGAAATTCCAGACCGGAGCTTTGGTGAACTGGCGCTCGCCGCTGCGCTGCTCTTCCTGCTGCCAGGCAAGCAGGCCAACCTGAAACCAGTGCGACCACTGGCGCTGTAAGGTGTCAGGAAAGCGACGCTGCAGGAAATCTCCGGCGCTGGGTAATTTGCCATACCAGCTGTAGCGGTTCATCGCAGGGGTATTCGTCATACGGCTGTCCTTGCGGTTATGGGCATGAAAAACGGGGAAGCTGGAACGGGTTGCGGATGCTGTTCGGCGCAAACTCCAGCGTGACCTGATGTCCGTCGACGTTGAAGGTGGCCTGACGGCTCAGGCTTCCCGCGCCCGGGCTGGTGCTCGCTTTGTCAAAAAAGCGGTTGAGCGCCCAGGAGCCGTTGGTCACAAGCGTCGCGGTGCTGCCGTTAGCCAGACCCAGCTGCATACGGACCTGGTTGGTGCCGCCCGGCCCCGGCCAGTTCATGATCTGCACCGCCTGCGGACCGTGGCTGTAACGCAGCAGCTGGCCGTCGACATCCAGCGTCAGGTTCAGAATGGTATTATCCATTCGCACGGTGCGAACCGTCACCTTGAAAGACGGCGTGGTTGCGCCGTTAGCAAAGAAGGCGTCGCGAATCGACTGGGCCTGCTGGAACGGTCTCAGCAGCCCTTCGCTGCCCGGCAGGGTTTTACCGTCGATGCCCGGCATAAAGCGCCAGTTTGCCTGCGTCGTATCCACTTTGCTGGTCAGGTTGTCGCGAAAGAAGGTATCCATCAGCCCGGTGCCCGGCGCAAACATGCGGGCGAGATCGTCCGGAGTGACCTCAGTGCTGGCGCTGCGCACCAGCGGGTAGCGACCGGCGATCGCCTGACGGCAGAAACCGCCGACTTCAACGTTGATCCGCTTACGCACGTTTTCCAGATCGCGGCGCTGGGTATCGCTGCTGGCCCCCACCGCCATGTTGCTGAACATGGTTTGCAATCCGCCCGGCAGTCGACCGGCGCTGGCCTGCAGACGGCTGATCGCCTCGCCGCCCGGTGCCGGCATACCGCTGTTGGCGGCATCCTGCACGGCGGTCAGGTAACGATAAAGCTCGTCCACCTGCTTAAGCAAATCATCAAAGACGATGGTCTTGCCACCCTTTTCCAGCGGCTGGGCCAGCTCAATCATCGGCGCGTAGTGGTCCGTCACCAGCTGCTCCGGCGCCTGAGTAATCGCGGCGGCCTGCGTCGGGGCATTGTCATTATTGCTGAACAGCGCTTCCAGCGTGCGGGTGGCGCGGTTGCTCTGCGCCTGCGCTTTATCGGCATCTTCCGGTGCCGGGGTATCCCGGGAGAGCGTCAGCACCTGGCTCAGGTTCTGCACCAGACGGCGCAGGGGCGAGTTTGCGCCAGAGAGCAGGCGCGCAGTGTTGATGCGCTGGGAGAGATCGGCGCTGTTGTTAAGCTGGATGTCGGCGAGAAAGCGATCCCAGTTCGCGATAAAGTCGCGCATGTAGAGCTGGCGTACGGCGTTATCGATCTGCTGTTTATCTTCCTGCGCGGTCGCGGCGCCCAGCACCCAGGCGTCGTCTTCATGCAGAGCGGTCGTTACGCTGTCAATCTGGCTGTTAAAGCTTTTCCAGTAACCGTCCGGCGTATAAAGACCCGGCACCCCTTCGCTAACCGGCTTACCGCTTTTGCGGGAAAAAACCAGTTCGCTCTGTGGCCCGCCCAGGTCGGAAAGGGAGACCGGTTTGAGGTTGTCGTCATGTTCCAGCAGGCGCTTCAGGCGACCGTAGACGCGGGTTGAAAGCGGCTGCTGGTTGATCAGCGCTCTTTCACGCGCCACCAGGGATTCGTCCTGCGCGTACGGCGAGGCCTGAATTTTCGGCTCCAGCAGCTGGGTGAGATGCCATTCGAGCTGCTGCAGCTGCGCCTTCGTGACGTTTTGCGGCAGGTTGCGCTGCAGGTTGAGCATCACCCAGGAGTGCAGGAATTTGCCGTCGTAGTGCTTCGGCTGATAGAGCATCTGATAGGCTTTCAGCGCCTCGTAGCTGTACTCCACGTCGCTGCCGTTATCGTTGCGCAGCCAGGTGGTGATGTGCATAGCAACGGCGGGCAACAGCAGCTGATCCAGCGCCTTCTGGTACAGGGACTGCGAAGCATCGCTGACGTCATCCCCACGGTAAAGCCCCATGCGGCGGGAGACCGGCGGATCGTTGACATCAAACGCGTCGCTTTTCGGCAGGTCCACCAGGCCATTCAGCAACGGCAGCAGATCGAACAGGTCACGCTGCGGCTGGTTCTGCAACGCTTTGCTCTGCTGGTCCAGTAGCGGCACCTTCGCATCCACCTCTTCCAGATAGGCCTTATTTTTAGCATAGCTGGTCAGCCACAGCCCGCCGAGGATCGCCAGCAGGGCCAGCAGCGCCGCGTAGCCGGACCAGATCACCGCCCGGTTGCGCAGTTCCCACCAGCGGTTTTCCCCGGCGATCCCGGCTTCCTGGAAAATAACGTTTTGCAGCAGGTTCTTGATGAAGAAACTCTGGCCCTTCGCGCCCGGGATTGGGGCTTCTTTACTGACCGAATCCCAGTTATCGCGCTCTGCCCCTTCCGGCAGGGAGAGCGCGCGGTTCAGTTCGCCCATTACGCGGTCAAACGGCATGCCTTCCTGCGTCCCGCTGGCGAAGTAGATCCCGCGCGGGGAGAACTCAGTTTCGAAGTTGGAGCGCGCAAAGACCGTGCTCAGGTAGTCCGCCAGCAGCGGACGCAGTGCAGCGAACTCCTGCGGGAAGAGATACGCTTCGGCGCGGGTTTTCGCGTCATGCTCCTTGAGCATGGTTTCCGGCAGCCCGGCATCAAGACGCTGCTGTAACAGAGAAAATTCCTGCTGGAAGTTGCCCATCAGGTCGTAATCGGCGTGTTTAGTCTGCTCCCACGGCAGCGTGAAGCCCCAGATCTGGTCGCGCTGCGCTTTATCGTAGTCGGCAAACCAGGCGCGGAAGCCTTTGAGAAGGTCGGCCTTGGTCACCATCACGTACACCGGGAAGCGGATACCCAGCTGTTCATGCAGCTCGGACAGGCGCTGGCGCAGGTTCACCGCCTGCTGGCGGGACGCCTCGGCAGACTGGGTCAGCAGGTCCGAAATGCTGATCGTGACAATGACGCCGTTGATCGGCTGGCGGCGACGGTACTTGCGCAGTAGCCCCATGAACTGCAGCCACTCACCGGCATCCTGCGCCTGCTCGCTCTCCTGGGTGGTATAGCGACCCGCGGTGTCCAGCAGCACGGCCTCGTTGGTGAACCACCAGTCGCAGTTGCGCGTGCCGCCAATACCGCGCAGCGCGGTCTTACCGAAACGGTCGGCCAGCGGGAACTGCAGCCCGGAGTTCACCAGCGCCGTAGTTTTACCGGAGCCCGGCGCGCCGATAATGACGTACCACGGCAGCTGATAGAGATATTGCGTGCTGAAGCGCTGGGTCCACTGAGCGCCCTGGCCCGCTTTACTGAAGTGCGCTTTTTTAAGCATCTGCGCGGCTTCATCAAAACGGCTGGCGAGGATCTGCTCCTCGCTGTTCAGGCGCTGCTGCGGATCCGCCGCCTCCGGGCTGGTGGTGTTCTCGTTGAGCTTGTCCATCAGCTTGCGGTTCAGCCAGGCGTTATAAAGGCGCGGCAGAATATGGCCCTGCGCCCAAAGCAGGTAGACCACGGCGATACTGATGATGCGGTTCTGTTCGGATTCGAGCGGTCGGGTGTCCACGATGGACAGCAGAGGGCCAATCATCCAGATCACCGCCGCCAGCGCCGTTACGCCGAGGAAGCTCCACAGAATGCGGTTGGTCAGAATGGAAAGAAGTGTAGTCAGCATCCTTAGTTTCCTTGCGGCAATCCGTTCAGCTCGGCCTGGGTGTTTTCAGGCGACACCAGCAGAGTAATTTCCACACGGCGGTTACGGGCGCGGTTTTCCGGCGTCGTGTTCGGCGCCACCGGGTTAATCTCGCCCCGCCCTTCCGCCTTCACGCGGCCAGGCTGAGAGAGGCTTCCCTGCAGCATTTTCTGTACGGAGCGCGCGCGTTCCAGTGAGAGCTCGTAGTTAGAGGCAAAGCGCGCGCTGCGGATCGGCACGTTATCGCTGTAGCCCACCACCAGAATTTTGCCGCTGACGTTGTTCATCGCCTGCGCAATGCGGTTGATGACCGGTTCATAGCGGTCGCGCACGACGGTCGAGGCGGAGGCAAACAGCCCGTCGCCCTTCAGGATCACGACGCTGCGATCTGCCTGGTCTTTTACCGCCACCAGGCCCGCCTCAATTTCAGGCTTCAGGAAGCCGCGCAGGTTAAGCACTGCGGGCAGCTGACGCGCTGGCTGCTGGATGGTGGTTTCCGGCAGTTGGGACTGATAAATCTTCGCCAGCACCGGGTTGGTGTTGTCGCCAAGGCGCCAGTTAAGCACGATGTAAAACAGGCAGGCGATAAACCCGGCCAGCGCCACGCAGGCCCACAGGGGAACCATCGGCCGCCAGAGCTTGCGCAGCACCGGACGATCTTCCGGATGAGGAGAAAGCGGCGGCGGATAGCTGCCGCGCACGCCGCGGATCATCTGCCACAGCCGCTGCTTGATAGTTTCAAGCTGGGTGCGGCCATTGTCCAGCACCCGATAGCGCCCCTCGAAGCCGAGCAGCAGGCAGTAGTTGATCATCTCCAGCAGCAGGATATGCTCGCGCGGGTTCTGCGACAGGCGCGCCAGCAGCTGGAAGAACTTTTCGCCGCCCCAGGTTTCGTTATGGAACGTCACCAGCAGGCCATTGCTGGACCAGACGCCGCTGCTGCCCCAGGGAGTCAGCGCGGCGGCCTCGTCCAGCGCCGTGCACAGGCAGTAGCGCGCCCCGACGATCACTTCGTAGGGCAGCCCCGCCTGCTGACAGCGGACTTCAAAACGGCGAATCTCATCGATCAGGCGCTGGCGTAACGCCACCTGATCGTCATGTGATACCGAATGACGGATCTGCGGAATCGCGTTGAGCAGCGGATTGGCGGCCGCCACCAGCTGATTGTTGCTACTGGCTCCGGTAAACGCGGCATCACTGCCGCTATCCTGTCGTTCCTGCATATTAAGCGCTCGCTTTATTATTCTGTCGGGCTACGGATGGCCCAAAACTCCATATCCAGCCCCGGGAACTCCCCTGCAAGGTGCAGGGCGAATGCGCCGGACTTATCCATCTCGTGCCACAGCTCGCTGCCCTTCTCCAGCTCGAAGTAGCTGTAGCCGGCATGCCACGGGATCTGCGGCGGCGCGACCGGCATGGCGCGCAGCATAATGCCCGGCAGCTGCAGCTGAACCAGATCGCGAATTTTCGAGACCGGGGCAATTTTCATCTGCGCCGGGAAATGGGTTTGCAGGTGTTCGCCCGGCACGTTGGCTTTCACCGCCAGCACGAAGCCAAATTCGCGCACCATGCTGGTTTCAGGAACGGTGGCGATGTTCAGGCCATGCGAGCGCTCGTTAAGCGGCAGCTGAATGGCGTGGTCTTCCATCACCAGCGACAGCCCCTGGCGCAGCATCAGCATCAGCTTGCTGAAGCAGTTCGCCAGATCGTCGTGATCGTAGATCGGCAGCACGCTCTCGGTGGTGCGCTGCGACGTCCAGGTCGTGAGCTCGGTGGCAAACGGCAGCCAGCTGCGCCAGAGCGTTTCCGGGTGCAGCAGCGGCAGCGATTTTAAATGTGAAACCTCGCCCAGATGACGGTTCACGAGCGAAAGCAGCGTAAATTCAATCAATTCAGAGGTGTTAAAGCGGCCAGGCTGACGCAGGCGGCCGCCAATCTGCTGGCTGCGCTGCACCAGCAAACCGTGCAGATCGTTGATCATGCTGTAGATCTGCGGGCTGTTATTGGCGTTCAGCATCGGCGGGATGTAGCTGTTATCCAGCCGCACGTGGTTGTCGTTGCGTTTTTCAGTCACAAACGCCACGCCGATGGATGTCCATTCTGCCGTGAGGTCTTTTTCCAGCATCAGCGTCAGGCGCAGGCGGCCAAACTGGACGGTAGCATCCCCCACCGACATGGCGTTATCGTCCTCCACCTCCTGCTCAAACGCGACGAAGCGGGCCAGTGAGGCGGGCTCTTCGCTGAAAATCACCTCTTCCCGCTCGCCACGACGAACCGGCAGCGCGAGCACCACCTTTTCGTTGGTGAGATTGTCAGGAATTTTTAGCGGCGCGGGACCATTGCGTCCGTTGCGAACCTGGAAAAAGGTGCCGTCCGGCAGTAACCCGCTGCAGTAGCTCAGGGCAATGCAGCCCTGGCGAAGCATCGCTTCGTCCAGTTCTACGTCGAGAAAGCCCCAGAGATAGGAACGCTGCAGCGCACCCCACTCACGAACATGGTTGAGCAGATAACTTTCAGTCCGCTGAAAATGGTGTGGACGCAGGAACATGCCTTCGGTCCAGACGACCTTTTCTGCTTTGGTCATGATGATGTGTTTCCTGTTGTGAAGCGCGTTACTGGCTGATGACCCGAATGCCGTTTACGTCGAGAAAAACGTTGGCCTGGAGTTCATCCGCGGACCATTTCCAGAACTGGTAGATATGATTTTCGCCTGGCACAGGCAGCGGGAGTGAAACGCGCCATTTTTTACCGTCCAGCTTCTGATATTCCGCCATCACGCCGATATAACGCGCCTCAGGATCGCTCTGACCGCTGAGGGTTTTGGACAGCTGTACCGGCATCAGGAAGAAAACGTCGCTGTTCAGCAGATTCGCGCCAAGCGTTGCTGACGCGTTGTTCTGCAGGGAATAGAAGTCGCTGGACATGAAATCCGCATCGGATTTCAACAACAGCACCCGGACTTTAAGTGGCGCAGAATCATTGATTTGTGGATGAGCCTGAAACTGCAGATTGTAGCGGGAAGGGTCGCTGTGTGAAGACGACGTACAACCACTGACAAGGGCGAAAATCGCCGCGTAAAAGACTAACCACAGCCGATGAAACTTTTTATTATTCATAAAAATACGCCCACGAAAGCCGTTTAGTTCAGGATCCAGGTACCGTTAGCGCTGTCTTTGCAGGCTTTGCTGTTGCCATCCACATCGACACAGGTCGCTTTTTTACGCACCTTAGGACGAATGGCCTGTTTGCGGACGGTGGCTTCGTACTGGTCGGCTTTGATAACGGCACGCATCGGGACGTAGCCAATCAGCTGCTCGTTCCCCTCATCGGCGAGCGCCATCCAGTAGTGTTCAACCTGCCCCAGCACTACATAGGTTTTTCCGGTTTCCAGCGTACGGATAACCTTTCCGCCAAAATCAGGACGGCTCATCAGGGAGGCCGGGTACATGGCACGATAAGGCTCGTTGAGCTGGGTGAATTCCGTTGGCGGCACCACGGCGTGACGGTGGGTCAGGGTGACACCGTTGACCTGGCTGGTCACGATCGTGTCGTCGGTGATTGCCGGTTTCTGTGGCGCTTTACAGCCCGCCACCGCCATTACAAACAGAAGTGAAAACAGTACGCGCATTTTCATATGCTTTTCCGTAGCGATATTTTGATGATGGAGATAAGGGGATGAAATTTGACTTAGGTGCTATTGTTAAAATAGTCAGGATAATTTCGGGATGTTACTAATTTAAAGACATAGCTACCGCACGAGCCCTTCAGAATAAGGCCCAGCGTCTTCCTGACATATTTTGACAAACGGTAAACAAGTTTACATGAGCTTTGCTTCAATTCAATATTTACCGCATCGTAACTGTTGGTAAATGAAGCAGTCGGAAAATTATAGGATTAATCCTATGATAAAAAACGATATGGCCCACGCTTTCTTATTCCCCCACCACAATATGACATAACCTTATGTTTTATCTATTAAAAAATACAAAGGATAACTACTTTCATTAACGCAGTCACGCTATTACCGCCACTACCATAATTAGTAGAATTCGCGGTTTTTTGATGTCAAAGGAATATATCTCTGATGAATTATTTGTTGCACTAACAGGGTATGTTTAATATTGAAGACGCTTCATCGTCTGGGTGAGAGTATTTCACTTATGCAGCAAGATGTTAATTTCATGCCGCAAAAAAAGCGTATATTTTAGGCCGTAATAATTCCACTGTCAGGTATACCTTATATCTATTATTCATTAAGCATGAGTAAACCTTTCTGCCATTCTCTCAATTGAAAAATGCCTCCAGTAGTCCATCAGACGCGAACCGCGGCGATATCTCCAGCGCATCAGCTTCATTCGAAGTTTAACTGGCGCTACATACTTTCCTGCTCACCGCCATCTATCTCGCCTACCGATTGATAGATAAAATATATTATTAAAATGATAAAATTTCGTTATAATTTCTTTAAATATTTAAACACAAGATCATATAAATCACTGTAATAAAAAGAGTTTTAGTTAAGTCGCTTTTCCGTTCCGTATGTGCTTCGCCATTCGGTCGTCATTGCTTTCACCTATTGCTCTCGTCAGTGATTTTTTGAGCTCAGGCGTTGTGTGATCGAACAAATCAGGAGTGGGTATGAACAAGAAAAGACGCTCGGTGCCAGGCATCAGACACTATGACGGCCCTGCCGGCGGCTGGGGCGCGTTGAAGGCGACGGCCATTGCAGTACGTACCCAAATGGATACCCTGGACGCTCCCGCGACGCTGCTGCGTACCAACCAGCCGGACGGTTTTGACTGCCCCGGCTGCGCGTGGCCCGATAAAGAGCACAAGTCGACATTCCAGTTCTGCGAGAACGGCGCGAAAGCGGTGACCTGGGAAGCGACCAGTAAGCGCGTGACGCCCGATTTTCTGGCGGAAAACAGCGTCTCCTCGCTGCTGGCTAAATTAGACTTTGAGCTGGAAGGTTACGGTCGTCTGACGCATCCCCTGCGCTATGATCGGGCCAGCGATACCTTCCGGCCCGTCGACTGGGACGCGGCGTTTCAACGCATCGGGGAACTATTGCGCGGGCTCGAACCGGACCAGGTCGAGTTCTATACTTCCGGGCGCGCCTCCAACGAAGCGGCGTATCTGTTCCAGCTGTTCGCTCGCGAGTACGGCACCAATAATTTCCCGGACTGCTCGAATATGTGTCACGAGGCCACCAGCGTCGGCTTGCCGCGCTCCATCGGAATTGGGAAAGGCACCGTCTCGCTGGACGATTTCGACAAGACTGAGCTGGTGATCTCCATCGGTCACAACCCCGGCACCAACCATCCGCGAATGATGGGTACCCTGCACGAGCTGGCGCGTCGCAATGTGCCGATTATCGTTTTCAACCCGCTGCGCGAGCGCGCCCTCGAACGTTTTGCCGACCCGCAAAGCGTGATTGAAATGGCAACCTATAGCTCTACGGACATCGCCTCAACCTACTTCCAGGTGAAGGCCGGGGGCGATGCCGCCGCGCTGAAAGGCATAGCTAAACACCTTCTGGAGATGGAGGCCGAACGCGGTGACGTGCTTGACCGCGCGTTTATTGCAGAACACACCCGGGGTATTGAAGATTTTGCCGCCGATATCGCGCAGACCCGCTGGGACGACATTGAGCGCGAGTCGGGGCTCAGCCAGGCGGCGCTCAAAAAGGTGGCCGAGGCCTATGCCAAATCAAACGCCACCATCATTACTTACGGAATGGGGATTACCCAGCACAATAAAGGCACGGCGAACGTCCGCCTGATTGCTGACCTGCTGCTTCTGCGCGGGAACATCGGCAAGCCCGGCGCGGGGATCTGCCCCCTGCGCGGCCACTCTAACGTTCAGGGGAACCGGACCGTCGGGATTAGCGAGAAGCCTGCCCCGGCCTTCCTGAACCGCCTGAAAGAGGTGTTTGGCTTTGAGCCCCCTTCCCGTCACGGACACGATGCGGTGCAGGCGACGCGGGCCATGATCGACGGTCGCGCAAAAGCGCTCATTTGCCTCGGCGGTAACTTTGCCGTCGCGATGCCCGACCACGAGAACGGTTTCCCGGCGATGGATAACCTGGATCTGAGCGTGCACGTCGGGACCAAGCTGAACCGTACCCATCTGCTGGTGGGCAAAGAGACCTTTATTTTCCCGTGCCTCGGGCGCACGGAGCTGGATATGCAGGCCACCGGCCTCCAGTCCATCACCGTCGAAGACTCCATGTCGATGGTGCATGCTTCCTCCGGCAAGCTGAAACCCGCCTCGCCGTTGCTCCGTTCGGAGCCTGCCATCGTCGCTGGCCTCGCAAAGGCTACCCTGCCGGAAACACGCGTGGACTGGCTGACGCTGGTTGAGGATTACGACCGCATCCGCGATTTGATCGAGCAGACCATTCCGGGCTTTGAGAACTACAATGCGCGGATCCGTGTTCCCGGCGGCTTCCGCATGCCGCTGCCTCCGACACAGCGTACCTGGCCGACCGCAACGGGCAAAGCGATGTTCTCGGTATTTGACGGCGTACAGGAAAACGCCAGCGGTGAAGGCGAGCATGTGCTGCGCCTGATCACGCTGCGCAGCCACGACCAGTACAACACCACCATTTACGCCCTGGACGATCGCTACCGTGGCGTATTTGGCCGCCGCGACGTGCTGTTTATGAACGAAGAAGATATGGCGCAGTCAGGGCTGGAACACGGCGATCGCGTGGATATCGAAACCGCCCTCCCCGGCAGCGCGCAGCGTCTGGAAGATATTACGGTGGTGGCGTACAACATCGCCCCGGGCTCCGTCGGCGCGTATTACCCGGAGGCCAACGTGCTGGTGCCGCTCGATTATCTCGACAAGGACAGCGGTACGCCGTCGTATAAATCTGTTCCGGTTCGCATTACCCTGCGCTCGAAAGAGATCCGCATGCTGTAAGGCTTTACGCGCAGAGAAGAGTGATGGACATAAAACAGTTAAAATATTTACTCGCGCTCGACGAGACCCGCCACTTTGGTAAAGCGGCATTGCGGTGCAACATCACCCAGCCGACCCTCTCCATGCGCATCCGCAGTCTGGAAGAGGAGCTGGGGCTGGTGCTGATCGTGCGCGGGCAGCGCTTTGAAGGGTTTACCCCGGAGGGAGAGCGCATCCTCGCATGGGCGCGCGCGCTTCTTGCCGCACACGACGGATTGCAGGCGGAAGCCGCGCTGTGTAAAGGCCAGGTGGTGGGAGAATTACGTCTGGGGATGGTGCCGCTGGCGAGCGTGGATCCGATGATCTTTATCCGCCTGCTTACGCAAAAGTACCCGGAGCTGACCTACAGCCTCTATTCTATGTCTTCGGCGCAGATTGCCGACGGCGTCAGCCGCAATCAGCTTGAGCTGGGGATTTGCTACCTGAACAGCATCGATACCAGCCTGTTTGACATTATTCAGCTTCCTAAAACGAAGATGGGGCTGCTCCACGACACCCGTCATTTCCAGCTTACCCCGGAGACGCTGACCTGGCACGATCTGACGGATTTTCCGCTGGGGTTCCTGACCAAAGGGATGCACTACCGGGCGCATATGGAGGCCAGCTTTAAAGCTGCTGGCATCGAACCGACGGCCGTTTTTGAGAGCGACTCCACGTTCCAGATCATTCAGGCGGTTCAGAGCGGCGTATGCTGCGCCGTGATGCCGCTGAATAACGGGCTGGAAGCCCTGAACGGCACATTCAGGATTATCCCCATCGCCGACGCGAACATTGAGGCTCCCATCGGCCTGATTATGCGCAGGCAGAAACCCGTCTCTTCGCTGGCGCTGCGCTGCTTTACCGACGCGCAGGCGATTTATCACGCGGACAAGGAGGCGTAAGCCTGCCGCGACACCACGCTAAAACCGCCGATCAGCACTGCGGCGCAGACCTCCCGGTATTCCGGCGCACTCACCAGCTCGCGCAGCGCATCGCGAATGGCGCTTAGCGTTTCGGGGGACGTGCGTCGCGACGTGATTAATGGCAGCCCTGGCGTCAGCGGCGTTTGATCGAACGCCGCCAGCCCCGCAAGCCGTTCCGGCTCATGACGCTCCAGCAGCGCCCAGGTCACGCAGTCGATGGCGGCGATATCGCTCTTCCCGCGCTGCACGTCAATCAGCGACTGACGGTGGCTGCCGCTGAAGGACGTTTGTGAAAAAAATGGCCCGTCGACAATCAGGGGTGCCACCTTTTTTCGCAGCGCGTTATAGCCGGACTGCGAGTCTTCCGAATTACAAACCGCCCGACGTCCGCGAAAATCCGCCAGCGTGAGATGCCTTTCCTCCGCGCGCGCTACCAGAAAACTGCGGTACTGGCTCCCTTCGCAGCCCGCGGCGGTGTAGTGAAAACAGCCCACCACCTGTACCTCCGGGAGCTGCGTCACCAGCGGGTAGCCGCATGTCTGGCTGAGGATAAGCTCAGGCTGGTGCCAGTGGGCCAGCAGGTCAGACTCCGGCCAGCCGGGAGCACGATCGACGGGCACGCCACGCGCGGCCAGCAGATGCTGCACCGCCAGCCAGAGCGCGCGGGTATCGCCGCGATCCACGGCGTACATGGGAAACGCCAGCAGGTTACTCATACCTCTCCTCCTGTTGTTTTCCGGGATGGACGGTGACCTCCACTGGCCGGGTCCAGAACTGGCGTAGCCATTCACCGTAGCCCCGGACCACAAAGCCGTGGTTACGCTGCCGGTACGCCTCCCGGTTTTGCCGGTAGATCGTCGGCAACCCGTACCAGGGAACGCCCGGTAAATCGTGGTGAATAGAATGGTAATTGAGATTCAAAAACAGCACCCGCCAGACTAGCCCGGCCTCGTTAATGACCGAGCGCGCGAGCGGATCGTCCGCCGCCCGATGTTCGTAGAACGAGCGGACCTTGGTCAGCGCCAGCGCCGGATAGCTCACCGCCAGCACAAACCAGACGGGTGAAAAGCCGTGATGCACCATCCACGCGAAAAGTGCCACCAGCAACGTGATGTGAACCAGCCACATCGTCATCGCCCGCAGGTGAAAATGACGAAACGCCGCCCCGGCGCTGCCCAGCGTCTGGACGATATCCAGCAGCGGCGCCAGCAGAAGCCGCCCGGCAAAGGTATTCCGGGCCCGAATCAGGCGCTTCTGCCACGGGGAAAAGCGCGCCCAGCTCGCCTCGGTGAAATAATACGACTCTGGGTCATCCGCCGGAAAGGTCAGGCTATCGTGACGGTGATGGGCCAGATGGGAATCCCGGTACAGGCCATACGGATACCAGACCGCCAGCGGGAGCGTGCCGAACAGCTGGTTAAGCCAGGCAAAACGGGTGGGATGCCCGTGGATCAGCTCGTGCTGCAGGGACATGTACCAGGCGGTAAACCAGATAAGCAGCAGCGTGGCGGGAAGCAGGCCGAGCGTTTGCCAGAACGCCAGCGTGGCAAACCAGCCCGCATAAATCGTGAACATTAACAGCCAGGTGGGCAGTTCGCTTCGCCAAAAGAAACCCGACGCGAGGCGGTGAATTTGATTGCGTTGTTGCGGATGTAAATAGAGGGAGCTTCGTTTACCCATTCCTTAAGACGCCGTTTCGCCAGAGACAGAGCCCTGACGATCGGGGATTACGCCTGAAATCACAAACAACTTAAATCGCTTTGCTTTGCCAGAAACGTGAAGTGTGGGCACTCTTGACTTATTCTGTATTAAAGGTACTTTTCAGGACATGAAGAAGATCCTGATTATCGTTCCCGACGGCGGCATGCTGTTTGAAGCCGCCGGTATCGCCGACATTCTGATGCAGGCCAACCGGCTGTATCCGGAAGGGCTTACCCAGCCCCGCTACCGTATCATCATTGCCACCACGCAGCCCCACCAGGTGATCCACGGCCAGTCTGGCCTGAACCTGCTGGCGGACTATCGCCTGCCGGAGCTGGATCCGCGCGAACCGCTGGACACCATTATCATCACCGGACGCGGGATCAACGAGCAGGAGAGCACGGCGGTGGTGGACTGGCTGCACCTCGCTGCCCCGCACGCCCGGCGGGTCGCCTCCATTTGCGGGGGCGCGATGCTGCTTGCCCAGACCGGCTTGCTGGACGGCCGCCGCGCAACCACCCACTGGCGGCTGCTGGAGACAATGCAAGCCCAGTACCCGGCTATCCACGTCGAAGGCGGCCCGCTGTATATTCAGGATGGCCCCATCTGGACCTCCGGCGGCGTGAGTTCCGGGTTCGATCTGACCCTGGCGCTGGTGGAAGACGACTACGGATTTACCCTCGCCCGCGACGTGGCGCAGGATATGGTGATGTATCTGCGTCGCCCCGGCGGACAGCTGCAGTTCAGCCGCTATAGCCTGCAGCAGCCTGGCGCATCGGGGCCCATAAGCGAACTGCAAACCTGGATCCTGCAGAACCTCACCGCCGACCTGTGCGTGGAAAATTTGGCCGAAAAGGTGGCGATGAGCCCGCGCAATTTCACCCGGGTTTTTACCCGCGACGCGGGCGTCTCGCCTGCCCGTTACGTGACGGAAGCGCGCCTGGCCGCCGCCCGACAGCTGCTTGAGCAGACCCATGATCCCCTTGAGCGGGTTGCCGAGCAAAGCGGGTTTGGCACCAGCATTAACCTGCGCCGCGTGTTTGAGAAACAGCTCCACCTCACGCCAGGCGAGTATCGCCAGCGCTTCCACTGCCGCAAGATGGCGTAATCTGATCCTTTTTTGTCGTTTACGCCAACCGGCCCCGCGCCTACAGTGACTCCAGACAACAGAGATAAGGAGTGCACCATGGTTAAGGTCGGTATTAACGGTTTCGGCCGTATCGGACGTAATTTCCTGCGCGCGGCGCTGGGTAACCCGGATCTTCAGATTGTGGCCATTAACGATCTGACGGACAGTAAAACCCTCGCCCACCTGCTGAAACATGATTCCCTTCTGGGCAAACTGCCCGCGCCCGTTGAAGCGGCTGACGGCGCGCTGCAGGTGGACGGTCAGCGGATTGTGGTGTTTAGCGAACGCGACCCGGCAAATATTCCGTGGCGCGATGTTGGTGTTGACGTGGTAATTGAGGCCACCGGCTTCTTTACCGATCGGGAAAAAGCGGCGGTGCACGTCGCGCAGGGTGGCGCAAAGCGCGTCATCATCTCCGCGCCCGGCAAGAATGACGATCTGACGGTTGTGATGGGAGTGAACCACGATCGCTACGACCCGGCTCAGCACGTGGTCGTCAGTAACGGGAGCTGTACCACTAACGGTCTGGCGCCGGCGGCTCAGGTGCTGCATCAGCAGTTCGGGATCGAGCATGGTCTGATGAACACGACGCACGCGTACACCAACAGCCAGGCGCTGCACGACCAGCCGGAAAAAGATCTGCGCGGCGCGCGCGCGGCGGCGCTGTCGATTGTGCCTTACTCCAGCGGCGCGGCGAAAGCGCTGGGCAAAGTGATCCCCTCCCTGGACGGCAAGCTGACCGGGTACTCCCTGCGCGTGCCGGTGCCGGTGGTGTCGATTGTGGATTTAACGGTAACGCTCAGCCGTAGCGTAACCGCCGAAGAGGTGAATGAGGCGTTCCGCAACGCGGCCGCCAGCGGGCCTCTGAAAGGGATCCTGGGCTATAGCGATGAACCGCTGGTCTCCAGCGACTACCAGGGCGACCCGCGCTCCTCCATTATCGACGGGCTTTCCACGCTGGTGATTGGCGGGAACATGGTGAAGATCCTGGCGTGGTATGACAACGAGTGGGGCTTCTCTAACCGCCTGGTGGATCTGGCGGTGCTAATGGATAAGAAAGGGCTGTAAGCCTTACCTTGATGCCGGGTGGCGCTTGCGCTTACCCGGCCTATAAATTAAAACATCATTCAGTAATATAACCTCAACCCTCGCAGAATAGATAATTCAAGATAATCTTACGTTTATTCAATGTTTTCAAATTCATCATATCAATTATAGAAAAAACAGGTTCCAATAAAGAACTCGCGTTGAGGCTTGATCGCGCCGTCGCGGGGGTAAAGGATGGTGTCATAGAATATTTTAATAACTGTGCCGATTAGCGCTACACTTTTGCAGTTCCATGCTCTGAGAAATTTAGAAGTAGATAACCATCTTTTCCTTTGTTGTTCTCTAATGCCCTTCCCTTATATTAAATTCTTTTATCATTACTTATAGCTTGCGTTTCACATCAATATAATAAATGAATTTTTAAGAACTATTCACTGCATGAATTATTAATTATTTAATATTTGGTGGTAACATAACCCTTTTACATCGTGAGGGATCTACATGCAAAATTTCAGATTGATCATGATATGGGATGCAGCAAGAGTGCTTAACCCCGAAGATTTTCAATACATACTGAGGCCGGAAGTCGCTTTTGAAAGAGCAAGAATTTACTACGATCTTGATTCTGACAACTATTCTTATTTTAGCCTCCAACAAATGCCAAATAGGAAGAATGGATTTATCAACCCCTTTTCAGCTAAGTATGATCGTAAATGTAATGGTATGTACGACGGTGCTTATGATCATACGCAGCATAATATAGATATTGGCTGGTTTATTGGAATAGATGAATCTGAAAAATGGGATTATTTTAAGCATCCATTTTATTTTGATGAAAACGGTGATCTTGTTTATCATTGTTTTATGGAACATTGGCATTCATGGTTTGAAATGAAAGTTAGGGAAGCATACAAAAAGTGTTTAAATGATCATCCGGGCAGGAAACCAGCACCTACAAAAAAAATTTATTTTTCAGACGTCCCTATACAACATGCTCAATCAGCTAAAACCATCAATAGCAAAGCAGCAGGACGTTTATTAGCCGCTGGAGGGGTTTATAATGGAAACATTGAAGGATTCAGGAAAACAGCAGAGCAATTAGGTGGTGAAGCGGTACAGGGTTATGATCAAGTATTGAATGAACAAACAGCAGGTACAGCTATTGCAGTGGCATCAATTCTGTTATCGAAACGATCTATTGAGCTTGGTGATGTTCAAGATATAACTAAATTTGTAGGAAAAGTTCGCGGGGATTCTGTATTACTACAGAATGTTGAAGTAACCCAAATTAATTATGTTAAAAGAACGGCAGAAGAAACTGCAATATTAAGAAAGGAATTCAATAGTACGGTAAAGAAATCTTTTCTTAAAGGTCTATCTAATACCCCTGAGGCAATGAATAAATTCTCCCCCGAAATGCTTGAACGGATGAGCATCGGTAGAAATCCAGATGGATGGCAAGTACATCATAAGCTACCTTTAGATGATAGCGGCACAAATACTTTTAATAACTTAACACTAATGAAAAATGATCCATATCACCAGGCATTGACTAATTATCAATTTAATATGACAAGAGACATGATTGTCGGTGAAAGTAGAATAGTCCCGTGGGTTAAACCTCAAGGTACAATTTATCCAAAGTGAGGGTGATATTATGGAAAAAGTTATAGACATGATGGTGAATGAGCTTTCTAAACTCATGGAAGATTATGGATACAGAATCTATCCGCCAGTTAGTACTAATTTTTTGGAATCAATGACCAAAGCTAATTCTTCAAACACTGATTTACCGCCCGTTCTTAAGGATATAAATAATGACATTTTGTTTTTTTTGAAAAAGCAACCGGATTATGTTTATTTTTTGACAAAAATGGATGGCTTTGAGTTCGATGGAGTAATACTTTATAGTTTTGCCCTTCAGCTTGAAGAGAATAATGTACCTATCAATAATATTTTCCTTTACAACGATAACTTTAGAAATAATGACATATTTGTTAATACTGATTTATCTGAACGCGTTGTTATTGGTCAGGATAGTATTTCTTTTTTCACATACGATCTCAAGGAAAATGTGTATCAAATTAGAGACAATGTAGGTACAGAAAAAATATTTGGTTCGTTTGATAACTTCTCTGATTTCTTAAGGGAGATCCTTGATACTGTAGCATAGCCTGTCACCGCCTGGTGGATCTGGCGGTGCTAATGGATAAGAAAGGGCTGTAAGCCTGGAGCCGGGTGGCGCGAACGCTCACCCGGCAAAAAATCATTCCGCTTTCACTTTCACGCCCATCAACACAATCACCATCGCCGTCACCAGCAGGAATCCGCTTCCGGCGAATACGCCGCTGGCACCGTTAAGGTCAAATACCGCCCCGCCCCCGGCCGCACCGGCGCTTATCGCCAGCTGGATTGAGGCCACCAGCAGCCCCCCTGCACTTTCGGCTTCATCCGGAACGGTGGTGGCAAGCCAGGTTGACCAGCCCACCGGAACCAGACCAAACGCAAAGCCCCACAGCGCCACCAGGAACCCGTCCAGCATTGCCAGATGGCCAAACGCCACCATCGTCAGCGCCAGTATGCCCATGGCGAACGGCACCAGCGCCAGCGTCAGGCGCAGATTACGTGCCAGCAGATGTTCTGCAACGGAAGTACCGACAAAGTTCGCCAGCCCAAAGCCCAGCAGGATCAGTGAAATGGTCTTAACGTTCGCCTGCCCCACCGTTTCAAGGAACGGGCGCAGGTAGGTAAAGAAGGCGAAATGGCCGCTGAAGATCAGAATAGTGGCCAGCATGCCGCCGATCATGCCCGGTCGACGCAGCACGCGGAACAGCGTGCTGAGGCTACCGCTGCTCTCGGGCTTCATGGACGGCAGTACCCAGATCTGCCACAGCAGCGCCAGTACGCTCGGCAGTATGCAGAGCACAAAGACGTTGCGCCAGCCGATCAGGCTACCCAGATAGCTCCCCAGCGGGGCAGCAACCACGGTGGCAATCGACACGCTGGAGAAAATCACCGCCAGCGCCTTCGGTACTTTATCCGTCGGAACCAGGCGCATCGTGGTGGCCGTCGACATCGCCCAGAAGCCACCGATGGCGACTCCTAACAGCAGGCGCCCCATCAGCAGGACGTGCAGCGTAGGCGCGAAGGCCACCAGCAGGCTTGAGATGATTTGCAGCACGGAGAAAAACATCAGTACCCAGCGACGGTCGATACTTTTGGTCGCCGGCGTAATCAGAAGCCCGGTGATCAGCGCCACCAGCGCGGTGGCGGTGACGGCCTGCCCGGCCATGCCCTCGCTGACGCCCAGGCTCGCGGCCATCGGCGTCAGCAAACTGGCTGGCAGGAACTCAGCCGTTATCAACCCAAACACGCCCAGCCCCAGTGAATAGACGGCCCGCCAGGCGGGTCTGGCAGGCGCCACGGCCTCTCTCGCCACGACACATGAATTCATCTGTTGTTCTCCCGTTATAAAAATGTGACAACTGTCGCAAAAGCATAGAGGGTTCACCGTGGACGATCTATGACATATAATCTCCACTTATTGATTATTCGTCCGGAGTTGCGCCATGACCGTTCAGTCCCCCGATTTGATCAGCGAACTCTTACGCGGCATGCGCCTGTCGGGCGTGAAATACCGACGGATTGAAGCCAGCGCGCCGTTTGGCGTGGCGTTCCACCAGGCGCCCGGTAAGGCGCAGTTCCATTTTGTGAGCCACGGTAGCGCCCTGCTGCGTATGGAGAGCGGTGCGACCTTCGAACTGAGCGGCGGCGACGCGCTGTTTATTCCTGGCGGGAATGCCCACGCCCTGCTCTCTGACGCGCAGGCAGCCATTACCCCGGTGAACGCTTTTCCGAGCGAACCTATCTGCGGCTCGGTGTGCGCCATTACCTGCGAGCCCTGTCCGGAGAGCGAGAACACCATCATCTTTAGCGGGTGTATGGATTTTGAGCTCGGCGGGATGCAGCCGCTGATCAAAGCAATGCCGGAAGTGATGATGGTCAGCCGGCTGATGTCCACCTGGCCGGAAATTCATCCGCTACTGGCGGCGATGGAGCGAGAATCCATGACCCGTCAGGCCGGGTTCGCCGGGATCCTTGCCCGGCTGGCTGACGTGGTGGCGGCGTTAATTGTGCGCGGCTGGGTTGAGGGCGGCTGCGGTAAAGCCACCGGCTGGGTGCAGGTTTTACGCGACCCGCGCCTGAGCCGGGCCATTTACGCCATGCACCAGCAGCCTGGCCTGAACTGGAGCGTGGCGGATCTGGCGAAAGAAGCGGGCACCTCACGCTCCGTGTTTGCCGAACGGTTTCTGGCCGCGACGGGGACGACCCCGGCAAAGTATCTCAGCGAACTGAGAATGCGGCTGGCGATTCAGTACATTCGTCACGAAAATCAGCCGATTGAAACGGTCGCACTTAGGCTGGGTTACGGATCGCTGGCGGCGTTTAGCCGGGCCTTTAAGCGCATCATTGGCCATGCGCCGGGCACGCTGCGGGAAGCCGGTCAGACGCCGGAAGAGGTCTGATAGCGCGGCAATATTTAACGCGAAGCGGGCAATATTCGTCTAAGGTTTTCAGGTGATTGACAACAGCGGTCACGCTGTTTAGTGAATACAGGAGACGAACTCATGATAAGACCTCGTACACTACGCCCCGCCTTTTTGCCCCTTGCGTTAGGTGGCGCGCTGCTCGGCGTAACGACATTGGGATATGCCGACGATAGCCCCACCGCCCAGACAACTTCACCCGATATTTTACTGGGCCCTCTGTTTAACGACGTGCAGAGTGCCAAACTGTTTCCCGATCAGAAAACCTTTGCCGATGCCGTTCCCAAAAGCGACCCGCTGATGATTCTGGCGGATTACCGGATGCAGCACACCCAGACAAGCTTTGACCTGCGCCACTTTGTGGAGATGAACTTCACGCTGCCTGCGGAAGGTGAAAAATATGTGCCGCCTGCGGGACAAAGCTTACGTGAGCACATTGACGACCTCTGGCCTGTGCTGACGCGCACCACGGATAAAGCCAGTAACAAATGGGATTCCCTGCTGCCGTTACCGAAACCTTACGTTGTGCCCGGCGGGCGCTTCCGCGAGGTCTACTACTGGGATAGCTATTTCACCATGCTGGGCCTGGCGGAGAGCGATCACTGGGACAAAATCAGCGATATGGTGGATAACTTTGCGTATGAGATTGATACCTTCGGCCATATCCCCAACGGTAACCGCAGCTACTACCTGAGCCGCTCCCAGCCGCCGTTCTTCTCACTGATGGTTGAGTTGCTGGCGACGCATGACAAAGACGCGCTGAAAAAATACCGTCCACAAATGGAAAAAGAGTACACCTACTGGATGGAGGGTGTAGAAAGCCTTCAGCCAGGGCAGGCTAACCAGCGCGTGGTGAAGCTCGATGACGGTTCCGTACTCAACCGCTACTGGGACGATCGCGATACCCCGCGCCCGGAGTCCTGGCTTGACGATATCACCACGGCGAAGAGCAACCCTAACCGGCCTGCGACGGAGATCTACCGCGATTTGCGCTCCGCGGCGGCCTCGGGCTGGGACTTTAGCTCCCGCTGGATGGACGACCCGCAAAAGCTCGGCACCATCCGCACCACCAGCATTGTGCCCGTCGATCTGAACGCCCTGATGTTTAAAATGGAAAAACTGCTCGCGCGAGCAGGCCAGGAGGCGGGCGACAGCGCGGCGGCGAGTAAATACGAGGCATTAGCAACCGCGCGTCAAAAAGCCATTGAGCGCCACCTGTGGAACGATAAAGAGGGCTGGTACGCCGATTACGATCTCAAGAGTAAGAAGGTGCGTAACCAGCTCACGGCGGCGGCCCTCTTCCCGCTCTACGTGAAGGCGGCGGCACAGGATCGCGCCGATAAAGTGGCCGCGGCCACTTCCGCGCGCTTGTTGAAGCCGGGTGGTATTACCACCACCACCATCAACAGCGGTCAGCAGTGGGATGCGCCAAACGGCTGGGCACCGCTGCAGTGGGTGGCAACGGAAGGGTTGCAGAACTATGGGCAGGATAAGGTTGCAATGGACGTGACCTGGCGCTTCCTGAAGAACGTTCAGCACACTTACGACCGCGAGAAGAAGCTGGTGGAGAAGTATGATGTCTCTTCTACCGGAACCGGCGGTGGCGGCGGTGAATATCCGCTCCAGGATGGGTTCGGCTGGAGTAACGGCGTGACGCTGAAAATGCTGGATCTGGTTTGTCCGAAAGAGAAACCGTGCGACAGCGTGCCGGAAAATCAGCCTGCGGCGAATGATGAGGCTGCGCCGGTGAAAGCTTCGGCGCAGTAAGGGAGTATTGCCGGGTGATGGCTACGCCTTACCCGGCCTTCATTTTGAACTCACAGGGATTTAGAAGCTGTAACTCGCCCCTAGCTGATACGTCCTGTCACGCCCAATCCAGCAGTTAGTCGCATCGTAGCAGGTCAGCGTCTCTTTATTGGTGATGTTCTGCATACTCGCTTTAAGCGTCAGCCCCGCCAGCGAAGGCAGAATTTCGCCCATCCGGTACGACGCCGCCAGATCGTACTGCGTAGTGCCCCCCAGCTTACCCGCATCGTTAGACGGTGAAATCTCCATCGGCCCGGTATAGCGCGCCCCGGCGCCCAGCATCAGCCCCTTCAGCGGCGTGCTCTCGAAGGTGTAGTCCCCCCACAGGTTGAACGCATTTTCCGGCACCTGAGTGGGACGCTTGCCCTGGTATTTATCATCTTCGGTATTAATTACGTGGGTATAGGCATAGTTGGCAATCAGCGTCAGGTTGTCCGTCGGGCGGCTGATGGCGGAGAGCTCCGCGCCTTTGGATTCCACTTCACCAGTCTGACGGTAGTTCAGGAAGCCCGGGTCGGAGGTGACGACGTTTTTCTGCCGGATGTTAAACACCGAGGCGGTAAACGTCGTGGCGTACTCTGCCAGCAGATATTTTACCCCGCCTTCCACCTGCTTGCTGGTGGTTGGCTTGACGTCTTTCGCCGTGAGCGTCCCCTGCGGCGAGACCGGTGCAAAACCCTCTGAATAGCTGATAAACGGCGAAATACCGTTATCGAAGGCGTAAAGCGCCCCCAGGCGTTTGGTAACGCGATCCTGCGATACCCAGGCCTTATCGCCATTTTGCAGGTAATCGGTGGTGACGGAGCGGTAATCGTCGTAGCGCAGGCTGCCCAACAGATTTAAGCCGCCAAATTCCACCTGATCCTGCAGGTAATACCCGTTCTGCTGATAGCTGAGGCGGTTTTTCTGGGCGGTGTAGAGCCCCAGCGCGCTTTCGTGGATTTGCGAATAATCCGGATTACGCATATCCATGCCCGGCGTAGTCGACGCGTAGCGGTAGTGGAAATGGGAGTTCAGCCTCTGATAGTCAAACCCGGCCAGCAGATGGTGTTTCCATTCGCCCAGCGCAACGGTTTTAGTCACCTGGTTGTCGATGTTGAAGCTCTTAAGATCTTCATCGGTGGTATAGGCAAAGCGGTTAAGCTGATAGACCTCACTTCCCGTTCCCGTCGCGTAGACGCTGTTCTGGTGGGTATCGACGTCGAAATAGCGCGCTTTCTGATTAAAGCCCCAGCCGCTGTCAAACTCGTGTTCGAAGCTGTAGCCCAGCATCCACTGCCGCTGCTTAAACCCGCTCCACTCATCTCCGGCGTAATCCCGGCGATCGGCATATTTGGACCGCAGATAAGCGAGCGGCAGCGGGTTAGACGGCGTCAGGCTCGGGGAGTTTTGCGCCAGCGCATCCAGGGTGAGGCGGGTTTTACTGTCGGGTTGCCATGTAACGGACGGGGCGACCAGATAATTTTCATAGCGGCTGGTGTGCGGCTGATCGTCATTCTCCGTCGCCTTACCCAGCAGGCGGTAATTCCAGTCGCTGTCGGCAATTTGTCCGGTCGAATCGAGGTAGCCTTCTTTCAGATTACGGTTCCCGGTGTTAAAACCGACCTCGGTTCGGGCTTCCCGCTGCGGCTTTTTGCTTTGAATATTTACCAGCCCGCCCGGCGAACCGCCGCCGTAAAGCACCGATGAAGGCCCTTTCAGGATATCGACGCTCTCTATTAACAGCGGATCGATGCGCGCCTTGGTGTTGCCGGTGACGTTATAGGGTAGCTGCAGTCCGTTGTAAAACTCCTGATCAACGGTAAAGCCACGAATTTTGTATTCGCTCATATAGGAGGTATTCCCCCGCACCTCGGTTGAGACGCCTGGGGCATAGCGCAGGATTTCATTCACGGAGTTCGCGTGACGCTTTTCGATCTCCGGCGCAGAGAGCGTGTTGATAACCTGCGGCGTTTTACTTTCGGCAACGGCCGATTTGGTGGCGCTGTTGGTCCAGGCCGGCAGCGCGCTGCCCTGCTCTGAGCCCGTGACGACAATGGTTGATTCTTCGGCGAAAGCCTGGACCTGCAATGCCAGCGTGACGGCACCCGCCAGGGTGCATAACGTAAAACGTGAGGAGTTCATAATGTCGTCTTGTGATTACATGCAATACGGAACGACAATTATTATCATTTAGATTAGCAAATCAATATAGCGGCAAAAAAAACGGCCCTCCGCAGAGAGCCGTTCTGTCATTTTATGCTCGTCGCAGTAATCTGAATATGCCCAGCACGACAATGGCTCCCACGACAGCGACCAGGAAACTGTGCATGTCGAAACCACTGATGTCACCACCAAAACCAAACATCGTCGCCAGCCAGCCGCCTACAACCGCACCAACGACCCCGAGTACGCAGGTCAGAATAAAGCCGCCGCCATCGTTTCCCGGCATGATCAGTTTTGCGATAGCGCCGGCAATAAGGCCAAAGATAATCCAGGCGATGATACCCATAGCAATGCCCTCTTGCAGATTAAACGCATGTGCAGAAAACCTTCTGCACAGCTAACTTAAGTATAGGTCATCACCGGAAAACCAGTTTCGTCTCACCGACTTATCCTGCGGACAACGGTAAAAAAATCTCACCGGTTTGTATTAAGTTTGAGGGTGGATTGCCGATAACGCTAAGACAGTCTGTCATCAATCAAGGAGCCATCCGGCGTGAGTCATTACAGTGAGCAGTTCCTCAAGCAAAATCCGCTGGCTGTATTAGGGGTATTACGCGACCTGCAAAAAGGCGAAGTGCCGCTGCGCATCAGCTGGTCGAATAATCAGTTCATCAGCAAGATCCTTGACGTCTCGCAGGAGAGGCTGGTTATTGACCTGGGCAGCCAGGAGTATGAAAACCGCGCGGCACTGAAAGCAGAGAATATCGTGGTCATGGCCGAAACCCATGGGGCCAAAGTGGAATTTGTCCTGCCGCGACTGGAATTGAGCGAGTACCAGGGCCTTCCTGCTTTTGTTACCCCCCTTCCTGGCAACCTCTGGTTTGTCCAGCGTCGTGAATATTTTCGCATCAGCGCCCCGCTTCATCCTGCCTATTTTTGTAAGGCTAAAATGCCGGACAAAAAAGAGATCCGCTTCCGTCTCTTTGACCTGTCGCTGGGTGGAATGGGCGCGCTGATGGATACCCCGAAGCCGGAGGGTCTGGTAGAAGGCATGCGGTTCACGCAAATTGAACTGGATATGGCGGGCTGGGGCCGCTTTTATTTCGATGCACAGCTGATTGCCATCAGCGAGCGCACGGTGGTGGACAGCAAAAATGAAACGATTACCACGCCGCGTCTGAGCTTCCGTTTTCTGAACGTCGGACCGGGCGCTGAGCGCGAGCTGCAGCGCATTATCTACTCGCTGGAGCGTGAAGCACGGGAACGTGCGAATAAGGTTCTGTAGGAAAAGTCGGGCAGCGAGCGCCGCCCGTTTGCGGCATTACATGGCATCCATCGCTTTCTGTACTTTCCAGATATAGCGAGGCGCCTGCGGTGCCGGATGATTTTTCGCCACATGCTCGACGAACTCATCTTTGTCCATGTCGTTGATCTCCTCAATCGCCTCTTTGCGGTCAGAGGAGAAGGTTCTGAGCAGCGCCCCGGCGCCGTTCACGTACGAGACCACCAGCGCGTATTGCATCACTTCCGGATCCTCAATGCCCTTCAGCACGCCGTGTTCCAGAATGCTCAGGTAAGCGGTCCCCATAGAAATGTTGCGTTCCGGGTTCTTCAGCTCGCTGGTCGACGGCTGGCCGCTCCAGCCCATATAGCGGTAGACCTCTCTCCCCGCCGTAGAGGCTTTCAGCTGCATCAGCCCCACCGCGTTGGATTTGCTGACAAGCGTAGGATTGCCACCGGACTCCACCGCAATAATGGCGGTGATCAACCGCGGGCTGACGCCCCATGCCTTCCCGGCTTGTTCACTGATCGGCATCCACTGCATGGCCCGTTTCACCGGCACTTCCGGGTTCCAGGGCGGGTTTTGATAATCATGTTTTGAACTACAGCCAGCCAGCAAAACAATCAAAAAAGCAAACCATCTCAATTTCACGTCATCTATCCTTATAGCCGGTCATCGCGGTGCGCCGCCCTTGAAGCAGGCGGAGTATACGCGGCATGATATAGACAATTAGTTTCTCATTCAGCAAGGAATTGCCATGTCTCAGTTTCATCTCATCGCGCCATCGGGCTACTGTATTAACCAGGACGCGGCGCAGCGGGGCGTTCAGCGCTTACTGGAATCCGGCCATCAGGTAGAAAATCAGACAATTATCCCCCGCCGCCAGCAGCGTTTTGCCGGAACAGAAGCGCAGAGGTTAAATGATATCAATAGCCTGGTGAACCTGAAGGGCGAAAACCGAATAGTCCTTGCGGTGCGCGGCGGCTATGGTGCGAGCAGGCTGCTTGAGAGCATTGACTGGCAGGGCCTGGCACAGCGCCAGCAGCAGGATCCGCTGCTGATATGCGGCCACAGCGATTTTACCGCCATCCAGCTTGGTCTTCTGGCGCTGCATAACGTCATCACGTTTAGCGGCCCGATGCTGGCCGGTAACTTCGGCGCGCCGGAACTGGACGCGTTCACCGTGGAGCATTTCTGGCGCGCGCTGCGCAATCCCACCTACAGCGTGGAATGGCAGGGCAATGGACCGCACTGGGAGTGTGAGGGCCAGCTCTGGGGCGGTAACCTGGCGATGCTGGTCTCGCTCATCGGCACGCCGTGGATGCCGCAAATCAAGGACGGCATTCTGGTGCTGGAGGATATTAACGAACATCCGTTCCGCGTCGAGCGTATGTTATTGCAGCTTTATCATGCCGGTATTCTCGATCGCCAGTCCGCGATCGTGCTGGGCAGCTTCAGCGGCTCTGCCCCGAATGACTATGATGCAGGCTACTCCCTGGAAACGATGGTCGATTTCATCCGCTCGCGGCTGGATATTCCGGTTATCACCGGTCTGGATTTTGGCCATGAACAGCAGACCGTTACCCTTGCGCTGGGCGCGCAGGCGACGCTTACACATGATGTTTCGGGCAGTCGGTTAACGATCGGCGGTCATCCGGTCATAAAAGCATAAAAAACCCCCTTAATAAAACGCTGTTGCCGTTGTTAATATGTTAGGGTTTTAGTAACAGCGTTAACATTGAGGTGGGAGTAAGAGAACATTGGATGCCGCAGCGATAATCAGCCTTTTCATTTTGGGTTCTGTACTTGTAACCAGCAGTATTTTATTAAGTTCATTTTCATCGCGTCTTGGCATACCCATTCTTGTTATTTTCCTTGCCATCGGCATGCTGGCCGGCGTTGACGGCATCGGCGGTATCCCCTTCGATAACTATCCCTTCGCCTACATGGTGAGTAACCTCGCGCTGGCGGTGATCCTGCTCGACGGCGGGATGCGCACTCAGGCGAGCTCCTTCCGCGTGGCCTTAGGGCCTGCGCTGTCGCTGGCGACCGTCGGCGTGTTGATCACCTCCGGCCTCACCGGGATGATGGCCGCATGGCTTTTCAATCTCAATCTGATGGAAGGCTTGCTGATTGGCGCAATCGTTGGCTCTACCGATGCGGCGGCGGTCTTTTCCCTGCTTGGGGGTAAAGGGCTTAACGAACGCGTTGGCTCAACGCTTGAGATTGAATCCGGCAGTAACGATCCGATGGCTGTGTTCCTGACCATCACGCTGATAGAGATGATCCAGCAGCACGAGACGGGCCTGAGCTGGATGTTTGCCCTGCATATTCTGCAGCAGTTCGGGCTGGGGATTGTCATCGGCCTGGCGGGGGGATACCTGTTACAGCAGACGATCAACCGCATTTCTCTGCCCTCTGGGCTTTACCCTCTGCTGGCGCTGAGCGGCGGCATTCTCATTTTTGCCGTCACCACCGCGCTGGACGGCAGCGGTATTCTCGCCGTCTACCTCTGCGGGTTCCTGATGGGCAACCGCCCTATTCGCAACCGTCATGCTATTTTGCAGAACTTTGACGGCCTGGCGTGGCTGGCGCAAATCGGCATGTTCCTGGTGCTGGGCCTGCTGGTGACCCCGTCGGACCTGCTGCCGATCGCCGTTCCGGCGCTGCTGCTGTCGGCGTGGATGATCTTCTTCGCCCGTCCGCTCTCCGTATTTGCAGGCCTGCTGCCGTTTCGCGGCTTTAACCTGCGCGAGCGCGTCTTTATCAGCTGGGTCGGCCTGCGCGGCGCGGTGCCGATTATCCTTGCGGTGTTCCCGATGATGGCCGGCCTTGACAACGCGCGGCTGTTCTTCAACGTGGCGTTCTTCGTAGTGCTGATTTCCCTGCTGTTCCAGGGCACGTCGCTCGGGTGGGCGGCGAAAAAGGCCAAAGTGGTGGTGCCGCCCGTAGGCTGGCCGGTCTCCCGCGTTGGGCTGGATATTCACCCGGAAAACCCGTGGGAGCAGTTCGTCTATCAGCTGAGCGCCGATAAATGGTGCGTGGGGGCCTCGCTGCGCGATTTGCACATGCCGACTGAAACGCGCATTGCCGCCCTGTTCCGCGATAATGTCCTGCTGCACCCGACCGGCAGCACCCGCCTGCGCGAAGGGGATATTCTGTGCGTCATTGGCCGCGAGCGAGACCTGCCCGCGCTGGGCAAGCTGTTCAGCCAGTCGCCTCCCGTGGCGCTGGACCAGCGTTTCTTCGGCGATTTTATTCTGGAAGCCAGCGCCAAATTTGCGGATGTGGCGCGCATTTATGGCCTGGATGAAGGTGCAGAAGACGGTGATAACCCGCAAACGCTGGGCGAAATCATTCAGCAGCGGCTTGGCGCTGCGCCGGTTGTGGGTGACCAGGTGGAGTTTGCCGGGATGATCTGGACGGTGGCAGAAAAAGAAGATAACGCGGTGCGGAAGGTCGGTTTGAGGCCGATGGAAGAGGACGCGGAGTAGTTTTTTTGCCGGGTGGCGGCTTCGCGTCACCCGGCAAAGATACAAGTTACACCGTCACAACCGGCACTCTTGGTGCCAGGGCACACATCAGTTCATACCCTACCGTTCCCGCCGCGGCCGCCACGTCATCAATTTTGATTTCGTTGCCCCACAGCTCGACCGGTGAACCGATGCCCGCCTGCGGGCATGGCGTCAGGTCAACGGCCAGCATATCCATTGAGACGGTCCCCACCGTGCCCGTGCGCACCCCATCCACCCAAACCGGCGTGCCGGTCGGCGCGATACGCGGATAGCCGTCGGCATAACCGCCCGCGACGATGCCAATCCGCTGCTCGCCCTTCGCCCGGAAGCGGCTGCCGTAGCCTACCGTGTCGCCCGCCTTCAGCGTCTGCACGCCGATGATCTCGCTGCGCAGGGTCATGACCGGCCTCAGGCCGCTGTTGGCAATATCCTGCCACTGGCCTGAGGGTGATGCACCGTACAGAACGATCCCCGGACGCACCCAGTTATAGTGGGCTTCAGGATGCCAAAGCGTCGCCGCCGAGTTCGACAGGGAGCGCGGACAATCGAGCCCTTCAGCCGCCTGCTCAATGCGGACCATCGCATCAGCAATGCCGTCCGGTTTTTCCGCATCGGCAAAGTGCGCCATCAGCGTCATTTCGCCGACGTTTTTCAGGCCGCGCAGCTGCTGCCAGACCGTATGCACCCGCTCGGGCTGGAAGCCCAGGCGGTTCATGCCGCTGTTCACCTTGAGATAAATATCCAGCGGAGCGTGGAGCTTCGCATCCTGAATGGCTTTAATCTGCCAGTTGCTGTGAACGCTGGTGGTCAGGCGATACTTATCCAGCAGCGGCAGATCGTCCGCGTGGAAGAACCCCTCCAGCAGCAGAATAGGCCCTTTCCAGCCGCGCTCGCGCAGCAGGATGGCCTCTTCGAGATTCAGTAACGCAAAACCGTCGGTCGCGCCGAGCGCGCTCCATATACGGTCAATACCGTGGCCGTAGGCGTTTGCCTTGACGACTGACCAGACGCGCGAACCAGGTGCTGCCCGGCGAACAATTTGCAGGTTTTCCTTCAGGGCCTGCAGATCCAGCTGAGCCAGAACAGGACGGGACATGACTACTCCTTAATTATGCGCGCCGTGCAGGTGCTGAGGACGCGATGGCGTAAATCCTGATTGATAGCGTGCAGCACTTAAATCGTCAAACGGAATTGCCGGCGTGCGCCCGGAAATCAGGTCGCTCAGCAGCTGGCCCGAGCCGCAGGCCATCGTCCAGCCGAGCGTGCCGTGTCCGGTATTGGTCCACAGGTTTTTGTATGGCGTGCGGCCCACGATCGGCGTGCCGTCCGGGGTCATCGGACGCAGGCCGGTCCAGAACGTCGCCTGTTCCACAAACCCGCCGCGCGGGAAGAGATCGCCCACCACCATCTCCAGCGTTTCACGACGCGGCTGCAGCAGCTCGGTGTTGAAGCCGACAATCTCCGCCATACCGCCGACGCGAATACGGTTATCGAAGCGGGTAATGGCGATTTTGTAGGTTTCATCCAGGATGGTTGATACGGGCGCCCCGCTCTCCTCTTTCACCGGGATAGTCAATGAGTAGCCCTTGAGCGGGTAGACCGGAATATCGAGGATGCCTTTCAGCATGGCGGTGGAGTAGGAACCAAACGCCATCACGTAGGCATCCGCCTTTATCACCTCGTCGCCGCACTTCACGCCATAAATTTTTTCGCCTTCCGACAGCAGCTTGTCGACGGAGGTATTAAAGCGGAATTTCACCCCAGCCTGCTCGCACATGTGCGCCAGCCGCTGGGTAAAAAGCTGACAGTCGCCGGTTTCGTCATTCGGCAGACGCAGACCGCCGGTCAGCTTGTGGGCCACTTCGGCCAGCGCGGGTTCCACCTGCCCCAGCTGGCTGGCTTCCAGCAGTTGATACGGTACACCGGCATCTTCCAGCACGGCGATATCGCGGGTGGCGTTTTCATACTGTTGCTCGGTGCGGAACAGCTGCAGCGTGCCGCCCTGACGGCCTTCGTACTCGATACCCGTCGACGCGCGCAGGGCTTTGAGGCAGTCACGGCTGTATTCCGCCAGACGCACCATGCGCCCTTTGTTTTCCATGTAGTGCCGGGTGTCGCAATTGCGCAGCATCTGCCACATCCACTTCAGCTGGAACTGCGTGCCGTCAAGGCTGATGGCCAGCGGCGCGTGGCGCTGGAACATCCATTTGATTGCCTTCAGCGGCACGCCGGGCGCCGCCCACGGGGCCGCATAGCCAGGAGAGATTTGACCGGCATTTGCCGCACTGGTTTCAAGCGCCGGGCCGGATTCACGATCGATAACGGTAACCTCATGTCCCGCCTGACTTAAATACCAGGCGCTGGTTACGCCAACGACACCACTTCCCAGTATGACAACACGCATAGCCACTCCATTATGAGCAAAAGAACAATCATCTAATTACAGATTGATAACCTAGTTGAAAATATTATTCAACATACGACTTTTTTATGGTGACTTACCTCACACATCCCCCAGCATCAGGGGACAGGGATAATTTGGGATCTCCTGCTGAGCTTTATTTTTAACCAGCATAAAATTCTGATGGGTGCGTTTTTTTGCCGTATCAAAAACGGGAAATCGCAAAGAAAAAATTTCTGCGCCAGCACGCTTTTTAACACGTTGATCTATGCTTGAAAGGAGGCTCTCCAGACAGAGAGAGCACCCACAACGAGGGCGCGCTAATGGCTACTATTGATTCCCTGAACAAGGACAACACACGTCTGAGCGATGGACCCGACTGGACCTTCGAGCTGCTGGATGTCTACCTCGCCGAAATCGACCGGGTGGCAAAACTGTATCGCCTGGATACCTATCCCCATCAGATTGAGGTGATTACCTCCGAACAGATGATGGATGCTTACTCCAGCGTCGGGATGCCGATCAACTATCCGCACTGGTCGTTTGGTAAAAAATTCATTGAAACGGAGCGGCTGTACAAGCACGGCCAGCAGGGGCTGGCGTATGAGATCGTCATTAACTCCAACCCGTGTATCGCCTATCTGATGGAAGAGAACACCATTACCATGCAGGCGCTGGTGATGGCGCACGCCTGCTACGGCCATAACTCCTTCTTTAAAAATAACTATCTGTTCCGCAGCTGGACGGACGCCAGCTCCATCGTTGATTACCTGATCTTCGCGCGTAAATACATTACCGACTGCGAAGAGCGCTACGGCGTGGACGAGGTAGAGAAGCTGCTCGACTCCTGCCATGCGCTGATGAACTACGGCGTGGACCGCTATAAACGCCCGCAGAAAATCTCACTGCAGGAGGAGAAAGCCCGGCAGAAAAGCCGCGAGGAGTATCTGCAGAGCCAGGTGAACATGCTGTGGCGCACCCTGCCGAAGCGTGAGGAGGAAAAAACGATTGCCGAAGCGCGTCGTTACCCGTCCGAGCCGCAGGAAAACCTGCTCTATTTTATGGAGAAGAACGCCCCGCTGCTGGAGCCGTGGCAGCGCGAGATTTTGCGTATCGTGCGTAAGGTGAGCCAGTATTTCTATCCGCAGAAACAGACCCAGGTGATGAATGAAGGCTGGGCAACATTCTGGCACTACACCATTCTCAACCATCTGTATGACGAGGGGAAAGTCACCGAGCGGTTCATGATGGAATTCCTCCACAGCCATACTAACGTGGTGTTCCAGCCGCCCTACAACAGCCCGTGGTACAGCGGGATTAACCCGTATGCGCTGGGCTTTGCGATGTTCCAGGATATTAAGCGCATCTGCCAGTCGCCAACGGAAGAGGACAAGTACTGGTTCCCGGATATCGCCGGTTCTGACTGGCTGGAAACGCTGCATTTTGCGATGCGCGACTTTAAGGATGAGAGCTTTATCAGCCAGTTCATGTCGCCGAAGATCATGCGCGATTTCCGCTTCTTCACCGTACTGGACGATGACCGCAACAACTATCTGGAGATCTCCGCGATCCACAACGAGGAAGGATACCGGGAGATCCGCTCCCGCCTCTCCTCCCAGTACAACCTGAGCAACCTTGAACCCAATATTCAGGTGTGGAACGTGGATCTGCGCGGCGACCGCTCCCTGACGCTGCGCTATATCCCGCACAACCGCGCGCCGCTGGATAAAGGACGTAAAGAGGTGCTGAAGCACGTGCACCGCCTGTGGGGCTTTGACGTGCAGCTGGAGCAGCAGAATGAGGACGGCAGCGTGGAGCTGCTGGAACGCTGCCCGGCGCGGTTGAATACGCTGTAGTGCAGCCTTTTTTGCCCGGTGGCGCTACGCTTACCGGGCCTACAAGACCCGTAGGTCGGGTAATGCGTAGCCGCCACCCGACGAAAAAAACCTCTCACACGAGAGGTTTTTTATTTCAGCGGCTCTGAATCGCTAAATCGCCCGGCAGCGTTTTCTGCATACGGTGCCAGATTTCACCGGAGTCGTGGCCGTAGCGGCGTACGGTTTCATAAACCTGGTCGTGCAGGCCTTCGGTGCACAGCTTGCTCAGCTTATGGTAGAAGCCCAGCGCCAGACTGCGGGCTTCAGGGTTAGCGAAGTAGTGACGACCAATGCGGGTATAGAGCCCTTTCATACCGTTGAGGATCAGGCCGTAAACCGGGTTGCCGGAGGCAAACGCCAGGCCGCGAAACACGTTGTAATCGAGGGTGGCAAAGGCGTCGGCGTGATCTTCAACTTCATTCGCGCTGGCCAGCACCGCAAGCGCATCTTCAGGATGCTGACGGAAAGCGGTACGAATAAAAATAGTCGCGATGTTGGTGCGCACGGAGAGCAGATTATCAATCAGCTGCGGCACGCTTTCGTGGTCGAGGCGCGCCAGCGTTTCAAGAATGTTTAGCCCCGAGGTTTCCCAGAAGTTGTTTACCTTTGTTGGCTTGCCGTGCTGGATCGTCAACCATCCATCACGCGCCAGTCGCTGAAGCACTTCACGCAGCGTGGTGCGAGTGACGCCAATCAGTTCAGAGAGTTCGCGTTCAGCCGGAAGAATGGACCCCGCAGGGAAACGATTATTCCAGATGCTTTCAATGATGTACTCTTCCGCGAAACCCGCCGGGCTCTGCGCCTTAATGACCATAGTGAGATTTCCATTACACAGCTTTTTGCAAATTGGACTCATCATACCAGAGGCGTGCAACGGCAGGTAGCGCGGCAAAGTGAGAAAAGAGGGATCGCCGTTTCATTTTTGTGAAATTTACAATGCGGTCTTATCCGCCTCCGGGCCGCGATTTTTGCGTATACTGATGTTTTGTATTACTTAACGGGAAGGACGTCTGTTGTGGAAATTTCTTTTGGGCGCGCGCTGTGGCGCAATTTTTTAGGTCATTCTCCTGACTGGTACAAACTGATACTGCTGGTTTTCCTGGTCGTTAATCCCATCATTTTTAGCGTGGATCCGTTTATCGCCGGGTGGCTGCTGGTGGCGGAATTTATTTTCACCCTGGCCATGGCGCTGAAGTGTTATCCCCTGCTGCCCGGCGGTTTGCTGGCATTTGAAGCCGTTGTCATCGGCATGACGTCCGCAGAGCATGTAAAAGCAGAGCTGGCCTCCAATCTGGAAGTGCTCCTGCTGCTCATTTTTATGGTGGCCGGTATCTACTTTATGAAACAGCTGCTGCTGTTTATCTTTACCCGCCTGCTGCTGAGCATTACGTCAAAAACGATCCTCTCGCTGGCGTTTTGCCTTGCCGCCGCCTTTCTGTCGGCCTTCCTGGATGCGCTCACCGTTGTCGCGGTGGTGATCAGCGTCGCCGTCGGATTTTACGGCATTTATCACCGCGTGGCCTCCTCTCGCCCAAGTGAGGATTTACAGGACGATAGCCACGTCGAGGCGCATAACCGCGACGTGCTGGAACAGTTCCGCGCGTTTCTGCGCAGCCTGATGATGCACGCAGGGGTCGGTACGGCGCTGGGCGGCGTGATGACCATGGTGGGCGAGCCGCAAAACCTGATCATCGCGAAAGCGGCTGAATGGCATTTTGGCGAGTTTTTCCTGCGCATGGCCCCCGTCAGCGTGCCTGTGCTGGTCTGCGGGTTAGCGACCTGCATTCTGGTCGAAAAATTCAGGCTGTTCGGCTACGGCGCACAGCTGCCTGAACCGGTCCGCAAAGAACTGCATAAATTTGACGAGCAGAGCCGCAAACAGCGTACGCGCCAGGAGACGCTGCGTCTGATTGCGCAGGGGATCATCGGCATCTGGCTTATCGCCGCGCTGGCGTTGCATCTTGCCGAAGTCGGGTTGATTGGCCTCTCCGTCATTATTCTTGCCACCACCTTTAGCGGGGTAACGGACGAACATGCTATTGGTAAAGCCTTTACCGAAGCCCTGCCGTTTACCGCGCTGCTGGCGGTCTTTTTTGCGGTCGTGGCGGTGATTATTGACCAACACCTTTTCGCACCGATTATCGCGTTTGTGCTTCAGGCCTCGCCGGACTCGCAGCTTACGCTGTTCTATCTCTTTAACGGTCTGTTGTCCTCTATTTCCGATAACGTCTTTGTCGGGACGGTGTATATCAATGAGGCCAAAGCGGCGATGGAGCAAGGGATCGTCAGCACCGGGCAGTTCGACCTGCTGGCGGTGGCCATCAACACCGGAACAAACCTGCCCTCCGTTGCAACACCTAACGGCCAGGCGGCATTTCTCTTCCTGCTGACCTCGGCGCTGGCACCGCTCATACGGCTTTCTTATGGAAGAATGGTCTGGATGGCGCTGCCGTACACGCTGGTGCTCACCGTTGTTGGTTTGCTGTGCATCAAAATTACTCTCGTTCCCTGTACGCAATGGCTGCTACAAGCGGGTATACTTGCGGCGCATTAAAATTCGTTTACACTGCGCTTTCTAAGCATGTTCCAGGGAAATGATTATGTTGAGATTTTTAAACCAGTGCTCCCGCGGTCGCGGAGCGTGGTTGTTGATGGCCCTGACCGCCTTTGCGCTGGAAATGGTTGCGCTGTGGTTCCAGCACGTGATGGGACTCAAGCCCTGCGTGCTGTGCATCTACGAGCGCTGCGCGCTGTTCGGCATTATGGGTGCAGGCCTGGTGGGCGCAATTGCCCCAAAAACGCCGTTGCGCTATGTGGGTATTGCCATCTGGCTGTACAGCGCCTGGAAAGGGATTGAGCTTTCCTGGCAGCACACCATGATGCAGCTGCATCCGTCACCGTTTATGACCTGTGATTTCGCCGCCCGCTTCCCGAGCTGGCTGCCGCTGGATAAGTGGCTTCCGCAGGTGTTTGTCGCATCCGGTGACTGCTCCGTACGTCAGTGGGAATTCCTGACGCTGGAGATGCCGCAGTGGCTGGTGGGCATTTTTGTGGCCTACTTCGTCGTGGCGCTGCTGGTGCTGATTGCTCAGCCATTCAAACCGAAGAAACGCGATTTGTTTGGAAGGTAAAAGCAAAAACCCGCCACGGCGGGTTTTTTATTATCACCGATTAGGGTGATTCATGATGTGATCTTCCCAGTCCCGTACCTCGGACTCCTTCACCGCAATGTGGCGTACCGAGATACGCTCGCCGTGCATCGCCGCTTTTGAGCCCGTCAGCAGCGGATGCCAGTTCGGCAGTTCTTTCCCTTCCGCCAGCAGGCGATACGCGCAGGTGTGCGGCAGCCACTCAAAAGTCGGCAGATTTTCACGGGTGAGCTTGATGCAGTCCGGCTCGAACTCGAAGCGGCGTTCGTAGTTGCGGCACTGGCAGGTTTTAATGTTCAGTTGCCTGCAGGCGACGTTGGTGAAATAGATCTCATCGGAGTCTTCATCCATCAGCTTGTGCAGGCAGCACTGCCCGCAGCCGTCGCACAACGATTCCCACTCCGCGTCGGTCATTTGGTCAAGAGTTTTGCTTTGCCAGAAAGGAATGTCGTTCATCAGGATGTCCACACGTCAAAAGAAAGCGCACCTTATAACGAGTCTGGCACGTGGTTGCAAGTTTTGCCGCCCTTTGCAGGCGGCAAGATGCGGTTACAGCACGCGGGTTTTTAGCGACAGGCCGTTAAAACCGACCTCAAGCTCATCGCCGCTGGCGAGCGGGCCCACGCCTTCCGGCGTGCCGGTGAGGATCACATCGCCCGGCTTCAGGGTGAAGAAACGGCTCATGTAGGCGATCAGCGGCACGATCTTGTGGATCATATCTGCCGTGGTGCCCTGCTGGCGGATCTCGCCGTTAACCTTCAGGCTGAGCGGAGTGTCCTGCGGATCGTTGGTAAATTCATTCACCGGAACAAACCCTGAAATCGGACATGCGTTATCAAAGCCTTTGGCTTTTTCCCACGGCTGCCCTGCCTTCTTCATTTTGCCCTGCACGTCGCGCAGGGTCAGATCCAGCGCCACGCCGTAGCCAGCAATCGCTTTCTCGACATGCTCTTCGGAAGCCTGGCGCAGCGTGGCGCCGATCAGCACGGCAAGCTCTACTTCGTGATGCACCGACCCCAGCCCCTGCGGCAGCGCCAGCGGCTGGCGGATGTCGCATAGCGCCGTCTCGGGCTTAATAAACAGGACCGGCTCTTCTGGGGTTGCGCTGCCCATCTCCTGAATATGCTTCGCATAGTTGCTGCCCACGCAGACCACTTTGCTGACGGGATAATCCAGTAATGCACCTTGCCAGTTATGATGTTGATACATGCTCGACCCCTAATCGGTTGATGTGTTATGCCCGAAAACAGCTGAGGCTATTTTTTCCCGGACGCCTCGAGGTGCTGTTTTAATAAATTCTCAGGCGGCGGTGGAAGCTGTAAATAATAGCCCTGCTCGGCTAATACCGTTTTCACTTTTTCCAGATCGGCATTCACCAGTTTCTTACGGCCGTCCAGCGGCAGCAGCATCGCCAGCTGTGGTCGGCCAAAGTTCTTCATTAATTCTTCCGGCACGCGTGAAAAATCGTCTTTCTTTTCGACATAAAGATAGGTCTGGTCACGGCTTGTACTTCTGTAGATCACACAAAACATGTTTTTACTCTGAATTAATGGGTGGTTGCTTGCCTCAATATACTCCTGACTATAACATGCCTGATACTCTTCGGAATATCGCAGCGAATGGTTGCGGTTAATAGCAAATTGAGTAAGGCCAGGATGTCAAACACGCCCATCGAGCTTAAAGGCAGTAGCTTCACCTTATCAGTGGTTCATTTGCATGATGCAAAACCCGAGGTTATTCGTCAGGCGTTAGAAGACAAAATCGCCCAGGCTCCCGCCTTTCTGAAGCACGCCCCCGTCGTCATCAACGTCAGCGGTCTTGAGGCTCCGGTTAACTGGACAAGTCTCCAGCAGGCGGTCTCCTCTACCGGGCTGCGTATTGTCGGCATCAGCGGCTGCAAAGATCCCGAGTTGAAAGCGGAAATCGACCGTGCGGGGCTGCCTCTTCTTAATGAAGGCAAAGAAAAAACCCCACGTGCAGCACCCGCTGCCGTACAAACGCCCCCTCCTGCGGCGCAAAACGTTACCGCTCTCACAAAAACGCGAATGATTGATGTGCCGGTTCGTTCCGGTCAGCGCATTTATGCGCCAAACTGTGATCTAATTGTTACAAGCCACGTCAGTGCTGGCGCAGAGCTTATTGCAGATGGCAATATTCACGTTTACGGTATGATGCGTGGACGTGCGCTCGCGGGCGCAAGTGGCGATCGGGACGCGCAAATATTTTGTACTCACCTGACGGCGGAACTGGTGTCCATCGCAGGTGAATATTGGCTGAGCGACAAGATCCCAGCCGAATTTTATGGCAAAGCGGCTCGCCTGCTTCTGGCAGACGACGCGTTGACCGTTCAACCGTTGAATTAATCCCTTTTTAACAAGGAATTTCTATGGCACGCATTATTGTTGTTACTTCGGGTAAAGGAGGCGTTGGCAAGACCACCTCCAGCGCGGCCATCGCTACTGGTTTGGCCCAGAAGGGAAAGAAAACCGTCGTTATCGACTTCGATATCGGTCTGCGTAACCTCGACCTCATCATGGGATGTGAGCGTCGCGTCGTATATGACTTCGTGAACGTCATTCAGGGCGATGCCACGCTGAACCAGGCGCTGATTAAAGACAAGCGCACCGAGAACCTCTTCATTCTTCCGGCTTCTCAGACGCGTGATAAAGATGCCCTGACCCGTGAAGGCGTGGAAAAGGTGCTCGACGAGCTGAAAAAAATGGAGTTCGACTTCATCGTCTGTGACTCCCCTGCCGGCATCGAAACCGGTGCCCTGATGGCGCTCTACTTTGCTGATGAAGCGATCATCACCACCAACCCGGAAGTCTCCTCCGTGCGTGACTCCGACCGTATTCTCGGTATTCTGGCCTCCAAATCCCGCCGTGCGGAAAATGGCCAGGATCCGATCAAAGAGCACCTGCTGCTGACCCGCTATAACCCGGGTCGCGTAAACAAAGGTGACATGCTGAGCATGGAAGACGTGCTGGAGATCCTGCGCATTAAACTGGTTGGCGTTATCCCGGAAGACCAGTCCGTGTTACGCGCCTCTAACCAGGGCGAGCCCGTGATCCTTGATACAACGGCAGATGCAGGTAAAGCTTACGCCGATACCGTTGACCGTCTGCTGGGAGAAGAACGTCCTTTCCGCTTCATTGAAGAAGAGAAGAAAGGTTTCCTCAAACGCCTGTTCGGAGGATAAGTTATGGCATTACTGGACTTTTTTCTCTCGCGGAAAAAAAGCACCGCCAACATCGCAAAAGAACGCCTGCAAATTATCGTTGCGGAGCGTCGTCGTAGCGACGCCGAGCCTCACTACCTGCCGCAGCTGCGCAAGGACATCCTGGAAGTGATCTGTAAGTATGTGCAGATTGACCCGGAGATGGTCACCGTACAGCTGGAGCAAAAAGACGGGGATATTTCGATTCTGGAGCTGAACGTAACGCTTCCGGAAGCGGAAGAGTCGCGTCCGTAGGTTCCTGGTGTCGTAGCCCCGGTAAGCACAGCGCCACCGGGGAGAATATGCCGGGTATATCGCCCGGCATATTTTTATCGCGGATAACCTTCCAGCAAGGTATTCAGGCGATCGGCCATCAATACCCCGCGCCAGCCAGCCATCAGTTCCGGCACGCCATTCTGCGGTTTCAGCTTCCAGTGCCAGTTCAGCAGCTGGTTAATTTGTCTGCGTGACGCCAGCAGTTCAGCGCTCAGCTTGCTTTCCGTTGCGACATCCTGCACCAGCGCTTTGATATCCTTAAATGCTTTACGATAGCCCGGCATATCCATGAGATTCAGCAGCGTCTCAGGCAGTGCATCCTCCGGCAGCGCCTGCGCTTTGGCGACCAGCGCCAGCAGGGTTTTACCATGGAAACGGATCTCGCTGCCGGAAAGGCCAATGCTGTCCAGCTCGCCCAGACTGCCCGGCATATAGCGCGCGACCGCCCAGAGATGCTCTTCACGCACCACAAAATTCACGGCCAGATCGCGCTCACGCGCTTTACGCAAACGCCAGTCCGCTAACAGCTGCAGGCAGGCCAGCTGACGCGTGCGAAGCTGCCAGGCGTTGGTGATATCACGCCAGGCCTCTTTCGGGTCAACCACTTCCTGGCGACGCTGCTGCGTCATACGGCACTCGTCCAGCGCGGCAGAGAGCCAGCCGGAGGCTTCCGCCTCTTTCATCAGCTGTCCGGCAATCGGCAACAGGTAAAACACGTCTGCCGCCGCATATTCCAGCTGACGCTCGGTAAGCGGACGCGCCAGCCAGTCGGTCCGGGATTCACTTTTATCCAGCGTCAGGCCCGTGTACTCCTCCACCATGGCGGCAAAGCCCCACGACAGCGGACGACCGCTGAACGCCGCGAGGATCTGCGTATCAATCAGCGGCTGAGGCATGATGCCAAAGGTGTTAAGAAAGACTTCCAGATCTTCACTGCCCGCGTGCAGATATTTCGTTACCGCAGTATCCAGCAGCAGGTCACGCATCGGCGCCCAGTCGGTAATGCCGAGCGGGTCGATCAGCGAGACGTGCTTACCGTCGTACATCTGTATCAAACCCAGCTGTGGATAATAGGTGCGAGTACGGACAAACTCGGTATCCAGAGCGATGGCAGGAAAGTCGCGCGTCACTTCGCACAGCGAAGCCAGCTCGTCGTTGGTCGTGATCATCTGGTAATTCAAATCGGATTCTCTTTTGTTTGCGCCCATAAAAAACGCCGGCTTAACCGGCGTCTGGGCGATTAACGTGAAGCTCAGGCCTTATTGTCTACTTTGGCACGGGCTTCGTCACGTAATTCTCGTCGTAATATCTTCCCGACGTTGGATTTCGGCAGCTCATCGCGGAATTCCACCAGCTTCGGCACTTTATAGCCCGTCAGCTGACGGCGACAAAACGTTATCAGCGCTTCCTCGGTAAGAGAAGGATCTTTCTTGACCACAAATATCTTCACCGCTTCACCGCTGCTGCCGGAAGGAACGCCCACCGCCGCCACTTCCAGCACGCCGCTGTGCTGCATCACCACGTCTTCGATTTCGTTCGGATAGACGTTGAAGCCGGAGACCAGGATCATATCTTTTTTGCGATCGACGATGCGCAGGAAGCCTTCGTCATCCATCACCGCAATATCGCCGGTGTGAAGCCAGCCGTCTTTAATGATTTCGTCGGTCGCATCAGGACGCTGCCAGTAACCCAGCATCACCTGCGGCCCTCTGACGCACAGCTCGCCCGGCTCGCCGTGAGGCACTTCGTTATCCTCATCATCCACCAGCTTTGCTTCCGTCGACGGGACCGGCAGGCCGATGCTGCCGCTGTGGTAGTCGATATCGTGCGGGTTGACGCTCACCAGCGGGGCACATTCCGTCAGGCCATAGCCTTCCAGCAGATATTGCCCGGTTAGCTTCACCCAGCGCTCGGCCACCGCCTGCTGAACCGGCATGCCGCCGCCCGCGGAGAGATGCAGCGTGGAGAAATCAAGCTGCTGGAACTCTTTGTTGTTGAGCAGCGCGTTAAACAGGGTGTTCACCCCGGTCATGGCGGTAAACGGGTATTTTGCCAGCTCTTTCACCAGACCCGGGATATCGCGCGGGTTGGTGATCAATACGTTTTGCCCGCCCAGCTCGATAAACAGCAGGCAGTTCATGGTCAGCGCGAAGATGTGATACAGCGGCAGCGCGGTGATTACCAGCTCTTTACCCGGATGCAGCAGCGGCCCGTAGGTGGCATTGACCTGCTCAAGGTTCGCCAGCATGTTGCGGTGGGTCAGCATCGCCCCTTTGGCCACGCCGGTAGTGCCGCCCGTGTATTGCAGGAAGGCCAGGTCTTCGGAGACGACTTCAGGCTTGACGTACTGCATGCGATAGCCCGCATGCAGCGCGCGGCGGAAGGAGATAGCATCCGGCAGGTGGTATTTTGGTACCAGACGTTTGACGTATTTAACGACAAAGTTAACCAGCGTCCCTTTGGCGGTGGAAAGCTGATCGCCCATGCGCGTCAGGATGACGTGCTTCACCTGGGTTTTGTCGACCACTTTTTCCAGGGTATGGGCAAAGTTAGAAACAATGACAATCGCCACCGCCCCGCTGTCGTTCAGCTGATGTTCCAGCTCGCGCGGCGTGTAAAGCGGGTTAACGTTGACGACAATCATCCCGGCACGCAGGATGCCGAACAGCGCCACCGGGTATTGCAGCAGGTTCGGCATCATCAGCGCGACGCGATCCCCTTTTTGCAGCCCAAGTCCTTCCTGCAGATAAGCCGCAAACGCCCGGCTACGCTCCTCAAGCTTACGGAACGTCATCACCTCGCCCATATTCACAAACGCGGGCTGGTCTGCGTAACGTCTTACCGAGTGTTCAAATAATTCCACCAGGGATTGATAACGGTCAGGATTGATCTCCGCAGGCACATCTGCGGGATAACGGTTAAGCCAAACCTTTTGCAATGCATCACCTCTGAAATGAGTGTTCGTCGTCATCACAGCCCCGATAATAAACAGTTTGTTAACATTATATTAACTCAGCGTACCAGTTTATTAATTGTTCAGATTGCAGGTTGCGAAGCGCGTCACTCTTTTTTTTCGTTTTATCCGTAAAAAAACAGAGACAGCGGCTGAGCCGCTGTCTCTTTCTTAACAATAACAGTAAGTTACTCAGTTACGATCGTTTGCACCTGTGCAGGGCCCGGGTTATACCAGCCCCATCCCGGATAACCGTAACGATAAGGATGTGGACCCCACATCCACGGGTCGATTGGCTGAGGCGGCATCACCACCTGCTGGGCGATACGCCAGCGTTTATAGCCATTCACCTGCATGGTCATAAATTTATACGGCGTGTTGCCGATTTTGCCCTGCACCGAACCGGTAATCGGCCCGACAACGGTTACCAGCTGTCCGCGAAAATCGACCGGGTCGAGGAAACCACTAACGTCGGCATAGATACGCCCGCGAGAGGCTTCACCGAGTACGGGACGCGCGCCACTGTCGAGCGGTACCGTGGCAATTTCCAGACGGGTTTTCCCCTGCTGGTTCTGCACGTCGATCACTTTCCCACCGAAGCGGGCTTCCTGGCCGACGTAAAGCTCGGGCGCATTCATTACCCGAACCAGATCCTGCTGTGGCGTCGGGCTGCTGCCCTTGATCGCATCAGGTACGGTTACGCAACCGCTCAGTGCTATGGCAACCGCGCCTGCCATAAAAAGGCGTAATACTTTAGTCTGAACCGCCATGATGCGACTCCTTTTTCTCAGTTCCTGTTACTGAGATTCACTCGCGGCCCGGAAGTTTCTTCCACGCGACGGTGTTTCGCAAATAAACCGGTTCCGCGTGTTCAACGGCCACGGTTTTTCCTGCTGCAAGCAGTTGACGGGCAATCGGGAGCATATCTTCTGCCGCAGGCAGGAGCATGTTGCCGTCCACCAGCGTCAACCCGGTGTCGTTCGCCATCTCTGGCCACGCCGGCCAGCCCGTGCCGACGGTCGCCCATTCGCCGGACAGCTGCTTCAGGCGCTCAGTAACGGCTTCAGGCTTAAGCACTGCTTCCGTCTCTTCGCCGTGCCAGACGCCGTTTTCATCGCGGGTATATTCCGCCCAGTAAACTTCACCCATGCGAGCGTCAATAGCGGCGAGCACGCGGGTCGCGCCCGTCATGCGCCAGGCTCCCTCCGCCATCGTCGCAAGCGTAGAGACACCGATCATCGGCAGGTCAGCGCCCAGCGCCAGCCCCTGCGCGATGCCAATCCCAATGCGCACGCCCGTAAAGCTGCCGGGACCGCGGCCAAAGGCCAGCGCGTCGAGGTCGGTTAAGGTGGTATTGCCCTGGGTTAAAATGGCTTTTACCAGGGGCAGAATACGCTGGGTGTGTTCCCGTGGGCACTCTTCGAAATGAGCAGAAACAGCACCGTCGTTCAACAGAGCAACAGAGCAAGCCTCTGTCGCGGTATCAATAGCCAGAATTCGCATCAGTCGTCGCGCTCTCGCAAGGGTCAGTCACAAAATGGCGCGCATCTTAGCACACTCCGGAGCGAATTACTCCGCCGTTGGGTTTGCCAGGAAACGCACCGCGCGTTTAATGTCCCGCGTACGCGGGGCGGGCGGCAGGCTGGCGAGGAACGTTGCGCCGTAAGGACGCATCACCAGGCGGTTATCGCAGATCACCAGCACGCCGCGGTCGGTGACGTCACGGATCAGTCGCCCTACCCCCTGCTTAAGCGTGATGACCGCGTCCGGCAGCTGGACGTCGTCGAACGGATCGCCGCCGCGCAGGCGGCAGTCTTCCATCCGCGCCTTGAGCAGCGGATCGTCCGGCGACGTGAACGGCAGCTTATCGATGATCACCAGCGAGAGCGTGTCGCCGCGCACGTCCACCCCTTCCCAGAAGCTGCTGGTTGCCACCAGCAGGGCGTTACCGGCGCTGACAAACTGCTGGAGCAGCTGGCCTTTACTGGTTTCCCCCTGCAGCAGCACCGGGAGGGTCATGGTGGCGCGAAACTGCTCGGCGAGATCGCGCATCATGGCGTGTGAGGTGCAGAGCATAAAGCAGCGCCCGTTGTTGGCCTCAATCATCGGCTTGAGCATCGCTGCGAGATGCCGCGCCGCCCCCGGCTGGTTCGGCAGCGGGAGATTGCGTGGCACGCAAAGCAGCGCCTGCTTTTCGTAATCAAACGGGCTGGGCAGCAGCAGTGATTCCGCCTGCTCAATACCGAGGCGTTCGGTGAAGTGGTGCAGATCGTCATTTACAGACAGGGTTGCGGAAGTGAAGATCCAGCTTCCCGGCTTCTGCGCCATCACCTCTTTGAATTTATCGGCCACCGTCAGCGGCGTGAGCGCCAGGGTAAAGTGGCGCGAGGTGCATTCATACCAGTAGCTGTACCCCGGCTGGTTGATCTCTTTTAGCCGTTTCAGCCGCCCGCGATAGAGCGTGGCGCGCTCGAAGGCGGCGTCAAGCAGCGCGGAGCGTCCGAGGGACAGCTTCGCCACGTCGTAGCAGAGCTCAAGTGCATCATCGAGCAGCAGCAGCGCGCGCTGGATATTTTTGTCCGCCAGCAATTCGCGCAGGTTGCCGCGATAGCCCGGCTCGCCAAGCTGTAAGCGGAAATCCTGCGCGCTTTGCGCCAGACGGTCGGCACACTTCTGCAGCTGCTGGGTATCTTTGAGTTCGGTACGGTAGGCAATGGTAAAATCTTTCGCCAGATCCTGTAGCTGGCGGCTGGAGAGCGACTGGCCGAAATACTGGCTGGCGATATCCGGCAACTGATGGGCTTCATCGAAGATCATCACGTCCGCCTCCGGGATCAGCTCGCCGAAACCGCTGTCCTTAACCACCATGTCCGCGAGGAACAGGTGGTGGTTCACCACCACCACGTCTGCGTCCATCGCGGTTTTGCGCGCTTTCACCACAAAACAGTCTTTATACAGCGGGCAGTCGCTGCCGAGGCAGTTGTCGTTGGTGCTGGTCACCAGCGGCCAGGCCGGGGAGTCTTCCGGCACGCTCGCGCAGGTGCTGATATCGCCCTCTTCGGTCTGGTTCGCCCAGGCGCGCAGGATAATGACGTCGCTCAGGGTTTGAACCGGCAGATCGCCGCCGGCCAGCGCCTGCTGTTCGAGTCGCTCCAGGCACAGGTAGTTTGAGCGCCCTTTCAGCAGTGCCAGGCGTCCTTTGTATTTCAGTGCTTTTGCTACGGTAGGCAGATCGCGGCTGTAGAGCTGATCCTGCAGCGCTTTCGATCCGGTGGAAATTATCACCTTCTTTTTCGCCCGCAGCGCCGGCGCAAGGTAAGCATAGGTCTTACCCGTGCCGGTTCCGGCTTCAACCACCAGCGGCTGGGCCTTATCAATGGCGCGGGCAACGGCGTGCGCCATCTGTCTCTGAGGCTCACGGGGCTTGAAGCCGGGGATCGCCTGCGCTAATTGACCTTCAGGGGAAAAATCGTCTGCCACGTTGCCCTCTCACTGTATTTTTGCACAGGGATTATGTCAGCCCATCTTCTCCTGTGCCACCCCAAATAGTGACGACGGCAGAACAATATGGCAGTCTTGCCGCCTGACGACGAAAAATAACGAGGAAACGTTTATGACAATTGTGCGCATTGATGCCGAAGCCCGCTGGTCTGATGTGGTGATCCATAACCAGACGCTGTATTACACCGGTGTACCGTCAAATCTGGACGCGGATGCGTTCGAACAGACGGCGAATACCCTGGCGCAGATTGATGCCGTGCTGGAAAAACAGGGCAGCGATAAATCCCGCATTCTGGATGCGACCATTTTCCTGGCAAATAAAGACGATTTCGCGGCGATGAACAAAGCCTGGGATGCGTGGGTGGTGGCGGGTCACGCGCCTGTACGCTGCACCGTACAGGCCACGCTGATGAAACCGGAATACAAGGTTGAGATCAAGATTATCGCGGCGGTTTAAGCCCGATTACTCTTCATCTTCATCCTCAAAACGCGCCACGATCCGCTCGCCGGTATGGGTGGCGCGCAGCTCCTCCGCCACCTGGGAAATCGCCTGTCCGCTGCTCATCCCCTGGGACATCAGTTCCTGAATTCGCTCAACCGCTTTCTGCTGCTGTTCATGGCTCAGAGAAGGTAAACCTGCAAACATCGTCAACTCCTGCTAAATTATTCGCGCTAATTATTTCACGCTGCCCGGTAGTATGCCATACATGAACATGCGCTTCCCCATTGTTGTTACCTTACCCTGGCGCGCTGACGCCGCTGAGTTCTGGTTTGCCCGTCTGAGCCATCTTCCTTTTGCCATGCTGCTGCACTCCGGCCATGCGGATCACCCGTACAGCCGCTTCGATATTCTGGTGGCCGATCCCCTGAAAACGCTGACGACCGACGATCTGTCGACGACGGACGATCCGCTGATGCATCTTCAGCAGGAAATCAACGCGCTGGGCTTATCCGCTACCCCTAACCTGGACCTGCCCTTCCAGGGCGGCGCGCTGGGCCTGTTTGGCTACGATTTGGGTCGCCGCTTCGAGATGCTGCCCGAGCATGCGCAGGCGGATATTGCCCTGCCGGACATGGCCGTGGGGCTGTATGACTGGGCGTTGATTGTGGACCACCAGAAAAAAACGGTCTCCCTGCTGAGCCATGATGACGTGCAGGCGCGTCTGGCCTGGCTTGAGGCACAGCAGCCTGCTCCAGCTGAGGCGTTTACCCTGACCTCCGGCTGGCGCTCGAACATGACCGCGCCGGAATACGCGGAAAAATTCTCCCGCGTGCAGGCCTATCTGCAAAGCGGCGACTGCTATCAGGTTAACCTTGCCCAGCGTTTCCAGGCAGCATACCAGGGGGACGAGTGGCAGGCGTTTACCCGTCTCAATGCCAACAACAGGGCTCCGTTCAGCGCGTTTGTACGTCTGAAACAGGGGGCCATCCTCAGCCTGTCGCCGGAGCGTTTTATCCATCTGGCGGAAGGGAAGATTCAGACCCGCCCGATTAAAGGCACGCTGCCGCGCCTTGCCGATCCGGACGCCGATCGCCGGCAGGCGGAGAAACTCGCCGGGTCACCGAAGGATCGCGCCGAAAACCTGATGATTGTCGACCTGATGCGTAACGATATTGGCCGGGTCGCCGAACCAGGCAGCGTGCGCGTGCCGGAGCTGTTCGTCGTCGAGCCTTTCCCGGCAGTGCATCATCTGGTCAGCACCATCACCGCGCGTCTGCCCGCCTCTCGCACCGCCTGCGATCTGCTCCGGGCCGCGTTCCCGGGCGGCTCCATCACCGGTGCGCCAAAAATTCGCGCCATGGAAATCATCGACGAACTGGAACCGCACCGCCGCAACGCCTGGTGCGGCAGCATCGGCTATATCAGCCTGTGCGGCACCATGGATACCAGCATTACCATTCGCACGCTGACGGCCTGCGGCGGCAATCTGTACTGTTCTGCGGGCGGCGGCATTGTGGCGGACAGCCAGGTCGAGGCGGAATATCAGGAAACCTTTGATAAGGTGGACCGCATCCTGAAGCAACTGGAGAACTAACGGTGGAGAAAGAGAACCTGACGCTGGATGATTTTCTGTCGCGCTTTCAGCTGCTACGGCCGCAGGTCAACCGCGCCACGCTGAATCAGCGTCAGGCGGCGGTGCTGATCCCGGTGGTGCGCCGGGAACAGCCGGGCCTGCTGCTTACGCAGCGTTCGCCGCATATGCGCAAACACGCCGGTCAGGTGGCCTTCCCGGGAGGCGCGGTGGACAGCACCGATGCGTCGCTGATTGCCGCCGCGCTGCGGGAAGCGCAGGAGGAGGTGGCGATCCCGCCTGACGCGGTGGAAGTCATTGGCGTGCTGCCGCCCGTCGACAGCGTGACCGGCTTTCAGGTCACGCCGGTAGTCGGCATTATCCCCCCCAATCTTCAGTATCACGCCAGCGTCGACGAAGTCTCTGCGGTGTTTGAGATGCCGCTTGAAGAGGCGCTCCGGCTAAGCCGCTATCATCCGCTGGATATCCATCGCCGGGGGCACGACCATCGGGTCTGGTTGTCCTGGTATCAGCATTATTTTGTCTGGGGCATGACGGCGGGCATCATTCGTGAACTGGCGCTACAAATCGGCCTGAAGCCTTGACTATACTTTACATTCCAGCCTTTTTTGCAGGTTTGCGATCCGCGTCGCGCTATTAGCAAAACCCATCGTTAACCATTAGTTTAATTCATGTGAATAGTTAAGCCGAGGTTGGTGTTCCCTCTTACACTATGCGCAGTTATAACATCGTTACTGGAACCCCGGTAACCCTGTCAGGAGTGTGAAAGTGATTAGTATATTCGACATGTTCAAAGTGGGGATTGGTCCTTCTTCTTCCCACACTGTAGGGCCGATGAAGGCCGGTAAACAGTTCGTCGATGATCTGGTCGAAAAAGGATTACTGGAAAGCGTTACCCGTGTCGCCGTAGACGTTTACGGTTCACTGTCATTAACGGGTAAAGGCCACCACACCGATATCGCCATTATTATGGGTCTGGCGGGCAATATGCCGGACACTGTTGATATTGATGCCATCCCGGCATTCATCCGTGACGTGGAAGCGCGCGGTCGCCTGCTGCTGGCTAACGGTCAGCACGAAGTGGATTTCCCGCAGGATGACGGCATGCGTTTTCGCAGCGACAACCTGCCGCTGCATGAAAACGGCATGACTATCCACGCCTGGAGCGGCGAAAAAGAGATCTACAGCAAAACCTACTACTCCATCGGCGGTGGCTTCATCGTTGACGAAGAGCATTTCGGTAAAGAGAGCGCGGGCGACGTGAACGTGCCCTATCCGTTCAAATCGGCCACCGAGATGCTGGGCTACTGCAAAGAGACCGGTTTGTCGCTGTCCGGCATGGTGATGCAGAACGAGCTGGCGCTGCACAGCAAAAAAGAGATCGAAGACTATTTTGCCAACGTGTGGCAAACCATGCGCGCCTGTATCGATCGCGGGATGAACACCGAAGGCGTACTGCCAGGACCACTGCGCGTGCCGCGTCGTGCCTCTGCCCTGCGCCGTATGCTGGTGACCACGGACAAATTCTCTAACGACCCGATGAACGTAGTTGACTGGGTGAACATGTTTGCTCTGGCGGTGAACGAAGAGAACGCCGCGGGGGGGCGCGTCGTGACTGCGCCAACCAACGGTGCGTGCGGGATCGTTCCGGCGGTGCTGGCCTACTACGATCACTTTATCGAGCCTGTGACGCCGGATATTTATATCCGTTATTTCCTCGCGGCAGGCGCTATCGGCGCGCTGTACAAGATGAACGCGTCCATTTCAGGCGCTGAAGTGGGCTGTCAGGGTGAAGTAGGCGTGGCCTGCTCCATGGCGGCAGCCGGTCTGGCCGAGCTGCTGGGCGCAAGCCCTGAACAGGTTTGCGTGGCGGCGGAAATTGGTATGGAGCATAACCTCGGTCTGACCTGTGACCCGGTCGCAGGCCAGGTGCAGGTACCGTGCATTGAGCGTAACGCGATTGCCTCCGTCAAAGCGATTAACGCCTCACGCATGGCGATGCGCCGTACCAGCGAACCACGCGTGTCGCTGGATAAGGTTATCGAAACCATGTACGAAACCGGCAAAGACATGAACGCGAAGTACCGTGAAACGTCGCGCGGCGGTCTGGCCATTAAGGTGCAGTGCGACTAATCCTCTCTTTCGCCCATCCGCAACGGATGGGCGAATTTCTCCCTTCATTCTCGTCTCCTTCTTCTTTCCCCACTACACTTTTACGGTCGTGGCTGCTCGCGCTCGGCCTGACATCAGGCAGCGGCTAAATAGCGAACGGGTTGAGAGAGAAGCAGGCGCGGTAGTAGCCACAATGGCTGGCGGGAAAATCTTCCCCGCCAGAAGATCGTAACGGGCACATCGTACCCGTTAAGCAGACTTATTCGTCTTCGTCGTGTGCAGACTGTTCTTTAACAATGCGGACCAGATCGACGCGGTAGTCGTTAGCTTCAACGATAGTGATGTGCAATGGAGGAAGCTCGATCACATCCCCGACGCGCGGGATCTGACCGTTTACGGCGATAACCAGCCCCGCCACGGTTGCGATGTCTTCTTCATCGTTAACCACGTTTTCCAGCCCCAGCGTATGCGAGAGCGCGTGCAGGTCGGTCGCACCTTTGACCAGCCAGCCTTCGCCGTCGGCCACAATCTCAGGCGTTTCGTCTTCATCCGGGAATTCACCGGCAATCGCTTCAAGCACGTCCAGCGGCGTCACCAGCCCCTGTACCACACCAAACTCGTTGGTGACGATAACAAAGCTACCGCGCGCGCGACGCAATACGCCCAGCAGGTTGATCGGATCCAGCGTTTCCGGTACGACAATCGCCGGCGACGAAGCTGCAATGGCCTCCACGTTGACGCCCTCTTCCAGCGCCACCAGCATTTCTTTCGCCCGAACCACGCCGATGATCTCATCCAGTTCACCGCGACACACCGGGAACAGGCTGTGCGGAGATGAGAGCAATTGCTGACGAATTTCATCAACGCTCAGGTTCGCATCGACCCAGCTAATTTCCCCGCGCGGCGTCATGATGCCGCGCAGCGAGCGGGAGGCCAGGGAGAGCACGCCGTTAATCATGTAGCGTTCTTCTTCCACAAATGCCCCTTCCGGAACCGGCACCGGGTTACGGTTTTCAGGGTCAGACTGGACGTTCACCTGACGGCGTCCGCCCATCAGGCGCAGAATGGCGTCCGCCGTTCGGGCACGCAGCGGCTGATTTGACTGCTGCTTAATAAAGTTACGACGCGCAATCTGGTTGAACAGTTCGATCAGGATCGAGAAGCCAATCGCGGCGTACAGGTAGCCTTTCGGAATATGGAAGCCGAAACCTTCCGCCACCAGGCTCAAACCAATCATCAGCAGGAAGCTCAGACAGAGCACGACCACCGTCGGATGCTGGTTGACGAAGCGCGTCAGCGGTTTCGAGGCCAGCAGCATCACCGCCATCGCAATCACGACAGCCGCCATCATCACCGGCAGGTGGTTCACCATACCGACCGCGGTAATCACCGCATCCAGCGAGAAGACTGCATCCAGCACCACAATTTGCAGCACCACGACCCAGAAGCTGGCGTAGCCCTTACCGTGACCATCATCATGCTGCCGGTTCTCCAGCCGTTCATGCAACTCTGTTGTCGCTTTGAAGAGCAGGAATATCCCCCCGATTAGCATGATCAAATCACGGCCGGAGAAGGTGTAATCCATGACGGAGAACAGCGGTTTGGTCAGCGTGACCATCCACGAGATCACGGAGAGCAGCCCCAGTCGCATGACCAGCGCCAGCGAGAGTCCAATCAGACGCGCTTTATCACGCTGTTTCGGCGGCAGCTTATCCGCGAGGATGGCGATAAACACCAGGTTATCAATACCGAGAACGATCTCCAGCACGACCAGCGTAAGCAAGCCTACCCAGATTGACGGGTCCATTAAGAATTCCATGACACGCTCCTGCTAAAGGAATGACAAAACGGTGCCCCACTCAACGTGGGCAAATAAGAGGCAGACAGAGTTGATACGTGGCGTGGTTCGCCGGTGAAAAAGGCGCGGAATGGCCTGGTAGATGACTGACGTCGGTGACGGTCCATATAGTGGGCTGTAGCCCTATACTCCTGAACAAGTAAACGGAGGCTAAACATATCAGAGAGACTGTGTTTTTAGCAAAGATTTACGTTCCTTTGCAAAGTTCTGTAACACAGCGGCTATACGCTACAGATAATTCTGTAACGCGTGGCTAAATTACGGATCTTCATCACATAAATTATTTTTTCACTATCTAAAATAATTCGCGGAAGTCTTATTTTTTTGAACTCTAACCCTTATCTGAATCGATTCGGTTCGCCAATACGATTCTCAGTACGTCTGCCCGGCAGGCGTATTAATGATAATAAAAGGAGGTAGCAAGTGACCATTGCTATTGTCATAGGCACACATGGTTGGGCTGCTGAGCAGCTACTCAAAACGGCAGAGATGCTGTTGGGCGAGCAGGAAAACGTCGGCTGGATCGATTTCGTTCCCGGTGAAAATGCCGAGACGCTGATTGAGAAGTACAACGCTCAACTCGCGAAGCTGGATACCAGCAAAGGCGTGCTGTTTCTCGTCGATACATGGGGCGGCAGTCCGTTTAATGCTGCCAGCCGCATTGTCGTCGATAAAGAGCATTATGAAGTCGTCGCCGGGGTAAACATTCCCATGCTGGTGGAAACCTTTATGGCGCGCGACGACAACCCAGGCTTCGATGAGCTGGTCGCGCTGGCCGTTGAAACCGGCCGCGAAGGGGTGAAAGCCCTGAAGGCTCAGCCGGTTGAAAAACCCGCCCCTGCCCCGGCTGCGGCGGCACCGAAAGCAGCGGCACCGGCAAAACCGATGGGACCGAACGATTACATGGTTATCGGCCTGGCGCGTATTGATGACCGTCTGATTCACGGACAGGTTGCGACTCGCTGGACCAAAGAGACCAACGTACAGCGTATCATCGTGGTCAGTGACGAAGTGGCCGCCGACACTGTCCGTAAAACCCTTCTGACTCAGGTTGCACCACCGGGCGTTACCGCGCACGTGGTGGATGTCGCCAAGATGATCCGCGTTTACAACAACCCGAAATATGCGGGTGAACGCGTGATGCTTCTGTTTACTAACCCGACAGACGTCGAGCGCATTGTTGAAGGCGGCGTGAAAATCACCTCCGTGAACATCGGCGGTATGGCTTTCCGTCAGGGCAAAACGCAGGTCAACAACGCGATTTCAGTTGATGCGAAAGATATCGAGGCGTTCAACAAGCTGAATGCCCGCGGTATTGAGCTGGAAGCCCGTAAGGTTTCCACTGACCAGAAACTGAAAATGATGGATTTGATCGGTAAAGTTGGGAAATAAGCCCGCGCCGGTTTTTCACATAAAGCTTATGTTATAGGAGAAGTACAATGGAGATTACCACTCTTCAGATTGTGCTGGTGTTCATCGTCGCGTGTATTGCGGGTATGGAATCCGTACTTGATGAATTTCAGTTCCACCGCCCTCTGGTGGCCTGTACGTTGATCGGTGCCGTTCTGGGTGATATGAAAACCGGTATCATCATCGGTGGTACGCTGGAAATGATCGCCCTGGGCTGGATGAACATCGGTGCCGCCGTTGCGCCTGATGCCGCACTGGCCTCTATCATCTCAACCGTTCTGGTTATTGCCGGTCATCAGAGTATTGGTGCTGGTATTGCCCTTGCCATTCCTCTGGCCGCAGCAGGCCAGGTGCTGACCATCATCGTTCGTACCATCACCGTGGCCTTCCAGCACGCGGCGGATAAGGCGGCCGAGAACGGCAACCTCACGGCACTCTCCTGGATCCACGTGTCGTCCCTGTTCCTGCAGGCGATGCGTATCGCAATCCCGGCGGTTATCGTTGCGATCTCTGTCGGCACCAGTGAAGTTCAGGGCATGCTGAACGCGATTCCTGAAGTGGTCACCAGCGGTCTGAACATCGCAGGCGGTATGATCGTCGTGGTAGGTTACGCGATGGTCATCAACATGATGCGCGCGGGCTACCTGATGCCGTTCTTCTACCTCGGCTTCGTCACCGCAGCATTCACCAACTTCAACCTGGTTGCGCTGGGCGTGATTGGTGCCGTGATGGCGATTCTCTACATCCAGCTCAGCCCAAAATACAACCGTGTTGCGGGTGCCCCAGCGCAGGCTGCTGGTAACAACGATCTCGATAACGAACTGGACTAACAGGTGAGCGAAATGGTTGATATGACAAAAACTACCACCGAGAAAAAACTCACTCCGGGTGATATTCGTGGCGTGTTCATCCGTTCTAACCTGTTTCAGGGTTCATGGAACTTCGAACGTATGCAGGCGCTGGGCTTCTGCTTCTCAATGGTGCCGGCGATAAAACGCCTCTACCCTGAGAACAACGAAGCACGCCGTCAGGCAATTAAGCGTCACCTGGAATTCTTCAACACCCATCCTTACGTCGCGGCTCCGGTTCTGGGCGTGACGCTGGCGATGGAAGAGCAGCGTGCGAACGGCGCGGAGATTGACGATGGTGCCATCAACGGTATCAAAGTCGGTCTGATGGGTCCGCTGGCTGGCGTGGGCGACCCTATCTTCTGGGGTACTGTTCGTCCGGTCTTCGCGGCGCTGGGTGCCGGGATCGCGATGAGCGGCAGCCTGCTCGGTCCTCTGCTGTTCTTTATCCTGTTCAACGCGGTACGTCTGCTGACCCGTTACTACGGCGTGGCCTACGGCTACCGTAAGGGCGTGGACATCGTTAAGGATATGGGCGGCGGCTTCCTGCAGAAACTGACCGAGGGGGCGTCTATTCTCGGCCTGTTTGTGATGGGGGCGCTGGTTAACAAGTGGACGCACGTGAACATCCCGCTGGTGGTTTCAACCATCACCGGTCAGGATGGTCAAACCCGCGTCACCACCGTGCAGACGATTCTGGACCAGCTGATGCCTGGCCTGGTGCCGCTGCTGTTGACCTTCGCCTGTATGTGGCTGCTGCGTAAGAAAGTGAACCCGCTGTGGATCATCGTTGGCTTCTTCGTCATCGGTATCGCGGGCTACGCTGTCGGCCTGCTGGGCCTGTAAAACATTGCGTTATCGACCGGGGGCTTGCCCCCGGTCTTTTTATCTGGAGGATGAATGACTGTTACGGACATCGTACTGGTGTTGTTTATTGTTGCCCTTCTGGCTTACGCGATCTATGACGAATTCATTATGCCTCGCCGTAACGGCGAGACGCTGCTGACCCTTCCCCTCTTACGCCGTGGACGCATTGATGCATTTATCTTCGCCGGCCTGGTGGTCATTCTGATTTACAATAATGTGACCAGCCACGGTGCAATATTAACCACATGGTTATTATGTGCGCTGGCATTAATGGCGATTTACCTGTTCTGGATCCGCTCGCCGAAACTCATTTTTAAAAAACAGGGATTCTTCTTCGCCAACGTATGGATAGAATATAACCGCATTAAAGAGATGAATTTATCCGAAGACGGCGTGTTAGTGATGCAATTAGAACAGCGCCGCCTGCTCATTCGGGTCAAAAATATTGATGACCTTGAGAAAATCTACACATTACTCGTTAAAACTCAATAAGTTAACATTATAACCTCGGCTATATATTGTGATATTCTTTCGCAAAGAATATAGCCGTTGCTATATCTTCTCTCCTCTTAGACTTATATTTATTAACGATATTTTCACGCATAAACCTAAATGAAAATCGTTATCAAAGACGCAGATAAATTAAGCCTTGCTCGTTGTTGTTTTATATTCTCAAAATATGTTAAGGTTGCGCCCGTCGTTGGGGAGTAGCCGATTTCCTGCACGCAGGAAATGTACGCGTCAACATACTCGTTGAAAAACGTGGCGCGTACGGATCGCTTTCAGCACGCTTACCGTGCAAAAGAGATCAGGCGAGACCATAGATACATCAACTGCTGTTTACTGGGGGCAGTGATGTGTCATATGGATATCCCCGGTCTGGACGCTCTTATGAACATCTCCGCTACGATCCTTCTCGCTTTTGGCATGTCCATGGATGCATTTGCCGCCTCCATCGGCAAAGGCGCCACGCTTCACAAACCTAAATTCACAGAAGCTCTGCGCACCGGTCTGATCTTTGGTGCCATCGAAACGCTGACGCCGCTCATCGGCTGGGGTTTGGGCATGCTCGCCAGCCAGTTCGTGCTGGAGTGGAACCACTGGATTGCGTTCGTCCTGCTGGTGTTTCTCGGAGGCCGAATGATGATTGAAGGTTTTCGCGGGAATGATGATGAAGATGAAGCACCGCAGCACCGCCACGGTTTCTGGCTGCTGGTCACCACGGCAATTGCCACCAGCCTGGACGCCATGGCCGTCGGGGTGGGTCTGGCATTCCTGCAGGTCAATATTATCGCCACCGCGCTGGCCATTGGCTGTGCAACGCTGATTATGTCCACGCTGGGCATGATGGTCGGGCGGTTTATTGGCCCGCTGCTGGGTAAACGCGCCGAGATCTTAGGCGGTATTGTTCTGATCGGCATTGGTGCCCAGATCCTCTGGGCACACTTCGCGCCTTAAGCGTCGCGCTGCCAGACGTGGATACTGAAATCCGTCTGGCAGCCAAACGTCGTCCGAGCCGCTAACGCATCCCATACTTCCGGCTTTGCCCGCCACGCGAACGGCGTCATCTGCAGCAGGGCTACCGCTTCTTCCCCGTTCAAACTCATTTCATACGCCACTGAATGCTCCTGCTTCAGCGTAAAGCCTGTCAGCTGTTCAGAGTGGGGGGCATGCAGACGCACCTCATCGTAAATGAGTCCCTTCAGCTCCATCAGGTGACGCGGGCCCGGCGTGACGGTTATCACCCAGCCTCCGGGCTTCACGACGCGCGCCAGCTCATCTGCTTTACACGGCGCGTAGATGCGGATAATGGCATCCATACTGGCATTATCAAACGGCAGCCGGTGGCTGGATGCCACGCAAAACGTCACGCCAGCGTAACGTTTAGCCGCTGCGCGGATCGCCACTTTCGACACGTCGAGACCGAATGTCACGGCCCCCTTCTCCCGCACCACATCCGCAAACCGTGCGGTGTAGTACCCTTCCCCGCAGCCGATATCAAGCATGGCGGACGCCGAATCAGGCAGTAAGTCACCCAGCATCTGCGCCACCGTCTCCCGCAGCGGCAGATAGTGCCCGGCATCGAGAAACGCCCTGCGCGCCTGCATCATCTCTGCGCTATCGCCCGGATCGCGGGAGCGCTTGTGCTGCACCGGAAGAAGATTCACATACCCCTCTTTCGCCATATCAAACTGATGTCCCTGCGGACAGGCATAACTTTTAACTGAGCGCGTCAGTGACGCGTGGCAAAGGGGACAGCTGAAGGACATGGAAACTCCGGGAGATAAACCAAAGGGCGAAGTGTACCGCTATTCGCCCTGCTATAAAATGGCTGGATTACCGCATGACGATAAGGTGGTCTGAACCGGCCGGCAGGCCATCGGGTTTAATATTCTCCAGGCGCAGCACGTTGCCCATGATTTCGCTGAAGACCGGCGCGGAAACCGCCCCGCCATAGTAGGCCCCGTTTTGTGGATCGTTAATCACCACCACCAGGGCGAAACGCGGGTCGCTGGCAGGCGCAACGCCTGCGGTATAGGCGACGTATTTATCGACATATTTGCCGCTATCATCAATTTTCTTCGCCGTCCCGGTCTTAACCGCCACGCGATAATCGCGAACGGCGGCCTTAACGCCCCCGCCGCCGGGCAGCGCGACGCTTTCCATCATGTGCTCCACTTCATGCGCGATCTCCTCCGGCATGACGCGGTGGCCGATAACCGGGGGATCGATGCGGGTGATGGAGAGTGGACGCTCAAGCCCGAAGCCGCCAATCGTCGCGTAGACGTGGGCAAGCTGGAGCGGTGTGACCATCAGGCCGTAGCCAAAGGCAAAAGTCGCACGGTCTAGCTGGCTCCAGTATTTACGCTGTGGCAACAGCCCGGCGCTTTCGCCCGTTAAGCCAAGCCCCGTGTTGGTGCCAAATCCAAAGTTTCGATAGGTATCAATAAGATGCTGGACAGGCATCGCCAGCGAGAGCCGGGATACGCCGGTGTCGCTCGATTTTTGCAGGATCCCGGTCATAGTCAGCTCAGGATAATAACCCACGTCGCGGATACGATGCCCGTCAAGGGTATACGGGTGGGTATCAATGACGCTGTCCGGCTGGACCAGCCCCTGCTGCAGAGCCGTCATCAACACCAGCGGCTTAACGGTCGAACCGGGCTCGAACGTATCGCTGATTGCCCGGTTGCGAAAATCGTTTATCGTCGCGCCTTCCCGGTTATTGGGATTGAAATCCGGATAGCTCGCCATGGCGAGTATTTCCCCGGTGGGGATATTAATGAGCACCGATGCCCCTGACTCGGCCTTATTCCAGGCGACGGCATTGTCCAGCGCGTCTTCGGTAATGGTTTGCAGCCGCTCGTCAATACTCAACTGGATGTTATGTGCCGGCGTGGGTGCCACTTCCGTCAGGTTTTCAACCACGCGCCCGTAGCGATCCTCCCGGACCTGTCGGACACCCGCTTTACCGGTCAGCTGAGTGTTGAAGCTTTTCTCCACCCCTTCAATGCCCTGCCCGTCAATATTGGTGAAGCCAATCAGGTTCGCCGCCACGTGGCCTGCCGGGTAAAAGCGGCGGGATTCATCGCGCAAATTAATGCCGGGCAAATTGAGCTTATCAATCCACTTCGCCTGAGCAGGATCGACCTGACGCGCCAGGTAGATGAAGCGGCCCTGGGGGTTGGCGTTAATTCGTGATGAAAGGGTGCTCAACGAAAGATGCAGCGCGCTCGCCAGCGCCTGCCAGCGTTCATCAAACCCAACGCCCCCTTTTGCCAGCACCGTTTTTGGATCGGCCCATACGGCCCGGACAGGCACGCTGACCGCCAGCGGTCGCCCTTCACGATCCATAATCATCCCACGCGGCGCATCAATCGCCAGCTGACGGAGGGATCGCATATCTTCTTGCTTCACCAGATTGTCAGGTTTGATGATTTGTAGCCAGGCAACGCGGCCAAGTAAAAAGGCCAGACTGCAGAAAATAGCGAAACAGAGCAGCGCAAAACGCGCCGGCGTGAAATTGCCAGCGGTTAATATCAATTTTTTCTTCACCTGAACCCCAGAGCTGTTAAACAACGCTCTGATTTAACGAGAAAAGATGCGCTTAGGGAGGCGAAACTGTGATACTAACCTCGCAGCTTTGCAACAAGTTGCTAACAAGACCGTAGATAGTAATATTTTGAAAGATAGGGAATAAAAAAGCCCCGCATGATGCGAGGCTTTATGTCTGAGAGTGAAGCGCTATGCGCCCCAGTCAGCAGCGGTTCGATCAGATAGCAGTTACGTTAACTGCAGCTGGGCCTTTCTGGCCGTCCTGAATTTCGAACTCAACGTTCTGGCCTTCGGCCAGAGTTTTGAAGCCGTTACCCTGGATTGCAGAGAAGTGTACGAACACGTCTTTGCTGCCATCAGCAGGAGTAATGAAACCAAAACCTTTAGACTCGTTGAACCACTTAACTTGACCTTTAATCTTTGCCATTTTGCAAAATTCCTTAGAGTGTTTTCTTAGCCCGCAGGCATTAACTGAGATAAAACTGAGACATTACTGCATGAGGCACTAATATAAGGTTCGGCAGAGAAGCGGTATTCAACGACAACGTGTTTACTCAGGACTTCTTTACTGAAAATGCCACACATAAACAGAACTGTACCTCGTTTGACCCAAAACGTGTTATCACACACTATGTTTAATATGGCAAGCCATTTTTAAACATGTCTCGATCCGCCGCACAAATTCGACACTGTCTGTAAGGAATTGCACAATTATGCGCTTTTCAAACAGACGGCTATACTCCCTTACACAGACTCAACGCTGCTTGCACAACCGCTGTAATCTAAGACTTTTTTAACATAGCTCAATCATTACAATGCGTCCAGCAGTCGGGAAAAGAAATCTTTTGGCGTTGATTGAGTTAGAACAAATTGTGAAAACTTATGCTTAAATCATTGTAACGTGACCGTATTGTTTCAGCCAAAAACGATGTTAATAATCCGCACCCTTCTGTATTAAAATCCATCAGGTAATTAGCAGTGTTATGCACCAAAATAATGAAATTTTTATGACTCTGCATCAAAACAAGGCAAGCAAAACGTTTCGATAAAATTAAAATTTTCCTGACGACGAATACATACACAATATACGCAACAATTTATCGCTTCGTTTATAAGGGTAAATACTCGCCAACTTTCAGTATCCTGAAAGTATTATTAACTGGTGCTACATTATCCAGCGCATCAGTTAATTCTTTTATGGGGTCATCCAGCGCTTCATCCGCCAGCTCAAACACGCCCCAGTGAACAGGGAACGCCAGCGGGCAACCTAACTGTTGCCACAGCGCAACGGCAGACTGGGGATCCATATGGTGTACGGCCATAAACCATCGCGGAGCATAGGCGCCAACGGGCAATGCTGCAGAATCAATTTTCCCCAAACGTTCCGGTATCAACAGCAGCTCAGGCGAATAGCCGGTATCGCCACTAAACCAGAACCGGTGATGCCGCCCTTCAAAGACCCAGCCGCACCACAATGAGCGATTGCGGTTCCAGAGCGTGCGCATACTCCAGTGCTGCGCCGGTACGGCGGATAATGTTATCCCCTGCCAGGTAAAACTCTGCCACCAGTCGAGCTCAACCACCTGTTTTGCGCCCCGGCGGCGAAACCAGCCGCCCAGGCCTAAAGGAACAAACACGCTAACGTCCGGAAAGCGTTTGAGAATGTGGCGAACAGTGAGTTCATCAAGATGATCGTAATGGTTATGCGAAATAACGACCGCGTCAAGCTGGTGCAGTTGATCGACAGAGAGTGCCGGAGGCGTTCTACGCTGCGGCCCTAAGAACGGAAGTGGAGAAGCGCGCCTTGAAAAAACGGGATCGGTAAGAAGGAAATTGCCGTCCAGCTGCAGCAGTATGCTCGCATGTCCGAGCCACCACGCCCCATCCTGCTGCGGCTGCTGAAGATCGGCCGGTTGCCACCACCGCCGGATAAAGTCATCGTAGCCGAGTGCGGGCGGCTTCGGTAAGCCAGCTGCTTTGCGTTCTTTGCGCCAGCGGTCAAGGTCGCCAGGCTGGTGTCCTGCAGAAGTGGTATTACAAAAACCGTTTGGGGTGTGATGTTTCAGGGAGGGGTCATACCAGGGATTTTTCCAGACCACTGCCACCTCCCGGAATAATACGATTAACGCTCAGCCACCAGGCGGATAAAATCGTCTTGATCGTTGTTCTCGTCAGCGACCGCTTCTTTTTGTGCTTCTTTCTCTTCCGGCTCGTTAGCCTCGCACAGACGACGCAACAGCGCATTCTGCCGTTTTTGCTGCTCAAGCAGCGCTTCCAGCAGTTCGATCTGCTCATTGGTACGTGAACTGGCACGGTTTACGAAAAACCAAATGACCAGCCCCACCAGCAGAACAACCAAAGAGATCGTCAGGGATGCCATATTTAGCAGCCCTGAATTCAGTAACTCACCCATTTCACCACCTCAATAAAAACGTCTATTTTACCACTGGCGCGAAGGAAGGAAATCACCTGAAGAAAAAATGCGTGCTACCACGGAATAAACTTATTGATTGCGCAAACGCCGCTAAAAAACTGTACATCCTGATCGCACATCACGTTGATAGTCTGCGTCCACAACACCACGCACGCTATCAGCACGATAATCAGAATCACCCAGCGTATTTTTTTCACTCCACACTCCGTTTAAAGACCTGATATGACCAGGTTATCACGGTTATCTTAAACAAGGACTAACTGTAGCGCCATCAGGCTCTTTTCAGAATCCTGCACTTGTTTCATTACGTAAACCGGTTAGGCTAGCATCATGATAACAATGATAAAGAGGTAATAATGCGCTTAATTATTCGTACAATTGTTGCACTGGCGATACTCTGGATTGGCCTTCTTTTAACGGGTTATGGCGTGCTGGTGGGAAGCACCGAAAACGCCGCAGGGTTAGGCATTCAATGTAAGTATTTAACAGCACAGGGAGTCAGCACGGCGCAGTATCTCCATTCGGATAGCGGGATCATTGGGTTAACCAACTGCCCGGTACTGCGTAAGACCTCCGTCGTGATTGATAATGGCTGAGCCACAGCGTTTACGACAAATAAAAAACGCCGCAAAGATGCGGCTTTTTTTTATGCTAACCGGGGTTAGAACGGATAGTCGTGGTAACCCATCTGTTCAGAAATCTTACGCGCGGCGGTATGCAGAATAGCCACGTACTCGTGCAGGCGCTCTTCCGAGAAGCGAAGCGTTGGGAAAGAGATGCTCAACCCTGCGATCACGACGCCAAAACGGTCAAACACCGGAACGCCAATACAGCGCAGCCCTTCTTCCTGCTCTTCGTTATCTTCGCCGTACCCTTGCTCACGCACCTTGTCGAGCACCGTTAATAACTCATCGGTGTTAGTAATGGTGCGTTCAGTGCTGCGTTTGTACTCCACGCCATCGAGGATCTGTTTAACTTCTTCACGATCGCGCCACGCCAGCAGAACCTTACCGATTGCCGTGCTGTAAAGCGGGTTGCGACGACCAATGCGCGAATACATACGCAGGTTATACATGGAGTCAATTTTATGGATGTAAACAATACTGTCTTCATCCAGCGCGCCCAGGTGGATAGTCTCTTTGGTCAGGCGGGAGATCTCGCGCATCTGAATATCCGCGCTACGGATCAGATCCACGTTTTGCAATGCCCGGGCACCCAGTTCAAACAGTTTCAGCGTCAGAGAATATTTTTCAGATTCGCCTTCCTGTGCAACGTAACCCAGTGATTTCATGGTTTGCAAAAAGCGGTAAACGGTGCTTTTCGACATCATCACGCGCTGTGACAACTCTGTGATACCAATTTCACGCGCTTCCCCGAGCGCCTGTAAGATGCCAAACACCTTCAGCACGGAAGAAACTGAATCTGGCTGTTTATCCAAATCCGCAATTGCCATTTACCACCTCATAGAGAGTGTTTTATAAAAATCAGAACCGGTTTTTATTATAAATTCCCGTCATGTTACCTGCAATCAATCCGCGTTTACTTCGTTACAAATCTGCGACATAAAACGGTGTTAACGATGCTAAAATAGTTACCCTGAGAATAATTTCACTCTGAGCTATTTATCCCCGATGGAAAAGAACCTTTCCGATGGCCTGCCTTTGCCCCAGCGGTATGGCGCTATCGCTACGATTATTATTGGTATCTCAATGGCCGTTCTTGACGGCGCGATTGCGAACGTTGCCCTTCCCACCATTGCCACCGATCTGCATGCTTCCCCGGCCAGTTCGATATGGATTGTTAACGCCTATCAGATTGCGATTGTGGTTTCCCTGCTCTCCTTTTCTTTTCTGGGCGATATGTTCGGCTACCGTCGGGTATATCAGTGCGGGCTGGTGGTATTTACCTTTACATCACTGCTGTGCGCCCTTTCGGACTCTCTGCATACGCTGACGCTGGCGCGCATCGCGCAAGGTTTTGGCGGCGCGGCGCTGATGAGCGTCAATACGGCGCTAATCCGCCTAATTTATCCGCACCGCCATCTGGGCCGCGGCATGGGGATAAATTCGTTTATTGTCGCGGTCTCTTCTGCCGCCGGGCCAACGATTGCAGCGGCCATTCTTTCTGTCGCCTCGTGGCAGTGGCTGTTCGCCATAAACGTGCCGCTGGGTATCGTGGCCATCTTCTTTGCCCTGCGATTTCTCCCCGCTAACGGCCCGAAAAGCACCATGCCGCGCTTTGACGTAGCAAGCGCGGTGATGAATGCGCTCACCTTTGGTCTGCTGATTACCGCCCTGAGCGGTTTTGCGCAGGGTCAATCCCTGATGCTAACCGCCGTGGAGCTTGTTGCCCTGCTGGTGACGGGCTTCTTCTTTGTTCGCCGCCAGCTTTCCCTGCCGGTGCCCTTACTGCCGGTCGATCTGCTGCGTATTCCCCTCTTTTCGCTTTCCATCTGCACCTCCGTCTGCTCATTCTGCGCCCAGATGCTGGCTCTGGTTTCTCTGCCCTTCTTCCTGCAAAGCGTGATAGGACGTTCCGAAGTGGAGACCGGGCTGCTGTTAACCCCCTGGCCGCTGGCGACGATGGTGATGGCCCCCCTGGCAGGTTATTTAATAGAACGTGTACATGCCGGTTTGTTGGGCGCGGTGGGGCTGGCCGTGATGGCAACAGGTCTTTTCGCGCTGGCGCTGCTGCCATCATCGCCAGGGGATCTGGACATCATCTGGCGCATGATCCTGTGCGGAGCCGGGTTTGGCCTGTTTCAGTCCCCCAACAACCACACCATTATTACCTCTGCACCGCGCCACCGCAGCGGAGGTGCCAGCGGCATGCTGGGGACCGCGCGTCTGCTGGGGCAAAGCACCGGTGCGGCGCTGGTTGCCCTGATGTTTAACCTTGCCGGGCAAAACGGCAACCACGTTGCGCTTCTCACCGCAGGCGCCCTTGCCACCCTTGCAGCCATCGTCAGCGGGTTGCGCGTGACCCAACCCGGCGTTCAGGCATAAAAAAAGCCGGGCGGAGTGTTCTCCTGCCCGGCTTATTTAAGCGCTTAGCGTTACTTCAGGTATTCTCCACTGCGCAGCGCTTCAATACGTTTATCCAGCGGTGGGTGAGACATAAACAGCTCGCTCAGCGACTTTGATTTGCCGTTGATGCAGAAGGCCATCATGCTGTTCGCTTCCTGCGGCTCGTAGCTGGTTTTCAGACGCTGCAGGGCGGCAATCATCTTTTCACGCCCTACCAGCTTCGCTGAACCGGCATCCGCATGGAACTCACGGTGACGGGAGAACCACATGGTGATAATGCTGGCCAGAATACCGAACACCAGTTCCAGCACCATCGATACGGCGAAGTAGATCAGCGGATTACCGTTGCTCTCTTCACCTTCATCACGGTTGCCACCCATGAAGCCAGCCGCAATCTGCGCCAGGATACGAGAGATGAAGATAACGAAGGTGTTCACCACACCCTGAATCAGGGTCATGGTCACCATGTCACCGTTGGCGATATGGCTGATTTCGTGCGCGATAACCGCTTCGGCTTCGTCACGGCTCATGTTCTGCAACAACCCGGTGCTCACGGCAACCAGCGACGCATCACGACGGGCACCCGTAGCAAACGCGTTAATATCCGGGGCATGGTAAATAGCAACCTGCGGCATCGCAATGCCTGCCTGCTTAGACTGCTGTGCCACCGTATTCATCAGCCACTGTTCCATGTCGTTACGCGGCTGTTCAATCACCTCACCGCCTACGGATTTCAGCGCCATCCACTTTGACATCAGCAGGGAAATGAAAGAGCCACCAAAACCAAACAGCAGCGCCATAATCAACAGACCCTGAACGCTGCTCGACTGAATTCCCGTCAGGCTTAGCACTAGCCCGAAAACCACCATCACCGCCAGGTTGGTGAGCAGGAAGAGCGCGATTCGCATCATAATTTTCTTTTAACCTCAGTTTAACAAAACGCACTATGCGATTACCCACATCGTATGGGTATTACGGCTATTTTCAAGCATCCGGTGGGCGTAAGTCACCAGAAAGACACAACTTTACACAATTGGAAATCAGCCTGACGGAAGGATGCAGAACAAAAAGAAACAGGCACAATTTCTTGTGCCTGTTGAGAGATTATTTTGCCGGAGCGGGCTGTACGGCAGGCTTCTCTTTTTCCAGATTCGCCAGGTCGAGCGCGATATGCACCGTCTCGTCCAGGTACGGATCCGGCTCCTGGTAATCTTTTGGCAGATCGTCCAGTTTCTTGAGCAGAGGCTTACCTTCTCGCTTGAAGCGATCGTTGATACGCGCCAGACGCGTTGCGTCGTCCTCGTTGTTCTCTTTTTCACGCTGAGCGTAGTTCAGAGAAACAATATTCCGCTTATCTTTCAGAGCATTGAAACGCGCAATGTCCTTCATGATGTACTGGAATTCCGGGTCTTTCGCGATGCGTTCATTATGCGCTTTCAGCAGCTCAGGGCCAAACTGCGTCATATCACCTGCCTTCACGAATGTCGCAGCATTGATGCTGTCCCACGGCAACGCGTTATCTTCAAACTTCTCGCCGGTTTCGGTCTCTTCCGTGCCGGTCGGCATCATGATATCCGGCGTTACGCCTTTACGCTGCGTACTGCCGCCATTAACGCGGTAGAACTTCTGAATGGTGTACTGAACGGAGCCCAGCGCAGGCCATTCCGGACGCAGCATCTGATCGTAAATACGGTTCAGCGAGCGATACTGCTGAACAGTACCTTTGCCGAAGGTGGGCTCACCCACGATTAGCGCGCGGCCATAGTCCTGCATTGCAGCGGCAAAGATTTCAGATGCGGATGCGCTGAAGCGGTCAACCAGGACCACCAGCGGGCCTTTGTAATAGACCACACCGTCGTTATCAGCATCTTCACGAACTTTACCGTTGTTATCACGCACCTGTACAACCGGGCCAGACGGGATAAACAGGCCTGAGAGCGACACCGCTTCGGTCAGCGCACCACCACCGTTCGTGCGCAGGTCGATAATGACGCTGCTCACGTTCTGCTTCTCAAGTTTCTGCAGCTGAACTTTTACATCGTCGGTCAGCCCCACGTAGAAGCCAGGGATATCCAGGACACCCACCTTCTCTTTACCCACGGTTTTCACCGACATTTTCACCGCGCGGTCTTCCAGACGAATACGCTCGCGGGTCAGGGTCACGATACGGGTTTTGGTGCCTTTACCGGCAGGCAGAATTTCCAGACGAACTTTGCTGCCTTTCGGACCTTTGATCAGCGCAACCACATCGTCCAGACGCCAGCCAATGACATCAACCATGCTCTGACCGGTTTGTCCTACCCCCACAATGCGATCGCCTACGCTTATCGCTTTGCTTTTGGATGCCGGGCCGCCCGCGACCATGGAGTTGATCACCGTGTAGTCATCATCCATTTGCAGTACCGCGCCAATACCTTCCAGAGACAGGCTCATCTCAGTATTGAACTGTTCGGTATTGCGTGGAGAGAGATAGTTGGTGTGCGGATCGATTTCGTGCGCAAAGGCGGTCATCGCCAGTGAGAAAACATCCTCACTGTTGGTCTGCGCCAGACGGCGAATGGCAAATTTGTAACGACGCGTCAGCGTGTCGCGGATCTCTTTTTCATCTTTGCCGGTCAGCTTGAGGCTTAGCTCGTCGTATTTGACCTTTCCATCCCACAACGCGTTCAGCTCGGCTTCGTCTTTCGGCCAGGGCGCTTTGCTGCGATCGAGATTAAAGGTGTCGTTGCCGGTGAAGTCCATTGGACGTTCCAGCACTTTCAGCGCGTACTGATAGCGTTCAAAGCGGCGCTTTTGCGACAGGTTGTAGAGATCGTAGAACAGATCCAGCTTGCCTGACCGCAGCTCATCACCCACCTCGGATTTGCGCTTAGCGAACTGCTCGACATCGCTGGCGAGCAAAACGTTATGGCTGTAATCCAGCAAGTTCAGATAGCGGTCAAAGATTTTGGCCGAAAAGGCCTGATCGAGATCGAACTGACGATAGTGCGAGCGGGTAAAGCGAGAGGTTACACGCTCGCTTACCGTCGCGTGCTGCGTCTCTTCCTTGAGTACCGGAATTTGATCAACACGCGTGATATCGTCCACTGCGAAAGCGTGACCTGTTATGGCAAACAGGCCCGCCAGCGCGGTGAGCTTAAAAAAAGTGTTCATGCCAGGCTTGGCCTCCGTTTCAGAACAACAAGTGTTCTGCGCGTACAATCATTGACATACCAGAAGTCAGCTGTACACGAACGCCATCTTTGGTGATTTCCAGTACGGTGGCGTCCATTGCGTTGTTGCCCGCTTTTACCTTCAGAGCCTGACCCACGCTCAGGGCGTTAATGTCAGAAACCGGAGTATGGCGCTGCTCTTCACGAGGCGCACGAGGGGCTTTCGCTGCTGGTTTGTCTGCACGCGGTTTGCGATCGTTATTGTCGTGACGACGCGGCGCAGGACGTGGTTTACGCTCACGACGAGGCGCTTCTTCCTGGCCGTTTGCCGCTGCGGCTTCGCGTTTTTTCGCCTGCTGTTCTGCACGTTGTGCCTGAACGCGTGCTTTGGCTTCTTCCAGCTGCTTGCGCGCGTGTTCTACGTGCTGCTCGTCCAGCTCGCCGCAAGGGTTGCCGTCGAGATCCACGCGGGTCGCGCCCGGTTTGATACCGTACAGGTAACGCCAGCTCGAAGTATAAAGACGTAAGGCAGAACGCAGCTGAGTTTTGCTGAGGTTCATTTCCCCTTCAACACGCGCTACCAGATCCTGAAAAATACCGACTTTCAGGGGACGTGCTTCACCTTCCGCGCTGAAGCACTGCGGGAAACGCTCGGCCAGAAATGCGATAACTTCTTTACTGCTATTCAACTTAGGTTGATTTTCCATGAAATTTCCTGATTACAACGGACGTTGCCAACAAGCGCAGGCATGAACAGGCGTCATTATAATGACGCTATCAGTAAATGCTACGTTATCCGTTGATTATCCTGCGACGCTCGCAAAGAATTTTTGATAATCGGTTGCAGCGAGGACGTTTTCCAGATTCGCCACCAGCTCGCGCAGCCCCTGTTCATCCTCGGTTGTAAAGCGACTGAAGACCGTACTGTCGATATCCAGAACGCCAATAATCTGATTTTTTACCACCAGCGGCAGAACGATCTCTGAATTGCTGGCAGCATCACAGGCGATATGCCCGTCAAACGCATGAACATCTTCCACGCGCTGAACCTGATTCTCGGCCACCGCGGTACCGCATACGCCGCGCCCTACCGGAATACGCACGCAGGCCAGTTTGCCCTGAAACGGACCCAGCACCAGCGTTTCACCTTCCAGGAGGTAAAAGCCAGCCCAGTTCACATCGGATAGCCGTTCGAACAGCAATGCGCTAGTATTTGCCAGAGTGGCTAAGAAGCTGGTTTCACCTGCCATCAATGCCTTAAAATCGCGGTTCAGATCCGCGTAGAATTCTGTTTTGTTCATTATTCAATCACTTAGTTGTCTTACAAAATTACCGCATAGCCTATTAAAATAAGCAATAAATGCGCTCATGCTCAAGATGAATCCGTTCATGAGTTAATATAACGTTCAACAATACTTATTTGCGCGCAGCTGATGGCCTTAAAAACAACCAAAATTACGCCGACAAAAAAGATAACTGTCCATACGGTAAGCGACGCTTTGCCTCGTGCACATTATCAGCGTTGCCCCCAGTGCGATACGCTTTTTATGTTGCCGAAGATGAAATCGCACCAAAGCGCCTTTTGTCCCCGCTGTGACGCTAAAATTCGTGACGGCCGCGACTGGTCGTTAACCCGCCTTGCCGCTATGGCTGTTACCATGCTGCTGCTGATGCCTTTCGCCTGGACCGAGCCGCTTCTGAAGCTTTACCTGCTTGGTGTGCGCATTGACGCCAACGTGCTGCAGGGTATCTGGCAGATGACGAGCCAGGGCGATCCTCTCACCGCCGCCATGGTACTGTTCTGCGTGGTCGGCGCGCCGCTGGTGCTGGTTGCAGCCATTGCCTACCTGTGGTTTGGTAACATCCTCGGAATGAACCTGCGTCCGGTATTGCTGATGCTGGAAAAGCTTAAAGAGTGGGTCATGCTGGATATCTATCTGGTGGGCGTGGGCGTGGCATCAATCAAGGTGCAGGACTATGCCTTTCTGCAGCCGGGCGTCGGGCTTTTTGCCTTTATTTGCCTGGTATTGCTCAGCATCCTGACACTGATCCACCTGAACGTTGAGCAGCTTTGGGAGCGTTTTTACCCGCAGCGCCCTGCCACCCGCCCGGATGAAAACCTCCGCGTCTGTCTGGGATGCCATTACACCGGGTTGCCCGACAAGCGTGGACGCTGCCCGCGCTGCCATATACCGTTGAGGTTACGACGCAACAACAGCCTGCAAAAATGCTGGGCGGCGCTGATTGCCTCCCTGGTGTTTCTGTTCCCGGCCAATATGCTGCCGATATCCATTATTTACGTGAACGGTGGCCGTCAGGAAGATACTATCCTCTCCGGTATTATCTCCCTTGCACACAGTAACGTTGGGGTAGCGGCCATCGTCTTTATTGCCAGTATCCTGGTTCCCTTTACCAAAGTGGTGGTGATGTTTACCCTGCTCGTCAGCATTCACTTTAAGTGTGAACAAGGTTTACGTACCCGTATTCTGCTTCTGCGATTCGTCACCTGGATTGGCCGCTGGTCAATGCTGGATCTGTTTGTGATTTCGCTGATGATGTCGCTGATCAATCGCGACCAGCTTCTTGCTTTTACTATGGGACCCGCGGCTTTTTATTTCGGCTCTGCGGTGATATTGACTATTCTTGCTGTGGAATGGCTGGATAGCCGCTTACTTTGGGATGCACATGAGTCAGGAAACCCCCGCTTCGCCGACTGAAGCGAGAATTAAAACTAAACGCCGCATTTCGCCATTCTGGTTGCTGCCCGTCATCGCCCTGATGATTGCAGGCTGGCTTATCTGGACGAGCTATGAAGATCGCGGCAGTACCGTCACCATTGATTTTCAGACCGCCGACGGCATCGTCGCCGGACGAACCCCCGTTCGTTTTCAGGGGGTCGAAGTCGGTACGGTTCAGGACATCTCCCTTGGAAAAGGGCTTAACAAGATTCAGGTGCGAGTCAGTATTAAATCTGACATGCAGGATGCTCTTCGCAGCGAAACGCAGTTCTGGCTGGTGACGCCGAAAGCCTCCCTGGCCGGCGTGTCCGGGCTGGATGCGCTGGTTGGCGGCAACTACATCGGCATGATGCCGGGCAAGGGTGAACCGCAGGATCACTTTGTCGCGCTGGATACGCAGCCGAAATACCGCCTCAATAACGGCGATCTGATGATCCATCTTCAGGCACCGGATTTGGGCTCGCTGAACAGCGGCTCGCTGGTCTACTTCCGCAAGATTCCGGTTGGCCGTGTGTATGATTACAGCATCAACCCGAATAAACAGGGCGTCACCATTGATGTGCTGATCGAGCGTCGCTTCACCAATCTGGTGAAAAAAGGCAGCCGCTTCTGGAACGTTTCCGGCGTCGATGCCGACCTCAGCCTGAGCGGTGCAAAAGTGAAGCTGGAGAGTCTGGCCGCCCTGGTTAACGGTGCCATTGCCTTTGACTCCCCGGAAAACTCAAGCCCTGCCACGGCCGATGACACGTTCGGTTTATACCCGGATCTGGCGCACAGCCAGCGTGGCGTGATCGTTAAGCTCGTTCTGCCTGATGCCAAAGGGCTGAAAGCGGGGTCAACGCCGCTGATGTACCAGGGACTGCAGGTCGGCCAGCTCACCAAAATGACGCTCAATCCGGGCGGCTCGGTCACAGGCGAAATGACGGTCGATCCGAGCGTGGTCGATCTCCTGCGCGAGAAAACGCGCATCGAGATGCGCAGCCCTAAACTCTCTCTGAACGATGCCAGCCTCAGCACGCTGCTGACCGGAAATACCTTTGAACTGATCCCCGGTGAAGGTCAGCCCAGCAATAGCTTCGTCATTGCCCCGGCGGATAAAGCGCTGCTGCAAAAACCGGGCGTCGTGACGGTTACGCTCAATGCGCCTGAAAGTTACGGCATTGAGGCCGGTCAGCCGCTGATTCTGCATGGCGTACAGGTGGGTCAGGTGCTGGAGCGAACGCTCTCCGAAAATGGCGTGAGCTTCTCGGTAGCTATCGATCCGCAATACAGCAACCTCGTCCATGGCGACAGTAAGTTCGTGGTGAACAGCCGCGTCGACGTGAAGGTGGGTCTGGACGGCGTGGAGTTCCTCGGCGCCAGCGCCAGCGAATGGGTTAACGGCGGCATTCGCATTTTGCCGGGCAATAAAGGCCCCGTTCGCGACAGCTACCCGCTGTACGCCAACCTGGACAAAGCGATTGAAAACAGCCTGAGCGATATGCCAACCACGACCCTGACCTTAAGCGCCGAGACGCTGCCTGACGTTCAGGCGGGCTCGGTGGTGCTCTACCGCAAGTTTGAGGTTGGGGAGGTGATCGCCGTTCGCCCGCGTGCGGACGCGTTTGATATCGAACTGCATATCAAGCCCGAGTACCGCAAGCTGCTGACCCCAAACAGCGTCTTCTGGGCCGAGGGCGGCGCGAAGGTGCAGCTTAACGGCAACGGCCTGACCGTGCAGGCCTCCCCGCTCTCGCGCGCGCTGCGCGGGGCGATCAGCTTTGATAACCTCAGCGGCGCGGGCGCGAACCTGCGTAAAGGCGATAAGCGAATTCTCTTCCCATCCGAAACTGCCGCGCGTGCCGTGGGTGGGCAGATTACCCTGCATGCGTTCGATGCCGGCAAGCTGGCGGAAGGCATGCCAATTCGCTACCTGGGCATTGATATCGGGCAGATCCAGAAGCTGACGCTCATCACCTCGCGCAACGAGGTGCAGGCCACCGCCGTGCTTTATCCGGAATATGTGCAGACCTTCGCCCGCTCGGGTTCCCGCTTCTCGGTGGTGACCCCACAGATTTCGGCCGCGGGCGTTGAGCATCTCGACACCATTCTGCAGCCTTACATCAATGTCGAGCCCGGTCAGGGCAAAGCCCGTCGTGATTTCGAGCTGCAGGAAGCTACCATTACCGACTCGCGCTACCTTGGCGGCCTGAGCATTGTAGTGGAAGTGCCGGAGGCGGGCTCGCTTGGCATCGGTACGCCGGTGCTGTTCCGCGGCATTGAGGTGGGTACGGTAACGGGCCTCACGCTCGGCACGCTCTCCGACCGCGTGATGGTGGCGCTACGCATCAGCGAGCGTTACCAGCATCTGGTGCGTAATAACTCGGTGTTCTGGCTGGCATCCGGCTATTCGCTGGACTTCGGCCTGACGGGTGGCGTGGTGAAAACCGGTACCTTCAACCAGTTCATCCGCGGCGGTATTGCCTTTGCCACCCCGCCGGGAACGCCGCTGGCGCCGAAAGCGCAGCCGGGTAAACACTTCCTGCTGCTGGAAAGCGAACCGAAAGAGTGGCGCGAATGGGGAACGGCCCTGCCGCGTTAATCTGACAGGCTCCGGTGTCAACGCACCGGAGCCTTTATGTTACACTGCGCACCTGAACTTTTCCCTGTGGTGTGCTCGTGGCTCAAAACTCCGTATTTCTTCCCGATCAATTCCTGGCGCAGATGCGCGAGGCGCTTCCCTCTCATCTGTCGATGGACGATTTTATCGCCGCCTGTCAGCGTCCGTTACGCCGGAGCATCCGCGTTAATACGCTGAAAATCAGCGTCGAGGATTTTCTGGCCCTGGTTTCTCCGTACGGCTGGCAGCTTACGCCGGTTCCGTGGTGTGAAGAGGGATTCTGGATCGACCGCGATGACGAAGACGCGGTGCCGCTGGGAAGTACCGCAGAACATCTGAGCGGTCTGTTTTATATTCAGGAAGCGAGCTCAATGCTACCGGTTGCCGCCCTGTTCGCCGACGGTAACGCGCCTGAACGCGTGATGGATGTCGCCGCCGCGCCCGGTTCGAAAACCACGCAGATTGCCGCGCGCATGGGCAATCGCGGAGCAATCCTCGCCAACGAATTTTCCGCCAGCCGCGTGAAGGTGTTGCATGCCAATATCAGCCGCTGCGGTATTCATAATGTCGCTCTTACGCACTTCGACGGTCGCGTCTTTGGCGCCGCCCTGCCGGAAATGTTTGATGCCATCCTGCTGGACGCCCCCTGCTCCGGTGAAGGGGTAGTGCGTAAAGATCCCGATGCGTTAAAGAACTGGTCCGTGGAGAGCAATCTTGAGATCGCCGCCACGCAGCGCGAGCTGATCGACAGCGCGTTCCACGCCCTGCGCCCCGGCGGCACGCTGGTGTATTCAACGTGCACCTTGAACCGCGATGAAAACGAAGACGTCTGCCTGTGGCTGAAAGCGCAATACCCGGATGCCGTCGAGTTCCTGCCGCTTAACGATCTGTTTTCCTCGGCACAGGAGGCGGTCACGCCGGAAGGTTTCCTCCACGTGTTCCCGCAGATTTACGACTGCGAAGGGTTCTTTGTGGCGCGTCTGCGTAAAACGCAGGCGGTTGCTCCCCTGCCCGCCCCCAAATTCAAGGTCGGCAACTTCCCGTTTGCGCCGCTTAAAGGCCGCGACGTCGCGCAGCTTGAAGCCGCAGCCAGCAAGGTCGGGTTGCAGTGGGATGAGAGCATGCATCTCTGGCAGCGGGACAAAGAGGTTTGGCTTTTCCCGGCGAATATCGAGCCACTGATTGGCAAAGTGCGTTTTTCCCGAATCGGGATCCGCCTGGCGGAAGTGCATAATAAAGGCTATCGCTGGCAGCATGAGGCCGTCATCGCGCTTGCCGGACACGAGAATACCTTTGCCCTGACGCATCAGGAAGCCGAAGAGTGGTACCGTGGCCGCGATGTTTATCCTGACAGCTCGCCCTCCGCAGATGAAGTGGTAGTGACCTATCAGGGATTCCCGCTGGGGCTGGCCAAAAAGGTCGGTTCAAGGCTTAAAAACAGCTATCCACGCGAACTGGTCCGGGATGGTCGACTGTTTACCGGTAACGATCGCACGACCTGAAAAAAGCGCATTTTTTTACTGGCGATTTTGCTCTCCTTGTCTACGATCAAAAATGGATGCCCATACTGGTCATACCAGATTTTGACAACCGACCCGGAGAGCACTATGACGAAAACCAGCGTGCGTATTGGCGCTTTTGAGATCGACGACGCAGAGCTGCGCGGCGAAGCACAAGGCGATCGAACGTTAAGTATTCCCTGCAAATCCGACCCGGATTTGTGCATGCAGCTCGATGCATGGGATGCAGACACCAGCGTCCCGGCAATACTTGATGGCGAACATTCTGTCCTTTACCGTGAGCATTACGATAGTAAAGCCGATGCCTGGGTCATGCGTCTTGCCTGACCTAAAGAGAACCCGCCCGAAGGCGGGTTATTTATTACTGCAGCTGCGCCAGCGTAAAGTAACCGTCAAATACGGCCCCCGTATCAATGTAGTGCAGATTGTCAAAATCATACCTTCTGTCGACGGGCGTATGTCCGAACCAGAAATGATCCGCCCCGCTAATTCCCTGCCCTTTGCCCACCATAAACCCCATCAGGCGGTCGCGATCCCATAACACGCGCTGGGCGCTTACCGGTTTTTCCCAGCGGTATTCCTCCGCCGGGTAATCAGCATGAGCAATAACGTTCAATCCGTTCGCGCAGGTAATTTCGATAATATGCGGTAACGCACGACATGCGTTAAGTAACGAGCGCGCCCGCTGCTGCTCCTCATGCTCAAGCCGCGAAAACCACATTCCGCCATTCATTGTCCAGAGCGCAAAATCATTATTATCCAGGCTATCTATTGCCATTTGCTCATGATTGCCCCGCACTGCTCGAAACCATTTCTCATTGATGAGCTGCAATGATTTCACGCTGTCCGGACCACGATCGATCAGATAGCCAACGGAAATAAGTAAATCCTCATAAGGATTGAAATGACGGCGTTTCAGTTCCTCCATGAGCCTCTGGTAACAGCCGTGTATGTCGCTGACAACCCATACGTGACGCCACTCTCCACCTTCTATTCGCTGATACATAAGGCCTCCCTTTAACAGTATAGCCGCCGTCAAAAGCGCAAGAAGATCAGCGCAGCCCTTACAAAGTAAAACAAACGGTAAACCAAAGAGAAATAAAGATCCGCGCGCTCTTAATCCCTTTTTACTGGCTCCTTAGAATAAGGGGAGATAAAAACGAGAGGTCTTCACGTGTCTAATACACAGCTACATAACGATGTTTTCTATCCGCATCGCACGAATATTATTTCCGAGCTGGTGAACGGCAAACGCGTCCCGGGGCCAATCTGGCGGAAACGCGACTACCGACTGAAGTTCCTTTTACGTTCCCTGCTCTTTTGGTCTTCCACCCACCGTATGCTGGAAGCCCTCTCTGGCCGTGACGATTTCGACAAACTACTGACATCGCAAATTACGTTGCCCAGCAAGACCCATCGGCAGTACCTGATGCGCGGTCTGACGGCAAACGATCGCGCCGACGCTATCGTTAACCATTACTACTGGATCGATCGCCTGAAGGAGAGCCGTCTTGCCCAGGCTATGACCGGCGCGCAGGAACAACCTATTGCGCAGTTCCACGTCAAAGACGGCGTGACCTACACGGTTAATGCGTCCTCAGCTGGCAAAGCTGAGCGTGAAGGTGAGAGTACGCTCTGGCTGCGCGACAACGAGGATACGCTTCTGGCCAGCCTGACCTTTAGCGTCGCCCGCAGCAATGGCCAGCCCGTTATGGTCATTGGCGGACTTCAGGGCCCCCGTCGCTGCGTGTCACGAGATGCCATTAAACTGGCAACTCGCGCCTGCCATGGCCTGTTTCCCAAGCGCGTGCTGATGGAGGTACTTTTCCAGCTGGCAGCGCAGTCATCTGTTCGGGCCATTTTTGCCGTCAGCGATGAGGGACACGTTTTCCGCGCGCTGCGCTATCGCCTCAGCAAAGGCCGTCATTTCCACGCCAGCTATGACGAATTCTGGGATTCTTTGGGTGGAAAAAAACTTTCCGCCTTCTGCTGGCAGCTGCCGCTGCAGATGGAGCGCAAATCCCTCGACGAGATAGCCAGTAAAAAACGCGCTGAATACCGTCGTCGCTTTGAACTGCTTGATGAAATTGAGGCGTCCGTTAAGTCCCATTTCTAATCGCGACAAGCGTTTTCGCTCTCAGCACAGAGAATGCACTCGGTTTGAAAAAGGAATGATAAAGCAGAGCACTCTTGCATATGCCAGGGGTGCTCAGTTAGCATTGCGCGAAATGAAAATAGCGAATGCGTTGGAAAAGCGCAGTGTAGACGCAAATTTAAGGACTTTAATGATGATTTACGACTGCTTCTTGTATTACGATGAAGATATGCTTCTTGATATCAGGCTGAATACGCTAGCAGGCGTTGTTGATCGCTTCGTTATTGTTGAGTCAACGCATACCTTTACCGGCAAAAAGCGGCAGCTTCACTTTGACATAAATAAATACGGTCCTTTTAAAGATAAAATTATTTATGTTGTGCATGATGAAACACCTCTCATGAAAGCCTCTGACGGCGGCGATCAGCATCAGGACGGTCTGGTGGTGGATGCATGGGCGAATGAAGCCGCGCAGAGAAATGCCATCATGCAGGGCCTCAAAAGTGCTAAAGATGATGATTTGATTTTAATTTCCGATGTGGACGAGATTTTTTCACCACAGGTTATCGGCTCTATCAACGCGAATAAACTCTGCACAACGCTTTATCAAAACTTTTATAATTATCAGTTTAATCTGCAGGTTTTTAATACAGATAACACCCCAAGAAAATGTAAACTGCCGAGAGCCACAAAATATAAAAACCTCGTTCATTTTTTTGGCGGCGAGCCTGAGTCGTTCAGAAATCTTAAACGCACCAGAAGCGTCAAAAACTGGTCCTGGCTTAAATGGAACTGGTTCAAACTTAACAATCGCATCATTGAAAATAGTGGCTGGCATTTCTCATGGGTTATGACCCCTGAACGCATATCAGAAAAAATGTCCACCATCTCCCACACGGAATACGATCTGCCTGAGTTCAACAACCCGGAACATATCATGAAGGTCATAAAAAACGCCGAAGATATCTGGGGACGAGACAGGAAGTTAATCAGGCAAGAGCTGTCGGCAGACAGTTTCCCCGAGTATATCGTTAACAACAAAGATAAATTCAGGGAATTCATTATTTAACTATCAGGCCGGGCCTTTACTTCACCGACGAAGATTCCACAGCGATCGCCAGGACACAATTTTTTAACAAAGATGCCAAAAAACCCTGGACGTACGCGGTCCTGAGTATGTTATGGTTTAGTCAGGATAGGGAACTGTCCAGCCATTCTCGGGGTTTTCGGTCCATAACCAAAGAAATCTTTTGAGAAACATAGAGATAAAAAGAGACCGAATACGATTCCTGTATTCGGTCCAGGGAAATGGCTCTTGGGAGAGAGCCGTGCGCTAAAAGTTGGCATTAATGCAGGCTAAGTCGCCTTGCCTTTTAAGAATAGATGACGACGCCAGGTTTTCCAGTCCACAGCAAAAGTGGCCTGAAAAAAGCGTCAGAGCATCATTAAAAGTGAAAAACCGCAGTGCTTTGGCGAGCATCTGCGGTTTTTTTATTGGAAACCTGAACGTTAGCAGAGCTTGTCAGCGCGCTCGATAAACGGTGCCAGGCTCATCTTCTGCCCCGGGTTGGCCGGGTCATCAATCTGAATCACGCTGACTGGCTGACCGCTGCTCTTGCCGCTGGCGACCTGCTGCTCAGCGGTATCGTTGAGCGGGTACTGGACCAGCGTGCTCGGGTTGATCGCATACAGCGCATGGCCCGGACGGCAGGTCAGCATCACCTCTTCGCGATTAAAGGCCCATTTGTCTTTGCCCACTTCAAAGCGGCTTACGGTGATTACCTGCGGTGCCGCCAGAGCGCTTCCCGCGCAGGCCAGCAATAAGAGAGAAAGTACTGTCTTTTTCATTTAATAGTTAACCTCGTCAGAAGGGTTCCCAGGTAGCAAACAGACTGACCGTTGCCAGAACCAGCGCGCCCAGCACCACCTCTGCCTGTGTCATCCTGATAAACATCTGTTGTGCGCGCCCGGAATCCGGACGGAACCGTGGCACCAGAAAATACCGATTTGCCAGCGCAATTGCCACCATCAACGCCACGAGAGCACATTTGAACAACAAAAACTGCACATAGCCAGCCTGCCAGGGAATATGAATGCCCAGAATCAACAGCGCATTCACTACGCCGGTAAGCAGCACGCCTGCGACGGCATAATGCCCCACGCGCGAGAAACGCATCATGGTATAGATGGCCGCGTTCTGCCAGCGTCCTTTCGCCAGACGCATGCAAAACAGCAGCGGCAGCAATCCACCCACCCAGGTTGCGGCACACAGCAGGTGAACAGCATGATTGATTCGCTGTATCGCCCCCATCGGGCCGTCGCTCATCGCCGCGTGCCCTACACCTGCCAGCAGGATAAGCTGGCCCATGGCGAGCAGCAGCAGGCGCGAGCCTTTCAGCGGCGCGAGCCACGCGACGACAACGGTGATGGCAGCGAGGATAATTTGCCACAACCAGACGCCACCAAACCGCGTTCCCAGCACGCTGTTCCAGATTTGCAGGTTAAACACATCGCCCCAGCCGTTGCCCATTAAGCCGCCCTGAAGCATAAACATCAGGATCGCAGCGGTCAGGCTGACGATGGATGCCACTCTCTGCTGGAGCTGGAAACGCCGGGCCATCAGGCGGTGCAGCCCGGAAGGCGCAAACCAGACGCTGTAAAGCGCGTTGCCAAAAACGAGCATTAGCGCCGCAAAATGGATAAAGCGCAATCCTACGTATAACAGTCCCAGCATGCTATTTCACGCTGAAGCGATAGCTGCCTTTGGTTTTATGGCCGTCGACGGAAACCACGTGCCAGTCAACCCGGTAAGCCCCCGGGGCCAGCGTCTGTTCCAGCGGAACGGTCAGCTGTGCTTTGTTCTTTTCGTCTCGCGTGGCGGTACCGGTTTTGATCACCTGATTTTGCGCATCCGTCACCAGGACGCCGCTAAATCCGGGCTCGATACCTTCGGAGAAATTCAGCGTCAGCACCTGCGGTGACGCCACCTGGCTGTCCGCTGCCGGGCTCTGCTGCTCAAGATGCGCATGCGCCAGCACGGAGGGTGAGATTACCGTTGAGGCCAAAAAAACCAGTGCGCATACCGCGCGGGAAGCGGATAAACCCATCACAATCATTCCTTTTTGTTATGTCTGTATGCTAAAGAATAACGCTGTATAATAAACGAGTCGAGGATCATCCCGCTCTGCTTGTCATCGTCGCGCAATCGCGGTAACGTTGCCGCCGCAAAATAAGGAGAAGGTAATGAAGATCAATCTGGCCGCCCTTCCTCAGGACGAGATGGATAAAGTGAATGTCGATCTCGCTGCCGCTGGCGTCGCCTTTAAAGAGCGTTACAACATGCCCGTCGTGGCTGAAGTGGTGGAGCGAGAACAGCCCGCCCATCTTCGTGACTGGTTTCGCGAAAGGTTAATTGCCCACCGTCTCGCCTCGGTCAACCTCTCCCGCTTGCCGTACGAGCCGAAAGTTAAATAAGCTTAACGACTCGTTACACTTCCTTACGCGGAATCTGGCAGGATAAGAAAACCCTGATTAAATTAGGTGTACTCTTTAATCCCTGCGACTCTGTGTATAAGGAAGTCACGATGTCACATTGGAATATTGCGGCAGCCCAGTATGGCGGGCAGCATCACAGCGTAGATGACCATATTGCGCACCATCTCCACTTTATTGCCGAAGCAGCACAGCATCAGTGCGATTTGCTGGTTTTTCCGGAACTCTCATTAACCGGCCCGGGCGCGACGGCATTACCGCTCCCGCCCGAAGACGATCGACTACAGCCGTTGCTTGACGCCGCGCATTTTTACCGCATTACCCTCATTGCAGGGCTTCCCGTTGAACGAAACGGTCAGCGCCAGAAAGGCCTTGCGCTGTTTATCCCCTCCCGCGATCGTATTCTGCGTTACCCTCAGGGGAGCGGCGCCAGCCTGGTGCCGGGTGATAAACAACTCACGATTATCGATGGGCAAAGCGATTCCCCGAATCTTGATCCGCAGGCAACACTCTTCACCAGTTGCCAGTCGGTGAGGGATTACCGCTGGCGACAGTCCATCAATACCCTGCAGCGCTTTGCGCACAGGTATGCCATCGCGGTGTTAATGGCAAATGCCGGCGCGGGCAGCGCGTTATGGGATGAAAAAGGCCAGCTGATCGTTCGGGCAGATAAGGGTGAGCTCCTGTTGACCGGCACGCGCAACGGACAGGGTTGGCAAGGCGATATCATTCCTTTAGGCTAAGCGTTTTAAGCTCAGGAGATTTTCATGCTGCGCGTCATTGATACCGAAACTTGCGATCTTCAGGGCGGAATTGTGGAAGTGGCCTCGGTCGACGTGGTTGATGGAAAAATCGTCAACCCGATGAGCCATCTGGTGCGTCCCGATCGTCCTATTAGCCCACAGGCCATGGCTATCCATCGCATTACAGAATCAATGGTGGCGGATAAACCCTGGATAGAAGACGTTATTCCGCACTACTACGGCAGCCCATGGTACGTTGCCCACAACGCCAGCTTTGACCGTCGGGTACTCCCCGAAATGCCCGGGGAGTGGATTTGTACCATGAAGCTGGCGCGTCGCCTCTGGCCAGGGATCAAGTACAGCAATATGGCGCTGTATAAATCCCGCAAGCTCAGCGTCAGAACCCCTGAAGGGCTGCACCATCACCGCGCCCTGTATGACTGCTATATCACCGCCGCGCTGCTCATAGATATTATGAACACATCGGGCTGGACGCCGGATGATATGGCAACGATCACCGGACGCCCTGCGCTGCTGACGACGTTCACCTTCGGCAAATATCGCGGGAGAGCGGTATCGGATATTGCGGATAAAGATCCGGGCTATCTGCGCTGGCTGTATAACAACCTCGACAAAATGAGCCCGGAGCTGCGCTTAACCCTGAAACACTATCTGGGCGAAGCTTAACGCTGCACACGGCCTGGCAACGTATCCTGCGCCAGGCCTATCAAAAAGGCATACTCCAGGGCCACCCCTTCGTAGGATTTGAATCGACCCGATTTCCCCCCGTGCCCGGAGTCCATATCGGTACAGAGCAGCAGCAGGTTGTCATCGGTTTTCAGCTCCCGCAGCTTTGCTACCCATTTTGCCGGTTCCCAGTATTGCACCTGTGAATCGTGCAAACCGGTCGTCACCAGCATGTGCGGGTACGCTTTCGCTTCCACGTTGTCATACGGGCTGTACTCTTTCATATAGCGATAATAGGTTTCATCCTGCGGGTTGCCCCACTCCTCAAACTCCCCGGTCGTCAAAGGGATGGACTCATCGAGCATGGTGGTAACCACATCGACAAACGGGACCTGCGCAACAATACCCTTAAAGCGGTCGGGGCGCTGATTGATGACCGCCCCCATCAGCATCCCCCCCGCGCTGCCGCCCATGCCGAAGCAAAGCTGAGGATCGCCATAGCCTTGCTCAATCAGCGCATCGCAGACGTCGAGATAGTCGTTGAAGGTGTTTTTCTTTTTCAGGAATTTCCCGTCTTCATACCAGTGCTGCCCCAGCTCGCCGCCGCCGCGAATATGGGCAATGGCGAAAACAAAGCCGCGGTCGAGCAGGCTTAATCTGCTGCTGCTGAAGTCTGCATCCATGCTGGAGCCATAGGAGCCGTAGCCGTAGACCAGGATCGGATTTTTACCCTTCTGGAAATGCGCCTTGTGATAAACGAGCGAAACAGGCACCTCCACGCCATCACGCGCGGTGACCCACAGGTGTTCGCTGCGGTAATTGTCGGAATCAAAGCCCTTCACTTCGGTTTGCTTAAGCACCTGGCGCTGTCCGGTATCCATATCCAGCTCGAAGAGCGTATCCGGCGTGGTCATGGACGAGTAACCGTAGCGCAGCCGGGACGATTCAGGTTCCGGGTTAAAGCCGATCCACGTGACGTAGGCCGGATCGTCGAACGCAATCCCTATCACCTCACGCGTTTTACGGTTGATCTGCCGGATACTGGTCAGCCCCCGCTGGCGCTCCTCCACCACCAGCCAGTCGGTAAACAGCGTGAACCCTTCCAGCATCACCTGATCCCGCGCGGGAATCAGCACCTCCCACTTGCGCTCGTCGCGCACCTTGGTTTTGTACAGACCAAAGTTCTTGCCTTCACGATTCGAACGCAGATAAAAGCTGTGCTGGAAGTGATCCAGGCTGTACTCGTGGTCCTTGCGGCGCGGCAGGAAACAGAGCGGCTGGGCGTCAGGCAGTTCGGCATCCAGGAGCAGCACTTCCGAGGTGGTGGCGCTGGCGAGGAAGATAATCACATAGTGGCGCGAGGAGGTTTTATGCAGGCTGACATAAAACGTTTCGTCTTTCTCTTCATAGACCAGCTCGTCATCGGCTGAGTCCGTACCTACAGTATGCCGCCACACCTGATAAGGCAGAAGCGTGGAGGCGTGCTTTTTAACGTAGTAGACCGTCTCGGAATCGTTCGCCCAGACAAAATCCGGGGAGACGTTTTCCAGCATTTCCGGATACCAGTTGCCGGTTTCCAGATTGCGAAAACGCAGGCCGTACTGGCGCCGGGAGAGATAATCCTCCGCCAGCGCCATGATGGTGTTGTCCGGGGAGATGGACATACCGCCCAGGGTATAAAACTCGCTGTGGGCGGCACGCTGGTTCGCATCCAGCAAAATGTCCCATTCATCCCACTCGGCGCTTAATACCGACTGTCGTTGATAGATGGGATACTCGTTGCCCGGCTCATAGATATGGCGATAGCGATAGCCGTTTTTGGTCCAGGGCGCGGAGATGTCGCGCTGGGGAATACGCTGCACCATTTCATTCAGCAGCTGGTCCTGAAGCGCCTGCTGGCTGGCCATGACCCTGCGGCCATAGTCGTTTTCCTCGTGCAGGTAGTCGAGCACCTCTGGCCGGGAACGCGAATCGTCCCGCAGCCAGTAATAGTTGTCTATGCGCGTATCGCCATGCGTGACGATCGCATAAGGAGTACGTCGGGCTTTCGGTGGCATGTCATCATTCTTTTAAGTTTTACACCCTATAAGGTTGGCAAAACCCGCGCATGATGCAAGCGAAACATGACCACGGGGGCGCGAGTTAGCCCTGTAGCGCCAGTTTTTGTTCCCCGATATCTTTTTCAATCCCCTCGCGCACGTCCTGAGGGATCTTCAGCGCGTCGCCGAGGGCATTAAGGTAGCTACGCTCCATAAAGTGATCGATATCTATGGCGGCACAGCTGAGAAAATAGAGTTCCAGCGCCTCTTCCTCATTTTTCACGCTCAGTGCCAGACGCTGCGGATCGAGCGGCTGTTCAATGGCCTGCGCCACCAGCGTTCTGCCCTGTTCTTCAACACCCGCCTCGCGCAGCTGCTGTTCGATAGCCGCTCTTTCATTATCATCAATATGCCCGTCGCTTTTGGCGGCAAACACCAGCGCAAGGATGAGCCGCTCCGTGCGCAGATCCAGCGGAGAAGTATGCTCCCCATAGTGAGGTTCATCGCGGTGCGCCGCTCGCACCCTGTCCTTATATTTGTTCCACAGCACGGTGCCGGCGATAGCGCCGCCCCCGGCCAGCAGCGCGCCGGTACCGTACTTCGCCAGAAGCTTGCGTGAGGATTTATTGGCAACCAGCAGCCCTGCCAGCCCACCGAGCGCCCCCGGTACCAGCAGTTTGCTAAGCCCCTGTTCGCCGGAACCAGACGTTTTCTGCCCTAACATGGATTGCAGTTGATTTAACCAGCCTGACATGGTTTCCCTCGCTTAACGGTTAATATGTTCTCCAGCGTAAGCGAGCAGGCGTCAGGAAATGTCCATCAAGCCTAAAGAAGCGCAAATTTCTGGTCTGCCCTTTTGCCGTGCGCAAGACAGACGCAAACGTTTTCGTTTATACTGCGCGCATCTTTTTCAGGGGGAATGTTATGACTCGTTTAGGAACCGCGCTGCGACCTGCGGCGACGCGCGTGATGCTGTTGGGATCGGGCGAACTGGGTAAAGAAGTCGCCATTGAGTGTCAGCGTTTAGGGGTGGAGGTGATTGCCGTAGACCGCTACGCCGACGCGCCCGCCATGCACGTCGCCCATCGTTCTTATGTGATTAACATGCTGGACGGTGATGCCCTGCGTACGCTCATTGCACGGGAGAAACCGGATTTTGTCGTGCCGGAAATTGAAGCTATCGCAACCGATACGCTGATCGCCCTTGAGCAGGAAGGCCAGCGCGTGGTGCCCTGCGCGAAAGCCGCAAAGCTGACCATGAACCGTGAAGGCATTCGCCGCCTGGCGGCGGAGGAGCTGGGGCTGCCTACTTCAAGCTACCGTTTTGCGGGTGACAAAGCCGCATTCCTGCAGGCCGTTGAAGAGATTGGCTACCCGTGCATCATTAAGCCGGTGATGAGCTCTTCCGGGAAAGGTCAGAGCTTTATTCGCGACAGCAGCGCGCTGGACAGCGCGTGGGATTATGCGCAACAGGGTGGCCGTGCCGGTGCCGGTCGCGTGATCGTCGAAGGCGTGGTGAAGTTTGATTTCGAAATCACTCTGCTCACCGTCAGTGCCGTGGACGGCGTCCATTTCTGCGACCCGATTGGCCACCGTCAGGAAGATGGCGATTATCGTGAATCCTGGCAGCCGCAGCAGATGAGCGACCTGGCGCTGGAGCGTGCCCGGGAGATTGCCCGTAAGACCGTTCTGGCCCTGGGCGGTTATGGCCTGTTCGGCGTGGAGCTGTTCGTCTGCGGTGACGAAGTGATCTTCAGCGAAGTCTCCCCTCGCCCGCACGACACCGGTATGGTGACGCTCATTTCGCAGGATCTCTCGGAGTTCGCCCTGCACGTGCGCGCCTTCCTCGGCCTGCCGGTTGGCGGCATCCGCCAGTACGGCCCGGCGGCGTCGGCGGTGATCCTTCCGCAGCTGACCAGCCAGAATGTGACGTTTGATAACGTCGAAGGCGCGGTGGGCGCAGGCCTGCAGGTCCGTCTGTTCGGCAAGCCGGAGATCGACGGTACGCGTCGTCTGGGCGTGGCGTTAGCCACCGGGGATAACGTTGACGAGGCCGTAGTAAGAGCAAAAGCGGCGGCTGCGAACGTTCAGGTAGCAGGATAAAAAAACGGGCCGAAAGGCCCGTTTTTCATGCTGCATATGGCTTACTGCTTCGCGCCTTCAACCGCTTCACGAGCCAGTTTCGTGATGCGATCCCAGTCGCCCGCTTCCAGCGCATCCGCCGGAACCAGCCATGAGCCGCCGATGCACAGCACGCTTTTCAGCGCCAGGTAGTCGCGGTAGTTAGCCGGGGAGATACCGCCCGTCGGGCAGAAGCGTACCTGAGAGAAGGGACCCGCAATTGCCTGCAGCGCTTTGGTACCGCCGTTCGCTTCTGCCGGGAAGAATTTGAACTCTTTCAGACCGTAGTCCATGCCCAGCATCAGTTCAGAAACGGTGCTGATGCCCGGGATCAAGGGAATGGTGCCTTCGGTCGCGGCCTTCAGCAGCGGCTCGGTCAGGCCCGGGCTGATGGCAAACTGTGCGCCGGCTTCGGTCACTTCCGCCAGCTGCTGCGCGTTGAGAACGGTACCCGCACCGATGATGGCGTCCGGCACTTCTTTAGCGATGGCGCGGATGGCATCCATCGCGCAGGCGGTACGCAGGGTCACTTCCAGAACGCGAACGCCGCCCGCAACCAGCGCTTTCGCCATTGGCACAGCGTGCTCCAGCTTGTTTACCACGATAACCGGCACGACAGGGCCAGTGGTCAGGATTGCTTCTGCACTTGTTTTCCAGTTTTTCATCAGTGTTCTCTCTCGCCAGATCGTTAAAATCAAGTCGTCTTAAAACGTAATACAGGTTGCGCCCTGCTCCGCACCGGAGAGCTTCTCACGCAGCGCGCTGAACATTTCGCGTCCGGTCCCCACGCGCGATGCGCTCAGGTCAGGAATATGAGGCTGACGTGCCGCCAGCTCCGCGTCATCCACCAGCAGGGTTAACTCGCCAGTCTGGCCGTTCACGCGGATCATGTCGCCGTCGCGCACTTTCGCCAGCAAGCCGCCGTCGTAGGCTTCAGGCGTGACGTGGATGGCGGAAGGCACTTTGCCGGATGCGCCTGACAGGCGGCCATCGGTCACTAACGCAATTTTGAAACGGCGGTCCAATAATACACCAAGTGGTGGCATAAGTTTATGTAATTCTGGCATGCCGTTCGCTTTTGGCCCCTGATGACGCACGACCACCACGCAGTCTTTATCCAGCAGACCGGCGTCGAAGGCAGGCAACACGTCGTGCTGGCTTTCAAACACTACCGCCGGGGCCTCGATAACCTGGTTCTCTTCCGGCACGGCAGAGGTTTTCATCACCGCGCGGCCAAGGTTGCCGCTCAGCACTTTGGTACCGCCGTGGTGGGAGAACGGTTTGTCGATAGTGGCAATCACCTGCGGATCAAGAGACGCGGTTGCCCCGTCGCGCCAGTCCAGCTCGCCGTTGTTCAGCCACGGCTCCTGGGTGTAGCGCTGCAGACCAAATCCGGCCACGGTGTTCACGTCTTCATGCAGCAGACCGCCTTTCAGCAGCTCGCGCATCAGCAGCGGCACGCCGCCCGCGGCCTGGAAGTGGTTGATGTCCGCCGGGCCGTTCGGGTACAGACGCGCCATCAGCGGTACCACGGAGGAGATGTCGGAGAAGTCATCCCAGTTAATCAGGATACCCGCCGCGCGCGCCATGGCCACCAGGTGCATGGTGTGGTTAGTTGAACCGCCGGTCGCCAGCAGGGCGACGATACCGTTGACGATCACTTTTTCGTCGACCATTTTGCCCATCGGCATCCATTCATTGCCGTTTCCTGTCAGGCGCGTCACCTGACGGGCCGCGGCCTCGGTCAGCGCCTGGCGCAGCGGCGCGTCCGGCTGGATGAAGGACGAGCCCGGAAGCTGCATACCCATAAACTCCACCACCATCTGGTTGGTGTTGGCCGTGCCGTAGAACGTACAGGTGCCCGGCGCATGGTAGGACGCGGCTTCGGCTTCCAGCAGCGCCTGACGATCGGCTTTGCCTTCCGCATACAGCTGGCGGATACGCACTTTTTCTTTATTCGGCAGACCGCTGGCCATCGGGCCGGACGGCACGAAAATCGCTGGCAGATGACCAAACGACAGCGCTGCCATCACCAGGCCCGGGACGATTTTGTCGCACACGCCGAGATACAGCGCACCATCAAACATGTTGTGTGACAGGCCCACAGCCGCAGACATCGCAATCACTTCGCGGCTCAGCAGCGACAGCTCCATACCATCCTGCCCCTGCGTCACGCCGTCGCACATGGCCGGGACGCCCCCCGCCACCTGCCCCACCGCGTTCACGCTGTGCAGCGCTTTACGAATGATGTTGGGATAGACCTCATACGGCTGGTGCGCGGAGAGCATATCGTTATAAGACGTGATGATAGCGATATTGTTACGCAACATGCTTTTCAGGGAGGCTTTGTCATCGGGCTGGCAGGCGGCGAAGCCGTGGGCCAAGTTACCGCAGGCCAGCTGGGAGCGGTGAACGGTGTTGCTTTTCGCCTGTTCAATGCGGGCGAGGTAGGCCGAACGGGTCTCTTTCGAGCGCTCGATAATGCGTTGTGTTACGCGTAACAATACAGGATTCATAAAAGCTCCTTTAATTTATCTGTCCGGGCTCGGGAGTTTACAAAGTCGCTGGCGGTTGTTAACAACGCTGAAACGCTTGCTGTCCGGAGCTCAGGGGCAAAATCACTTCCGGCAGTGTAATAAAAAAAGCCCCGCGGGTGAATCCACGCGGAGCTTAAAAGTATAAAAATTGTGCCACTAGCTGTGTTAGATCATGTTACCGGTAAAATAACACTTTCGGGCTAGTGGATTATCCTACTCAAACTCGTTCCAGGAGCGGCCATCGCGGGTGATCATCGCCACCGATGCCACAGGCCCCCAGGTACCCGCCTGATACGGTTTTGGCGCATCCTGATCGGCAGCCCAGGCTTCGGTGATGGAATCGACCCATTTCCACGCCTCTTCCACTTCGTCGCGACGCACGAACAGCGCCTGGATACCGCGCATGGTTTCCAGCAGCAGACGCTCGTAAGCATCCGCAAGGTGCGTCTGGTTGAAGGTTTCGGAGTAGCTCAGATCCAGCTTGGTGGTCTGCAGGTTGTGCTTATGATCCAGGCCCGGCACTTTGTTGAGGATCTGGATATCCACCCCTTCGTCCGGCTGCAGACGGATGGTCAGCTTGTTCTGCGGCAGCTCCTGCCAGGACTCTTTGAACAGGTTCAGTTCCGGGTTCTTAAAGTAGACAACCACTTCGGAACACTTCGTCGGCAGACGCTTACCGGTGCGCAGGTAGAACGGCACGCCCGCCCAGCGCCAGTCGTCGATATCCACGCGGATCGCCACAAACGTCTCGGTATTGCTGGACTTGTTCGCGCCCTCTTCTTCCAGGTAGCCTGGCACCTTTTTGCCTTGCGCAAACCCGGCAGTGTACTGGCCGCGAACGGTTTTCTCGCGCACGTTGGAGCGGTCGATGCGGCGCAGCGACTTCAGCACTTTCACTTTGGCATCGCGGATGCTGTCAGCCGTCAGGTCAGACGGTGGAGACATGGCAATCATGCACAGAATTTGCAGCAGGTGGTTCTGGATCATGTCGCGCATCTGGCCGGCCTGGTCAAAGTAACCCCAGCGACCTTCAATCCCCACCTCTTCCGCCACGGTAATTTCCACGTGGTCAATGGTACGGTTGTCCCAGTTATTCACAAACAGGGAGTTAGCGAAACGCAGCGCCAGCAGGTTCAGTACCGTCTCTTTACCGAGATAGTGGTCGATACGGTAGACCTGGCACTCTTCAAAGAACTCGCCCACCTGGTCGTTGATTTCACGGGAGGTAGCCAGCGACGTCCCCAGCGGCTTTTCCATCACCACGCGCGCCGGCTTGGCGTTCAGTTTGGCTTCGCCCAAACCTTTGCAGATGGCACCAAAGGTGCTTGGCGGCATGGCGAAATAGTTAATGGTGACACGGTTTTTCTGATCCAGCATGGCACCCAGGCGGGAAAACGCGCTGACGTCATTAACGTCCAGGTTGCAGAAATCGAGACGACCGCTGAGGGTATCCCACAAACTTTCATCAATTTTTTCCTTCATGAAAGTTTCGAGCGCCTCGCGGACGACTTTGGTATAAGCGTCCTTGTCCCAGTCGGCGCGCCCAACCCCCAGGATACGCGTATCCGGATGAATTTGGCCCGCTTTCTCCAGTTGATACAGGGAAGGCAGCAATTTTCGGCGTGCAAGATCGCCTTTCGCGCCGAAAATGACCAGGTCACATGCCTGGGCTGTTTGCGTTACCGCCATGTCATTCTCCTCAGTTGGATCACCTGGTGCTTCTGCCAGGTATCGTTGTAATTTTATTACAATGCACTGTACTGCTTTTACGTCATTCCCGAAACCATTAGCGCTTATCGTCTCGTGCGATACGGCGATTTTTCGCCATTCAGCCGATTATGGCGACGTAATGACGCAACAGCCGTCGATAATTTGCGCAACAGGGTCATAGCAAAACCCGACATCGATCAAGTAATGAAAAAAAACAACAACATTATCTTGTCGACTGTTACCCTTTAGGGAAGCCACAGGGGTAATATCGGCTAATCGAATCAAGATTTCATCAATGAGTGAAATCGTTTCCACCCCCATGAGCGCCTTGTTAACAATGAACATGCTTGAAAAAATCCAGTATCAACTGGAACACCTTAGCAAATCCGAGCGAAAAGTGGCTGAAGTCATTCTGGCCGCGCCCGGTCAGGCGATTCATTCAAGCATCGCCGCTCTGGCTCAGGAAGCGGGCGTCAGTGAACCGACGGTCAACCGCTTCTGCCGCAGCCTGGAAACGCGCGGCTTTCCTGATTTTAAACTGCATCTGGCACAAAGTCTGGCAAACGGCACCCCCTATGTTAATCGTAATGTGGATGAAGACGACAGCGTAGATGCCTATACGGCAAAAATATTTGAGTCGGCCATGGCCACGCTCGATCACGTTCGTCAAAGTCTGGATATGAGTTCAGTAAACCGCGCGGTGGATTTACTCACCCAGGCCAAACGCATTGCGTTCTTCGGTCTTGGCTCGTCAGCCGCCGTGGCGCACGACGCCATGAATAAATTCTTCCGCTTTAACGTGCCGGTTATTTATTCCGATGACATTGTGCTGCAACGCATGAGCTGTATGAATTGCAGTGAGGATGACGTCGTGGTACTGATTTCGCACACTGGCCGCACCAAAAGCCAGGTTGAGCTGGCGCAGCTGGCCCGTGAAAACGATGCCATGGTAATCGCCCTCACCACCGCCGGCACGCCGCTGGCGCGGGAGGCGACTCTCGCCATTACCCTGGACGTGCCTGAGGATACCGACATGTATATGCCAATGGTGTCTCGTCTGGCGCAGCTCACGGTAATCGACGTACTGGCGACCGGATTTACCTTACGCCGGGGCGCAAAATTCCGAGATAACTTGAAGCGAGTCAAGGAAGCGCTGAAGGAATCGCGTTTTGATAAAGAATTGCTTATAAAGAGCGATGTTCCCTGAAAGTAGATAACGAAGACGTAACCCATAATTAGATGTAACGATTTTCGGCATTCGGCCCCCTCTTTGCTGCCTTGCGGTAGATGAAGGCCGATTCAATGTTCACGCAACACCAAAGTTGTTTCAGTCAACGGAGTATTACATGTCCAGAAGGCTTCGCAGAACCAAGATCGTCACCACCTTAGGCCCGGCCACCGATCGCGATAATAACCTCGAAAAGATTATCGCCGCTGGCGCCAACGTGGTACGTATGAACTTCTCTCACGGTACGCCAGAAGACCATAAATTGCGTGCCGATAAAGTGCGTGAGATCGCCGCTAAGCTGGGCCGCCACGTCGCTATCCTCGGCGACCTGCAGGGTCCAAAAATTCGTGTATCAACCTTTAAAGAAGGTAAAGTTTTCCTCAATATCGGCGACAAATTCCTGCTGGATGCCAACCTCGGCAAAGGCGAAGGCGATAAAGAGAAAGTCGGGATCGACTATAAAGGCCTGCCGGCTGATGTGGTCCCTGGCGATATCCTGCTGCTCGACGACGGTCGCGTCCAGCTGAAGGTGCTGGAAGTTCAGGGGATGAAAGTGTTCACTGAAGTCACCGTCGGCGGCCCGCTCTCCAACAATAAAGGCATCAACAAACTGGGCGGCGGCCTCTCTGCGGAAGCCCTGACCGACAAAGACAAAGCGGATATCGTAACGGCGGCCCAGATCGGCGTTGATTACCTGGCGGTCTCCTTCCCACGCTGTGGCGAAGATCTGAACTATGCGCGCCGCCTGGCCCGTGACGCAGGCTGTGATGCCAAAATCGTCGCTAAGGTTGAACGCGCGGAAGCCGTGTGCGATCAGGATGCGATGGACGATGTGATCCTCGCCTCTGACGTGGTGATGGTTGCCCGTGGCGATCTGGGCGTGGAAATCGGCGACCCTGAACTGGTCGGTATCCAGAAAGCGCTGATTCGTCGCGCACGTCAGCTGAACCGCGCGGTGATCACCGCCACCCAGATGATGGAATCCATGATCACTAACCCAATGCCAACCCGTGCGGAAGTCATGGACGTCGCTAACGCCGTGCTGGACGGTACCGATGCGGTGATGCTGTCAGCGGAAACTGCGGCGGGCCAGTATCCGGCAGAAACCGTGGCCGCAATGGCGCGCGTCTGCCTGGGCGCGGAGAAGATCCCAAGCATTAACGTCTCCAAGCACCGCCTGGATATCCAGTTCGACAATGTGGAAGAAGCGATTGCGATGTCCGCCATGTATGCGGCCAACCATCTGAAAGGCGTTACGGCGATCATCACCATGACCGAATCTGGCCGCACCGCGCTGATGACCTCTCGCATCAGCTCCGGCCTGCCGATTTTCGCCATGTCACGCCACGAGCGTACGCTGAACCTGACGGCGCTGTACCGCGGTGTTACCCCGGTACACTTCGACAGCACCAATGACGGCGTAGCCGCGGCGCACGATGCCGTAAACCTGCTGCGCGATAAAGGTTACCTGGTGTCTGGTGATATCGTCATCGTGACGCAGGGTGACGTGATGAGCACCATCGGCTCAACCAATACCACGCGCGTACTGACTGTAGAGTAAGATCCGATCCCCTCTCCCCTAAGGGGAGAGGGACAAGGCGAAGGTTTTCTATTTCCTCGGGTAAAGCTCTTTACGCTTATAGGGCTCCGTCTCTCCCGGCTTCCGCGTTTTCAGCAGCTTCAGTATCCACGTGTACTGTTCGGTATGCGGCCCCACCAGCAGCTCCACCTCTTCGTTCATGCGGCGCGCGATGGTGCGATCGTCCGCAGTCAGCAGGTCGTCCATCGGCGGACGGACTTCAATGCTCAGACGATGCGTTTTACCGTCGTAAACCGGAAAGAGCGGGATCACGCGGGCGCGACAGACCTTCATCAGGCGCCCAATCGCGGGGAGCGTGGCTTTGTAGGTCGCAAAGAAGTCGACAAACTCGCTGTGCTCGGGTCCGTGGTCCTGGTCCGGCAGATAGTAGCCCCAGTACCCCTGACGTACCGACTGAATAAACGGCTTGATGCCGTCGTTACGCGCATGCAAACGTCCGCCAAAACGACGACGTACCGTATTCCAGACAAAATCGTAGATTTTATTGCCCTGGTTATGGAACATCGCCGCCATTTTCTGCCCCTGGGAAGCCATCAGCATTGCCGGGATATCCACGCCCCAGCCGTGCGGCACGAGGAAAATGACCTTCTCATCATTGCGACGCATTTCGTCGATGATTTCCAGCCCTTTCCAGTCAACGCGGTCGATGATTTTTTCCGGTCCTTTCAGCGCCAGCTCCGCCATCATCGCCATGGCCTGCGGTGCGGTGGTATACATCGCGTCGATGATGGCCTCGCGCTCGGCATCGCTTTTTTCAGGAAAACAGTAATAGAGGTTGATCTGCGCACGACGACGCGCGCTTTTACCTAAACGTCCGGCCAGACGGCCAATTTTTCCCAGTACGGGATCGCGCAGCGCGGCAGGCAGCATAGCGATGCCCGCAAAGGTGTAAACCCCCAGCCAGGCGCCCCAGTTGCGCGGGTGTCGAAAGGATTTTTCAAACTCAGGAATGTATTCAATATTATTTTTTTTTGTTTCCATGCTGGTTCCAGGGTCTGGTGACGCAAAAAATTATTCAGATAGTGTAGCGAGGCAGTCGCCCACGCACAAAAGAAAAAGCCGGCGCATGCTGACACCGGCTTTTTTCACAAAACAGAGAGCTTAGTTTAAGCTCAGCTGCGGTATCACCTCTCTCGCCTGCGCCAGGTAATCGGAACGATCTTTACCTGTCAGGCCTTCGGTGCGCGGCAGTTTGGCCGTCAGCGGGTTCACGGCCTGCTGGTTGATCCACACTTCATAGTGCAGATGCGGGCCAGTAGAGCGTCCGGTGTTGCCGGAGAGCGCGATACGGTCACCGCGTTTCACTTTCTGCCCCGGTTTGACCAGCAGCTTGCGCAGGTGCATATAGCGGGTGGTATAGGTCCGACCGTGACGGATAGCCACGTAATAACCCGCAGCACCGCTGCGTTTTGCTATCACCACTTCGCCATCGCCAACGGACAGCACCGGCGTGCCCTGCGGCATCGCGAAGTCTACCCCGCGGTGAGGCGCAACGCGCCCGGTAACCGGGTTCAGACGACGCGGGTTAAAGTTAGAGGAGACGCGGAACTGTTTCGCCGTCGGGAAACGCAGGAAGCCTTTCGCAAGGCCCGTACCGCTACGGTCATAAAACTTGCCGTCTTCAGCGCGAATGGCGTAGTAATCTTTTCCCTCGGAGCGCAGACGCACCCCCAGCAGTTGGCTCTGCTCGCGCTTGCCGTCCAGCATTTCGCGGGACATCAGGACGGAAAACTCATCGCCTTTCTTCAGCTTACGGAAATCCATCTGCCACTGCATGGCTTTGATCACCGCGCTGATTTCACCGCTGGTCAGGCCCGCATCACGGGCGCTGGAAACAAAGCTTCCGCCCACGGTACCTTTCATCACGCTGTTAACCCAGTCGCCTTTCTGCATTTCACTGGTCATTTTGAAACCGTTTGCAGTGCGGTCATAGGTACGGGTTTCGCGGCGGGACATTTCCCAGGTCAAACGCTGAAGATCGCCATCCGCCGTTAATGTCCAGGAGAGCTGTTGCCCGATTTTCAGGTTACGCAGGTCTTTATCCGCAGCGGCCAGCTGGCTGATATTGCCCATGTCGATACCGTACTGGTTGAGCACGCTGCTCAGCGTGTCACCGGTAGAGACAACGTATTCGTGGATCCCCGCTTCGTTCTCGGTTTTATCGTCCAGTTCATCCTGAGGGATAGCTTCATCTTCCTGAGCGGCCTGGTCGATAGGCTCGCTGGCTTCAGGCAGCAAAGAGCGGATCTCGCTCTTTTCAAGCTCGATGGTTTTAATGATAGGGGCAGAACTCGGGTGGTAAACATAGGGCCGCCAGACGGCGACCGCTAGGGTGAGAACTGTAAGCGACCCCAGCATAACGCGGTGGGGTCGAGGCAGATTGTTAAATGCCAGGGCGACAGAGCGGGCTATCTGTTGCACGTATTCACTTCCTCGTTAATCTCCTTTCAGGCAGCTCGCATACTGGTTCGCCAGTTGGCTGAGGAACTGCGAATAGCTCGCTTTGCTCAACTGGATATTCGTACCTAGCGGGTCAAGGGTTCCCATGCGCACGGATGTTCCCCTGGCCACGGCTTCTACGACCGCTGGCCTGAACTGTGGCTCAGCAAAAACGCATGTCGCTTTCTGCTCAACCAACTGTGTTCTGATTTCATGTAAACGCTGCGCACCAGGTTGAATTTCAGGGTTGACGGTAAAGTGCCCAAGCGGGGTCAGGCCGTAGTGTTTTTCGTAGTAGCCGTAGGCGTCATGAAAAACGAAATACCCTTTTCCTTTCAACGGTGCGAGCTCATTACCTACCTGCTTATCGGTTGCGGCTAATTGTGCCTCAAAATCCTTCAGGTTGGCGTCTAGTTTGGCTCGACTTTGCGGCATAAGTTCCACTAATTTGTCATGGATTGCAACCGCTGAAAGCCGCGCTATCTCTGGGGATAGCCAGAGATGCATGTTGTACTCGCCGTGATGGTGATCTCCATCACCTTTTTCACCCTCTGCAGCGTGATGGTCATGTTCGTCACCGTCATCATCCGCCCCTTTCATGAGCAACGGTTTCACGCCGGAAAGCCCGGAAATCGCGACCTGTTTTTCATCAGCAATCTGTTTGGCGGATTTCTGCATGAATGCTTCCATCTCCGGACCAATCCAGACAACTAAGTCTGCGTTTTGTAAGCGTTTTACATCAGACGGACGCAGAGAATAGTCATGCTCTGAGGCCCCGTCAGGGAGCAGAACCTGGGTTTCCGTTACCCCATCGGCAATGGCCGACGCGATGAATCCAAGCGGTTTAAGCGAAGCAACAACGGCAGCGTTAACATCTTGTGCGGTTGTTCCCCAAAGGGCAGCGGATAATGCTGCGAAAAGAAGCGTATTTTTATGTAACATAATGCGACTAATCATCGTAGTGAATGCGTGGAATGTGATATTATAACATTCGTTGACTTCTTCAAGCTTAAATTGACATGACGACTCTGGTTTCTCTCGACAATATTTCGGTCTCCTTTGGCCAGCGCCGCGTCCTCTCTGACGTATCGCTGGATCTCAAGCCCGGAAAAATTCTGACGCTGCTCGGCCCCAATGGCGCAGGTAAATCCACTCTGGTGCGCGTGGTGCTGGGTCTGGTTACACCGGATGAAGGTGTAATCACGCGTGAGGAAAAATTGCGGATCGGCTATGTGCCGCAAAAATTACATCTGGACGCCACCCTGCCGCTGACGGTAAATCGTTTTCTGCGTCTGCGTCCCGGCACGCGAAAAGCCGATATTCTCCCGGCGCTGAAGCGCGTGCAGGCGGGCCACCTTATCGATGCGCCGTTGCAGAAGCTGTCCGGCGGTGAGACGCAGCGCGTTTTGCTGGCCCGTGCGCTGCTGAGCAGCCCGCAGCTGCTGGTGCTGGATGAGCCAACCCAGGGCGTGGACGTCAATGGTCAGGTCGCGCTTTATGATTTGATCGACCAGCTGCGCCGCGAACTGAACTGCGCCGTGCTGATGGTCTCCCATGACCTGCATCTGGTGATGGCGAAAACCGACGAAGTGCTGTGTCTCAACCATCACATTTGCTGTTCCGGCACGCCTGAAGTGGTCTCAATGCACCCGGAATTTATCTCCATGTTCGGCCCTCGCGGCGCTGAACAGCTTGGCATTTATCGCCATCATCATAATCACCGCCATGATTTGCAGGGACGAATCGTTCTGCGTCGGGGAAATGGACACTCATGATTGAACTGTTACTGCCCGGCTGGCTGGCCGGGGTTATGCTTGCCTGCGCCGCAGGCCCACTCGGCTCGTTTGTGGTGTGGCGCAGAATGTCTTACTTCGGTGATACCCTGGCGCATGCGTCGCTGCTGGGCGTTGCCTTTGGTTTGCTGCTGGATGTGAATCCCTTTTACGCGGTGATTGTGGTCACGCTGCTGCTGGCGGCCGGTCTGGTCTGGCTGGAGAAGCGTCCTCACCTCGCGATTGATACGCTGCTTGGCATCATGGCGCACAGCGCGCTGTCGCTGGGTCTGGTCGTTGTTAGCCTGATGTCAAATATCCGCGTTGACCTGATGGCCTACCTGTTCGGCGATCTGCTGGCCGTAACGCCTGACGATCTCATCGCGATCGCCATTGGCGTGGTGGTGGTACTGGGTATTCTGCTGTGGCAGTGGCGGAATTTACTGGCAATGACCGTCAGCCCGGATTTAGCCTTCGTCGACGGCGTGAAGCTGCAGCGCGTGAAGCTGCTACTGATGCTGGTTACGGCGTTAACGATTGGCGTGGCGATGAAGTTTGTCGGGGCACTGATCATCACGTCGCTGCTGATTATCCCTGCCGCCACGGCGCGCCGTTTTGCACGTACGCCAGAGCAAATGGCCGGTATCGCGGTGGTTATCGGGATGATCGCCGTCACGGGCGGGTTAACCTTTTCGGCGTTTTATGACACGCCAGCCGGACCGTCGGTGGTCTTGAGCGCGGCGGTGTTGTTTGTTTTCAGTATGATGAAGAAGACCGCAAATTAACATCGAGGGCGCTGATGCCCTCACCCTGGCCCTCTCCCACAGGGAGAGGGAACAATTCATCACGGCATTGCAGGTGGCGTAATACCGAAATGATTCCACGCCCGCACCGTCGCCATACGACCACGTGGGGTACGCTGTAAGAAGCCCTGCTGGATCAGATACGGCTCCAGCACATCTTCGATAGTCTCACGCTCTTCGCCAATTGCCGCCGCCAGGTTATCCAGCCCGACCGGCCCGCCAAAGAACTTGTCCAGCACCGCCAGCAGCAGTTTGCGGTCCATATAGTCAAAGCCTTCAGCATCGACGTTCAGCATATCCAGCGCCTGGGCGGCGATCTCGGCGGAAATCGAACCATCGTGCTTCACTTCAGCAAAGTCACGCACGCGGCGCAGCAGGCGGTTGGCAATACGCGGCGTACCGCGGGAACGCTTCGCCACTTCATATGCCCCCTCTTCGCTCATATCCAGCCCCATGTAGCGCGCGCTGCGCCCCACGATATGCTGAAGATCGGGCACCTGATAAAACTCCAGACGCTGAACGATGCCAAAGCGGTCGCGCAGCGGAGAGGTTAGCGACCCGGCGCGCGTCGTGGCGCCAATCAGGGTAAACGGCGGCAGATCGATTTTGATGGAGCGCGCGGCAGGGCCTTCGCCGATCATGATATCCAGCTGGTAATCTTCCATCGCCGGATAGAGCACTTCCTCCACCACCGGTGACAGGCGGTGGATCTCATCGATAAACAGCACGTCATGCGGTTCAAGGTTGGTCAGCATCGCCGCCAGATCGCCCGCTTTCTCCAGCACCGGGCCGGAGGTGGTACGCAGGTTGACGCCCATTTCATTGGCGACGATATTCGCCAGGGTAGTTTTCCCTAACCCCGGCGGGCCAAAAATCAGCAGGTGATCGAGCGCATCGCCGCGCAGCTTTGCCGCCTGGATGAAAATCTCCATCTGGGAACGTACCTGCGGCTGGCCGATGTACTCATCAAGCAGCTTCGGGCGGATCGCACGATCCACCACGTCTTCTGCCTGAAGGGTGCCTGCCGATACCAGGCGGTCTGCTTCAATCATCCTTTACCTCACAATGCAGCGCGCAGCGCTTCACGAATCAGAGTTTCACTGCTGGCGTCCGGTTTGGCAATTTTGCTCACCATCCGGCTGGCCTCCTGAGGTTTATAGCCCAGCGCCACCAGCGCGGCAACCGCTTCCTGCTCGGCGTCATCATCAGAGGCAGGCGCACCCGGAGCAGTCAGAACCAAATCGGCAGCCGGAGTGAACAGATCGCCGTGCAGACCTTTAAAGCGGTCTTTCATCTCAACAATCAGACGCTCTGCGGTTTTCTTACCAATGCCCGGAAGCTTAACCAGCGCCGCGGGATCTTCACGCTCAACGGCATTCACAAACTGCGGAGCGGACATGCCGGACAAAATCGCTAGCGCCAGCTTAGGCCCCACACCATTGGTTTTAATCAGCTCGCGAAACAGGGTGCGTTCCTGCTTGTTGTTAAAGCCGTACAGCAGCTGAGCGTCTTCACGCACCACAAACTGGGTAAAGACAATCGCCTCTTTGCCCGCGTCCGGCAGCTCGTAGAAACAGGTCATCGGCATATGGACTTCATAGCCCACGCCACCCACTTCCAGCAGCACTAACGGGGGTTGTTTTTCAATGATGATGCCTCTGAGTCTGCCTATCACGTGACGCTCCTGCGTTCTGGGAGAAATTAACTGCCGACATAATAAAAAAAGGCTGGATGTTTATCCAGCCTGATTTCTGATTATCGTAACCTGCCTCGCGCCAGATTGAGCCGCGACTCGCTCATTTGCATCGCGTTCTGGCTGACGTGGCAGTGGGTAATCGCAATCGCCAGCGCATCGGCGGCGTCGGCCTGCGGGTTCGCGGGAAGCTTCAGCAGGGTGCGCACCATGTGCTGCACCTGGCTCTTCTCCGCGCTACCGATGCCCACCACCGTCTGCTTAACCTGACGCGCGGCGTATTCGAATACCGGCAAATCCTGGTTCACCGCAGCCACGATGGCCACCCCACGCGCCTGACCGAGCTTCAGCGCCGAATCCGCGTTCTTCGCCATAAAGACCTGCTCAATGGCAAAATAGTCTGGCTGAAACTGGGTGATGATCTCCGATACGCCCGCATAAATAAGCTTGAGGCGCGACGGCAGATCGTCCACTTTGGTGCGAATGCATCCACTGCCGAGGTAGGTTAGCTGGCGTCCCACCTGACGGATAACGCCATACCCGGTGACGCGCGAGCCGGGGTCAATCCCGAGGATAATCGACATCACGCGTCTCCCGTAAACGGTTTACAGGCTCTCATCAGAGAGTCGCTGCAACCTCATCAGAGATTTCACCGTTGTGGTACACTTCCTGCACGTCGTCGCAGTCTTCGAGCATGTCGATCAGACGCAGCAGTTTCGGTGCGGTTTCTGCATCCATATCCGCTTTGGTGGACGGGATCATGGAGACTTCAGCGTTGTCCGCTTTCAGGCCCGCCGCTTCCAGCGCATCGCGCACGGCACCCATCTCTTCCCACGCGGTGTAGACGTCAATGGCACCATCATCGTAGGTCACCACGTCTTCCGCACCCGCTTCCAGCGCCGCTTCCATGATCGCATCTTCGTCGCCTTTCTCGAAAGAGATGACGCCTTTTTTGCTGAACAGGTAAGCTACGGAGCCGTCAGTGCCCAGGTTACCACCGGTTTTGGTGAACGCGTGGCGCACTTCCGCAACGGTACGGTTACGGTTGTCAGACAGGCATTCAACCATCACCGCAGTACCGCCAGGGCCGTAACCTTCATAAATGATGGTTTCCATGTTCGCGTCTTCATCACCGCCCACGCCGCGTGCGATAGCACGGTTCAGGGTGTCACGCGTCATGTTGTTAGACAGCGCTTTATCTACCGCCGCGCGCAGGCGTGGGTTAGAAGCCGGGTCGCCGCCGCCCAGACGCGCTGCTGTCACCAGCTCGCGAATGATTTTGGTAAAGATCTTACCGCGCTTGGCATCCTGTGCCGCTTTACGGTGTTTGGTGTTGGCCCACTTACTATGACCTGCCATAAAAAGTTCTCCAAAAATCGCGCCTTCTCAGGCCGCGTTAATTACAAATTCTTCAATCGCCTGCCGGTTGCTCCACGACTTGGTCAGTGCGGCGGCATCCGCCGCGTTCACCCAGCGGTAGTTCAGGTGTTCGGTAAACACGATCTCCCGCTCATGGGGGAGCGCGAGACAGAACCACGACTCCGTGTTGCGCTCAATGCCCGGCGCATAGCGATGACGTAAATGGCTAAAAATTTCAAACTCCACCGTGCGCTGACAGTCCTTCAGGGTCAGTTGCTCATGAGCAACGTCAATGGTGACCTCTTCCTTTACTTCACGCGCGGCGGCCTGCGGCGCGGTCTCCCCCTCTTCCAGGCTGCCGGTAACCGACTGCCAGAAATCAGGATCGTCGCGCCGCTGCAACATCAGCACCCGTTTCGTGTCTTCTGCATAAATGACCACCAGGACAGAAACGGGAAGCTTATATGCCATATCAGTTTTTCTCTTCCTTCTTCACCACTTCAATGCCAAGCTCGGCCAGCGCTGCCGGGTTGGCAAAGCTTGGCGCTTCGGTCATCAGACACGCTGCGGCAGTGGTTTTCGGGAAGGCGATAACGTCACGAATGTTATCGGTGCCGGTCAGCAGCATGGTCAGACGGTCGAGACCGAAGGCCAGACCCGCGTGCGGCGGCGTGCCGTACTTCAGGGCGTCCAGCAGGAAGCCAAACTTCTCGCGCTGTTCCTGCTCGTTAATACCCAGAATGCCGAACACAGTCTGCTGCATTTCACCGCTGTGAATACGCACGGAGCCGCCGCCCACTTCATAGCCGTTGATAACCATGTCATAAGCGTTTGCCACTGCCTCTTCCGGCGCCGCTTTCAGCTCTGCCGCCGTCATCTCTTTTGGCGAGGTGAACGGGTGGTGCATCGCGGTAAGGCCGCCTTCACCGTCGTCTTCAAACATCGGGAAGTCGATAACCCACAGTGGCGCCCATTTGCTTTCGTCGGTCAGGTTCAGGTCTTTGCCGAGCTTCAGACGCAGCGCGCCCATCGCATCCGCAACGACTTTCTTGTTGTCTGCGCCGAAGAAGATCATATCGCCATCCTGCGCGCCGGTGCGCTCAAGGATCGCTTCCACGATGTCCGCGTTCAGGAATTTCGCCACTGGGCTGGTGATCCCTTCCAGACCTTTCGCACGCTCGGTCACTTTAATATAGGCCAGACCTTTCGCGCCGTAGATCTTAATAAAGTTGCCGTAGTCATCAATCTGCTTACGGCTCAGCGCCGCGCCGCCCGGTACGCGCAGGGCAGCCACGCGGCCTTTCGGATCGTTAGCCGGTCCCGCGAATACCGCGAACTCAACGGATTTCACCAGGTCAGCCACGTCCACCAGCTCCATCGGGTTACGCAGGTCTGGTTTGTCGGAGCCGTAGCGACGTTCCGCTTCGGCGAAGGTCATGATCGGGAAATCGCCCAGCTCAACACCCTTCACGTCGTTCCACAGGCTACGCACCAGGGCTTCCATCACTTCACGCACCTGTTCGGCGGTCATGAAGGAAGTTTCCACATCGATCTGGGTGAATTCTGGCTGACGGTCAGCGCGCAGGTCTTCGTCGCGGAAGCACTTAACGATTTGATAATAGCGGTCGAAGCCGGACATCATCAGCAGCTGTTTGAACAGCTGCGGTGACTGCGGCAGCGCGTAGAATTTGCCTTTGTGGACGCGGGATGGCACCAGGTAATCGCGCGCGCCTTCCGGCGTCGCTTTGGTCAGCATCGGGGTTTCAATATCGAGGAAACCGTGGTCATCCATAAAGCGACGCACCAGGCTGGTGATTTTCGCACGGGTTTTCAGGCGCTGAGCCATTTCCGGACGACGCAGATCCAGGTAGCGGTATTTCAGACGCGCTTCTTCAGTGTTGACGTGGTTGGAGTCCAGCGGCAGCGCTTCGGCACGGTTGATGATAACCAGATCGGACGCCAGCACTTCGATAGCGCCCGTCGCCATGTCTGCGTTAACGTTTTTCTCGTCACGCGCACGCACGGTGCCGGTGACCTGAATGCAGAACTCATTACGCAGCTCAGAGGCCAGCTTCAGCGCATCTGCGCGATCCGGGTCGAAGAACACCTGAACGATACCTTCACGGTCGCGCATATCGATGAAGATAAGGCTACCAAGATCACGACGACGGTTGACCCAACCACACAGGGTGACCTGCTGTCCGACGTGGGACTGACGCAGCTGCCCGCAATATTCTGTACGCATGAGATATCCCTTAATTAGCCGCAGGCTAAATGTCGCCTGGTATGCAGGCTACTATGTCGCAGCTTTCTGTATGTCACAACTGGATGAAAAAAGGCGGCTATTATACTGGAAATTCCGCCGGACGATAAGAGCGAACCACCGCCAGACGGTCGTTTGCTGCACTCTTATTGCGCATTCTCACAAAAATTAACAAAATTATCCGACCGATAACAGGTCATCACGTCGTAAGGTGTTACGGAAGTGATTAATTTACCTGGAGTGACGATGTTAACACTTGATGCCCGCAAAACCGCGCTTGTTGTGATTGATTTACAGGAAGGGATCCTGCCCTTCGCCGGTGGCCCACACGCAGCGGATGAAGTCGTCAGCCGCACCGCTCGCCTGGCCGAGAAGTGCCGCGCCAGCGGTGCCCATGTGGTCATGGTGCGCGTCGGCTGGTCCGCTGATTTCGCCGAGGCGTTAAAACAGCCCGTTGATGCCCAGGCGCCCGCACATGCCCTGCCGGAAAACTGGTGGACGTACCCGGTGTCGCTGGGCAAACGCGACAGCGATATCGAAGTGACTAAACGCCAGTGGGGCGCGTTCTACGGGACCGACCTTGAGCTGCAGCTTCGCCGCCGCGGTATCGACACCATTATCCTGTGCGGCATATCCACCAACATCGGCGTGGAATCGACAGCCCGTAACGCCTGGGAGCTGGGCTTTAATCTGGTGATTGCTGAAGATGCCTGCAGCGCGGCTTCCGCGGAACAGCATCAAGGCAGCATGACCCATATCTTCCCGCGCATCGGACGCGTGCGCAGCACGGATGAGATTTTAAGCGCGCTATGATGTACGTGGGCCTGCCCCAGTGGTCGCACCCGAAATGGGTGCGCCTGGGCATTACCAGCCTTGAAGAGTATGCCCGACACTTTAACTGCGTCGAGGGTAACACCACGCTGTATGCGCTGCCCAAAGCCGAGATAGTCGAACGCTGGCGGGAGCAAACAACGGACGATTTCCGTTTCTGCTTTAAGTTTCCGGCGACCATTTCCCACCAGGCCGCGCTGCGCAACTGCGGGGACTTAACGGAAGAATTTTTCACGCGCATGTCGCCGCTGGCGAACCGAATTGGACAATACTGGCTCCAGCTTCCCGCCACGTTTGGCCCGCGCGATCTGCCCGCCCTGTGGCAGTTCCTGGATGCCCTGCCCCGCGAATTCACCTACGGCGTGGAAGTCCGACATCAGGACTTCTTTGCGAAAGGCGAAGCCGAAAAAGCGCTCAACCGGGGCCTGCTGGATCGTTCCGTTAACCGGGTGATCCTCGACAGTCGTCCGGTGCACAGCGCGGTACTGCATAACGAGGCCATCGTTGATGCTCAGCGTAAAAAACCGAAAGTGCCGGTCCACGCCATCGTGACCGCACAGAACCCGATGGTCAGGTTCATCGGCAGCGACAATATGCAGCAAAATCAGGCGATGTTCGCCGTCTGGCTGCAAAAACTCGCGAGCTGGGAGCAAGCCACCACGCCGTACCTCTTTTTGCACACGCCGGATATTGCTCAGGCGCCCGAACTGGTCGATGCTCTGTGGCAGGCCTTGCAGGCCGCGGTGCCGTCCGTGGGTAGCGTCCCTTCCATCCCACAACAATCTTCTCTTTTCTGATATCACCCCCTATCATAGTGAAGTGCCATCTGCCAAAAAACAGGGAGTTAGTATGGTCAGCGCGCTGTATGCGGTGTTAGGTGCGTTACTGCTGATTAAATTTTCATTTGATGTTGTGCGCCTCAGGATGCAGTACCGCGTCTCTTACGGCGACGGCGGTTTCTCCGAACTGCAAAGCGCTATTCGCATTCACGGTAATGCGGTGGAATACATTCCCGTTGCTCTCATCCTGCTGCTGTTTATGGAGATGAATGGCGCGGAAACCTGGATGGTGCATATTTGTGGCCTGATGCTTATTGCTGGCCGGTTAATGCATTATTACGGCTTTCACCACCGTTTATTCCGCTGGCGTCGTTCCGGCATGAGCGCGACCTGGTGTTCGCTTTTGCTGATGGTGCTGGCTAACCTGTGGTATATGCCGTGGGAGTTGGTTTTCTCCCTCCATTAGCGCACAATACGCCACTTTATTTTTCCCGGATTTTTACGTTATGTCAGATCGCGACACGCTTTTTTCCGCGCCTATCGCCAGCCTGGGCGACTGGACCTTCGATGAACGGGTAGCCGAAGTCTTCCCGGATATGATCCAGCGCTCTGTTCCCGGTTATTCCAATATTATCTCTATGATCGGTATGCTGGCTGAGCGCTTCGTTCAACCCGGTACGCAGGTCTATGACCTGGGCTGCTCACTCGGCGCGGCAACGCTGTCGGTACGTCGTAACATTCATCACGATGGCTGCCGAATCATTGCCGTCGATAACTCCCCGGCTATGGTGGAACGCTGCCGTCGCCATATTGACGCGTACAAAGCCCCCGTTCCGGTGGACGTGGTGGAAGGCGATATCCGCGAGATCGAGATTAACAACGCCTCGATGGTAGTGCTGAATTTTACCCTGCAGTTCCTGGTGCCTGAAGACCGCCAGCTGCTGCTGGACAAAATTTACCAGGGGCTGAATCCCGGCGGCGCGCTGGTGCTTTCTGAAAAATTCAGCTTTGAGGATGCCAAAGTAGGCGAGCTGCTGTTCAACATGCACCACGATTTCAAACGGGCGAACGGCTACAGCGAGCTGGAGATCAGCCAGAAGCGCAGCATGCTGGAAAACGTGATGCTGACGGACTCCGTGGAAACCCATAAAGCGCGCCTGCACAAAGCCGGTTTTGAGCACAGCGAACTGTGGTTCCAGTGCTTTAACTTTGGCTCTCTGGTGGCGCTTAAAGCCGGGGATGCCGCATGATTGAATTCAGCAACTTTTATCAGCTGATTGCTAAAAACCATCTTTCCCACTGGCTGGAGACCTTGCCGGCGCAGATTGCCGCCTGGCAGCGCGATCAGCAGCACGGCCTGTTAAAGCAGTGGTCAAATGCCGTGGAGTATCTGCCGGAGCTGACGCCGCATCGTCTGGATTTACTGCACAGCGTGACGGCGGAAAGCGCAGAGCCGCTCCCTGCCGGGCAGATCAACCGCATCGAAACGCTGATGCGTAATTTAATGCCGTGGCGCAAAGGGCCGTTCTCGCTGTACGGCGTGAACATCAATACCGAGTGGCGCTCAGACTGGAAGTGGGATCGCGTACTGCCGCACCTTTCCGACCTGACCGGGCGCACCATTCTGGACGTAGGCTGCGGCAGCGGTTACCACATGTGGCGCATGATTGGCGCAGGAGCCCATCTGGCGGTCGGCATCGACCCGATGCAGCTCTTCCTGTGCCAGTTTGAGGCGGTGCGAAAACTGCTCGGCAACGACCAGCGCGCGCACCTGCTGCCGCTGGGCATAGAGCAGCTCCCTGCCCTGAAAGCGTTCGATACCGTCTTCTCGATGGGCGTGCTGTATCATCGTCGTTCCCCGCTTGAACACCTGTGGCAGCTGAAAGACCAGCTGGTCAGCGGCGGCGAGCTGGTGCTGGAAACGCTGGTGATTGAAGGCGATGAGCATGCGGTTCTGGTGCCGGGCGATCGCTACGCGCAGATGCGCAACGTTTACTTCATCCCGTCCGCGCTGGCGCTGAAAAACTGGCTGGAGAAATGCGGATTTGTGAATGTGCGCATTGCCGATGTTTGCGTAACGTCTGTCGAAGAGCAGCGCCGCACCGACTGGATGATCACCGAATCGCTGGAGCAGTTCCTCGACCCGGCCGACCACAGCAAAACCGTTGAAGGCTATCCTGCACCGATGCGTGCGGTGTTGATTGCGACCAAGCCGTAGTTTTTCCCTCTCCCCCCTGGGGTGAGGGGATAAAAAAAGGCCCCTGTTGAAATTGCAGGGGCCTGGTACAAGCAAGCATCATATTGGGCGACATGATGCGCGGTAAAAATCGGTACGTTGCTACACGTGATGACGCTCAATCAGCGACTTCATTTCCGCAACCGACTCTCCCTCTACGCCGTAGCGAGAATATTCATCCGCTTCAGCATCCGTCGACATTGACAGCCCTGTATTGCGATAACGCATGGGTGAAGGTATCCATTTCCCCGCAGAGCTGTGAAGCTCTTCCACCCCGGCGTTTAAAAACCGTTCCAGATTGCTGGCACGGACTCCCGCACCCGCCATTATTATTGGAACACCGGAATGTGCTTTTAGTTCCGTAATTAATTGCAGACCTTTTTCCGCCGAAGACTGCTGTCCCGATGTCAGGACGCGCGCCACGCCAAGTTCGGCAAGCGTATCAAATGCTTGCAGGGGATCTTTGCACATATCAAACGCACGATGAAACGTGACGGCCATTCCTTTCGCGGCGTCCATCACCTTACGCATCCGCGGCAGATCGACGTGACCATCCTCATCAAGCAGGCCGATCACCAGCCCCGGGAACCCCAGGTCGCGAACAAGGGCGATATCTTCAAGCATGGCACTGAACTCGCCCGCCGTGTAACAAAAATCGCCGCCGCGAGGCCGAATAATCGGGTGGACCGGGATGGTGACGGCCTGGCGGGCAGACTTCAACACGCCGTATGATGGCGTTAACCCCCCTTCTTTCGGGGCGGCGCATAGCTCAATACGGTCAGCTCCCATCTGTTGCGCCGTTACGGCACACGCCACGCTGTAACAACAAATCTCCAGCAGCGCCATCTGCTTCTCCTTAAAATCAGCTTAACGCGCCATCATGGCACGCCTCTCGTTTCGTGTCTCAGCGACGAATCACAACTCTCAGGCTTCGCTGGCAACGATCTGCTCAATGGTCCAGGGATGAAATTTCACGGTCACCTGCCCGTCCGTCACGGCCAGCGTCGGGTTAGGCAGACGCTCGCGCTCGCCTTTGGGTGAACTCGTCTTCACAACAATCCCCGGCTTGCTTAACCCGTCGTCTGACAGCAGGGCCAGGGCGCGCGCGTTCAACGTTTCCGGCTCACCCGGCAGGACGATTTCGATATGCTCCCAGCCTTCGTGCGGATAGCGTTTCTCGCCCGGCCACGGCAGTTCAACCACGGTGAACTGCCAGTGCGCCACGTTCAACGGCTCATGCAGTTTGAACAGACAAATGGGGCGTCCATTGATGATGTTCTCAGAAAGCAACTCGCCACACTGTTCAAACCCGCGACGCCAGCGCTCGGCGGTGGCATTCTGGTGGCAGCGCAAGGAAATGTGATCCGCCGCAAGCGGCACGATATCCAGACCAAGACGGGTGGCAAGTTCTGTGAACGCCTTTGTGAAGCGAGGTAAATCTGCGGAAATATCATGCAGTTCGTCAATGGATTGCCAGTTCGCCATAAGTCAGTCTCTTTTCGTGTCGCAAAGCCGCTAATTTACTCCGTTGCCCCGTTTTGACCAACCGCTGAATCCGGCTTTTTATGACTGCATGGTTATGCACGCTTTCTTAGCCTGGATTCTGAGCAATCTTCGGGCCCCGCAATGCTGACGCCAGAAGGCATTTGCAGTATACTCCCGCCCTAAATTCTTTAACTGGCGCGGGCGGTTGTAAGCCCGCATCAAAAACGTAAGGTATCCAGGTGAATATTCAGGCTCTTCTCTCCGAAAAAGTCAGTCAGGCACTGATTGCCGCAGGCGCACCTGCGGATTGCGAACCGCAGGTTCGTCAGTCAGCAAAAGTACAGTTTGGCGACTATCAGGCTAATGGCGTGATGGCAGTGGCTAAAAAACTGGGCATGCCGCCGCGACAGCTCGCTGAGCAGGTACTGACGCATCTGGATCTCTCCGGCATTGCCAGCAAAACCGAAATTGCTGGTCCGGGCTTTATCAATATTTTCCTTGAGCCTGCGTTCCTGGCGAGCCACGTTGACGCGGCGCTGAAGTCTGACCGTCTGGGCGTTTCCCAGCCGGAAGCGCAGACCGTGGTGGTCGACTACTCTGCCCCGAACGTGGCGAAGGAGATGCACGTAGGCCACCTGCGCTCCACCATCATCGGTGACGCCGCGGTACGCACCCTTGAATTCCTCGGTCACAAGGTGATCCGCGCGAACCACGTGGGCGACTGGGGCACCCAGTTCGGCATGCTGATTGCTTACCTGGAAAAACAGCAGCAGGAAAACGCGGGTGAAATGGCGCTGGCGGACCTGGAAGGGTTCTACCGCGAAGCCAAAAAGCACTATGACGAAGACGAAGCCTTTGCCGAGCGCGCACGCAGCTACGTGGTGAAGCTGCAGGGCGGGGATCAATACTTCCTCGAGATGTGGCGCAAGCTGGTTGACATCACCATGTCCCAGAACCAGCTTACCTATAACCGTCTGAACGTGACCCTGACTCGCGACGACGTGATGGGTGAAAGCCTGTACAACCCGATGCTGCCAGGCATTGTGGCGGACCTGAAGGCCAAAAACCTGGCGGTGGAGAGCGAAGGCGCAACGGTAGTGTTCCTTGATGAGTACAAAAACAAGGAAGGCGAACCGATGGGCGTGATTATCCAGAAAAAGGATGGCGGCTATCTCTACACCACAACGGACATCGCGTGTGCGAAATACCGTTACGAAACCCTGCACGCCGACCGCGTGCTGTATTACATCGACTCCCGTCAGCACCAGCACCTGATGCAGGCGTGGACTATCGTGCGTAAAGCCGGTTACGTGCCGGACTGCGTGCCGCTGGAACACCACATGTTCGGCATGATGCTGGGTAAAGACGGCAAGCCGTTCAAAACCCGCGCGGGCGGTACCGTGAAGCTTTCCGATCTGCTGGACGAAGCGCTGGAGCGCGCCCGTCGCCTGGTGGCGGAGAAGAACCCGGACATGCCTGCTGACGAACTGGAAAAACTGGCCAACGCCGTCGGTATCGGCGCGGTGAAATACGCGGATCTTTCCAAGAACCGCACCACCGACTACATCTTCGACTGGGACAACATGCTGGCGTTTGAAGGCAACACGGCGCCGTACATGCAGTACGCCTATACCCGCGTGCTCTCCGTGTTCCGCAAGGCGAACATTGATGAAAGCGTGCTGGCGAATGCGACAGTGACCATCACGGAAGATCGTGAAGCACAGCTGGCGGCGCGTCTGCTGCAGTTCGAAGAGACGCTGACGGTTGTCGCGCGTGACGGCACGCCGCACGTGATGTGTGCTTACCTGTACGATCTGGCGGGTCTGTTCTCCGGCTTCTACGAGCACTGCCCTATTCTGTCTGCAGAAAATGAATCGGTGCGTAACAGCCGCCTGAAGCTGGCTCAGCTGACGGCGAAGACCCTGAAGCTGGGTCTGGATACCCTGGGTATCGAAACCGTAGAACGTATGTAAAAAAGAAACCCGGCAAACGCCGGGTTTTTTATTATCAGAAGTATTTCCGCAAATACTCTGTCAGACAGAGAATCGCCATCGCCTGGCCATACGGCATCGACGTCAGCGGGATCTGGCGATAAAACTCAAGATCGCTGCCCATTCCCGTCCCGAACGACGTTTGCAGCAACTCCCCTTCCGGCGAGATATTTTTCACGATGCCGCGAATCGCTTTTTCAGCAACGTCAGCATATTCAGGCTCAACATAGCGCTTCCGCACCGCTTTCAGGATCCCGTAGGCAAACCCTGCCGTGGCGGATGCCTCCAGGTACGAGTTCGGATCGTCCAGCAGCGTATGCCACAACCCGCTTTCGTCCTGACATTTTGCCAGCGCGGCAACCTGCGCCTTCAGCACCTGCACCAGATAACGGCGCACGGCGTTGTTTTCCGGCAGATCCACCAGCTCAAGGAAGTCCGGGATCACGATGGTCAGCCAGCTGTTGCCGCGCGCCCAGCGGGCCCGGGCAAAGTTATGATTGCCGTCGTAGCTCCAGCCGTGGAACCACAGCCCCGTCTCCCGGTCCATCAGGTTCTGCACGTGGAGCAGGAACTGATAGATCGCCTCCTCTACGTACTCCGGCTTATTCAGCAGCCTGCCGATTTTCGCCAGCGGCAGCACCGTCATCATCAGCGTGTCGTCCCACATCTGCTGATGATTCTCTTCCGCCAGCGTGATGTGCTGCATGCCGCCGTGTTCGGTGCGTGGCATTTCATTCATCGCCCACTCCGCCCAGCTTTCCAGCCACGGCAGCCAGGCCGGGTTTTTGCTCTCTTCGTAGCGATAGGCCAGCGTCAGGAACGGCGACATCGTATTGACGTTTTTGGTGGTGGCGCCTTCCGCAAAGCGGTCGGCAAACCAGCTGTCGATAATGTTGCGCATCCCTTCGTCGCCTGTCTGGCAGTAGTACTGCCAGATGCCATACAGGCCGACGCCGTGCGTCCACTCCCATCCGGCCCAGCCTTTGGTGTCGATCACGCGCCCGTCGTCCAGCCGCAGCAAAAATTCACCCGTTTTATCGTGGATATTGACCAGGTTGTGCGTCACTTTTTGAATCAGCGATTTCAGCTCGTCCCGGGCGATAAAGCGCTCTGGCTGACGCAATAGCGGGCTATGTTTGACAGGCCAAACTTTCATCATCTTAACCTCTATTGTATGTCGAATTGAGTACCGCGCGATCCTTCAGCGAAGATGCCGCTGGCTTATTGCGATTCAGATAACCGATGTTGTTATTGCCCCACAGTGACTCATAAGGCATACCGGCCAGCATCTCGACGGTGGCGCGGGCGTGTGGCGTCGCTGACTCCGGCATCGCATGACCACACTCACGCATTTTCGCGGTCTCCTCGCGCAGCGTGCTATGGGTCTGCAAATTAAGCCTGAAGCGCAGGGAAACGAGGAAACCGCAGAACAGCACCAGGATGGTGCCCACGCTCAGGATCAGCAGAATGGTGTGGCTCACTTCAGCAGGCTGTACCTTCTGACCGCTGACAAAGCCGGACATTTGCATCACGATGCCTACCAGCATCACCGCACCGGCCTGTGACGCCTTACGGGTCAGGGTCATGATGCCGGCGAAAATCCCTTCCCGGCGCTGGCCGGTGATCGCTTCATCCACGTCAGCAATGTAGGTATAGGTATTCCATGGCACGTAGTTAATACCGCCGCGACCCAGCCCAGCCACCGCAGAGATCAGCAACAGCAGAGCGTAGACGTCGCTCAGACCGGCGTAATAGAGCATGGCGTAAGAGAGAGACGCCAGGCCAAACAGCACCACCACCATGCGGTAGGACGGCGCAGGTCCGAAGCGAATACACAGCGGGATCATCCCGATCACGGCGAGGAACTGGAAGATAGCCATCGTGCCCAGCAGGTTGGACGCCATTGACGCTTCCTGCATCAGCACAAACACCACGTAATAGGTGAAGACTGCGTTAAATACGTCCTGCGCAATGTAGCCGCCGAGGTACATGCCAAGATGCTGGCGGAAAATCTTGATGCGCAGCGTAGAGCTTAATTCGACAAACAGACGATTGATGCTTTGCCCCAGCGTCAGTTTCTTCTTCTCTTCTTCGGCACGCAGCGCCGCTTCAGACCACTCCTCACGCGGGCGCTCCCAGGTAAAGAACCAGACAAAGGTCAGCATCAGGGCGCACAGCACGGAGAAAACCAGGCTTGCGTAAAAGAATGAGATGGCGTTGTCTTTACCGAAGTGGGTGAGCAGGATCCCCGGCAGGAAGGAGGCCAGAATCGCTGACATCTGCGCCATAGAAATACGCGCCCCGGAGAACTTGGTTTTCTGTTTGAAGTCGTCGGTCATTTCCGGCACCAGCGTCTCGTAAGGCACCAGAATCATGGTGTAGACAATATCAAACACCAGATAGGTCAGCAGGTAGTACCAGAAATTCATGTCCCCTACCCACATCAACGAGTAGCTGAACACGCACGGAATGCCTAGCAGGATAAAGAACTTACGGCGACCAAAGCGCTTTCCAGGCCAGGTCGTACCGAAGTTATCCGTCAAAAAGCCCATTAACGGGCTGACAACAGCATCCAGCACCCTCGCAGCGGCGAAGATGAAGGTTGCTTCAATCGGTGTGAGTCCACAGAAGGTGGTATAAAAATACAAAAGCCAGGCCGCCGTCAGGGCGGTCGTACCAGCCCCGAGAAAATCGCCTGCCCCGTAAGCAAGATAATTTGCGAGTCCAATTTTACGTGTTTTCATTGCCGTCAACCCTAAGCAAATTTGGGAGACTCCCTGCAAGTAAGGCTCATCGGGGAGTTTTTACACGGCTACAGTAAATGCAACGACGTCCTGATACCTTTCTGTTTCTGCCATCACGGGCAGGGTAAATGGCAAAAATGCAAAGAGTTGCGTCACGCGTGTCACTAATTTATAAAACAGCGTTTCTGTTGCATCAAAAGGTGAGGTCAATTTTGCGAGACAGCCATCAGAATTGACTGATGGCTGGTGACAAAGGCAGGCAGCTAGCGGTAGTTGACGATGACAGAATTGCTCTGCACCTTCAGCGCCGGGATCAAACGTCCTCCGCCCGGCACTTCCCAGATAAAACGTAAAGGTTCAATGGCCGGCACGCCGTTGAACGCCTGCGTTGTGCCATTTTCGCCGTCGATTTCCGTGCAGCGGGTCTGTGAGCAGAGGCGCACCCGCAGTCCGGCTGGCGTTGGGCCAATCAGCCTGTAGTTCCACACCACCATTCCCATCTGACCAGAAACCGTTTCAGAGGGCGACAGCGGATTAGAAGACATGGCGACACCCCGGTTGCTGAGGGTCACGCCCATGCTGCTTGCCTGCCAGGTCCCTTCCCCGGCAGCCTGAGCCGCCAGCGGGAAGAGCAAAATCCATAGCCATTTCATTATTTTCCTCCAATCGTTGCCGTCATACGGATATGGCGGTTATCCGACAGCTCCAGATTCGACAGCACAACAAGCTGATTCAGGCTGCGGCGCAGGAAGCGCGACAGCAGCGGACGCAGCGCGTGGTTGACCAGCAGCACCGGCGGCGCGCCCAGCATCTCCTGACGCGCCAGCGCCTCCTGAGTTTGCTCCAGCAGGCGATCCGCCAGGCCAGGCTCGAGGCCGCCGCCGCCCTGCAGGGCCTGCAGCAGCAGGCGTTCAAGCGGCGTATCGAGTCCAATCACCTGGACTTCGCCGGTCCCCGGGAACCACTGCTGGGTGATCGCACGCCCCAGCGCCACGCGCACCACCGCCGTCAGCTCGTGCGGATCGCTCTGCAGCGGCGCATGCTCGGCAAGGGTTTCCAGGATGGTACGCATATCGCGGATCGGCACTTTTTCCTCAAGCAGGTTTTGCAGCACCTTGTGCAGCGTAGTTAACGTCAGCACGCCCGGCACCAGGTCTTCTGTCAGCTTCGGCATCTCCTGCGTCACGCGATCGAGAAGCTGCTGCGCTTCCTGACGGCCAAACAGCTCTGCCGAGAATTGCCCAATCAGGTGATTAAGGTGGGTTGCCACCACGGTACTGGCTTCGACAACCGTATAACCCTGAATTTGCGCCTGCTCTTTCAGCGCGCTTTCAATCCAGATTGCCGCCAGGCCAAAGGCCGGATCGACGGTCTGCTCGCCCGGCAGCGTGCCTGCTGCAGTGCCAGGGTTAATCGCCAGCCAGCGTCCCGGATAAGCATCGCCGCTGCCAATTTCAACACCCTTCATCAGAATACGATAGCGCGCAGGCGGCAGGTCCATATTGTCCTTGATATGCACCACCGGCGGCAGGAAGCCCATGTCCTGAGCGAATTTTTTACGGATGCTGCGGATGCGGCCGAGCAGCTCGCCATCCTGCTGGAAATCCACCATCGGGATCAGGCGATACCCCACTTCCATTCCCAGGGAATCTTCCAGCTGAACGTCGTTCCAGGTCGCTTCAACGGCCTGGGTGTTCTCCGGCATTTTCACCGGAACCGGATCCGCAGCCGGCCTGGTCTCACGGCCACGCATCCACCAGGCTAGCCCCAGCAGCCCCGCCGTAAACAGCAGGAACACGAGGTTTGGCATCCCCGGCACCAGGCCGAGCAGCCCGAGCACCGCAGCCGCCAGCAGCATCACGCGCGGGTTACTGAAGAGCTGGCCCACCATCTGCTCGCCAACGTCCTGATCGGTACTGACGCGGGTCACGATAACGCCCGCCGCCGTGGAGATAACCAGCGCCGGGATCTGTGCGACCAGACCGTCACCAATGGTCAGCAGCGTATAGCTTTCCGCCGCGTGGCCCATGTCCATCCCGTGCTGCAGTACCCCCACCAGCAGGCCGCCGACCACGTTAATCACCATGATCAGGATGCCCGCGATGGCATCCCCGCGCACAAACTTACTCGCACCGTCCATGGAGCCGTAGAAGTCCGCTTCCTGGGTCACTTCCGCGCGGCGCTTTTTCGCTTCATCTTCGGCGATAAGCCCGGCGTTCAGATCGGCGTCGATCGCCATCTGCTTGCCCGGCATCCCGTCCAGCACAAAGCGCGCGCCCACTTCCGCAATACGCCCTGCACCTTTGGTGATAACCATAAAGTTGATGATCACGAGGATAACGAACACCACGATACCGATAGCGAAGTTCCCGCCCACCAGGAAGTGGCCGAAGGCCTCGACCACCTTACCCGCCGCTGCCGCGCCGGTGTGGCCCTCCATCAGGATGATACGCGTGGAGGCCACGTTCAGCGCCAGCCGCAGCAAGGTGGTAAACAGCAGAATAGTCGGGAACGCGGCGAACTCCAGCGTGCGCTGGGTGAACATCGCCACCAGCAGCACCATAATGGACAGCGCAATATTGAAGGTGAAAAGCAGATCGAGGATGAACGCCGGGAGCGGCAGTACCATCATCGACAGAATTAACAGGATGAGGATCGGCCCGGCGAGGATCTGCCATTGGGTCGATTTCAGGTTGCCGGGCAGGCGCAACATTGCCACCAGATTAGCCATCAGTGTCCTTCTCGTTCATAAAATCCAGCGCGGCAGGCACCGGAAGGTTCTCAGGTTTGACAGGCCGTTGACCGCCGGCCAGACGCCAGCGCTTCAACTGCCATACCCAGGCCAGCACTTCCGCCACCGCGGCGTAGAGCTGTCCAGGGATCTGTTGTCCGATATCCGCGTGGCGGTAAAGGGCTCGCGCCAGCGGAGGCGCTTCCAGGATCGGCACGCGATTTTCGGTACCAATTTCCCTGATGCGCAATGCAATCAGCCCCGCCCCTTTTGCCACCACTTTCGGCGCGCTCATTTTGTTTTCGTCATAGCGCAGCGCCACGGAATAGTGCGTCGGGTTGGTAACGATGACGTCCGCTTTCGGCACATCTTCCATCATGCGGCGACGGGCAGCGGCACGCTGCATCTGCCGGATGCGCCCCTTCACGTGCGGGTCACCTTCCATCTGCTTATATTCGTCGCGGATGTCCTGACGTGACATTCGCAGTTTCTTGAAGTGGGAATAGAGCTGGAAGATAACGTCAAAACCCACCATCGGAATAATGCTGAGCACCACCAGCAGCGCGCAAAGCCCAACCAGGTTCAGCGCATTGCTCATCGCGGTAAGGGGCGACTCGCTGATAAGGCGCATCATTTCGGGCCAGTGGTACCAGAGGAAAAATCCTGCGGAACTGCCCATCAGCACCGATTTGAGAATAGCCTTGAGCAGCTCGGCCCCGGTCTGCGCCGAGAACATTTTCGCAATGCCCGGCAGCGGGTTCAGTTTTGAAAATTTAGGTTGCAGCGATTTTCCGCTAAAGACCAGCCCGCCCAGCATCACCGGGGAGACCAGCGCCACCAGCACCACGCCGGTAATCAGGGGCAGCAGCGCAACCATGGCCCCTTTTATCAGCTGAATAATCTGGCTGAGGATCAGATTCGGGTCGTTGACCATGCTGTGGTCAAAACGTAAGCCGGTGGAGAGCATCCCCGCCAGCTTGCGGGCGAGCGACTCCCCACCCCACCAGATAATGCACACGCCTACGATAAGGATCAGCAGGGAGGTCAATTCTCGGGATCGGGGGATCTGCCCTTCCTCACGCGCCTTTTCTAGTCGGTGGGGTGTGGGGGCTTCCGTTTTGTCGTCGTTCTCTTCTGCCACAGTGCATGCTCAGCCCATTACGTCACGGGTATCATGCCAGCGCAGCGGAAATCCAATGGCGGGAAAAGCCCGTTTATTCGGGCTCTTTTCGGTGATTTTGTCGTAAACCGCCTCAGGCGGCGTAACCCCCCTGAGGCGGAATGGACAATCAGAAGCCGAGGCTGTCCAGCAGGTCGTCCACCTGATCCTGGCTTGCCACGACGCCCGCCTTGCTGGCGTCGAGCTGTGGGCCATTGAGCAGGCTTTCGTTCTCGCGTTTTGGACGGGCAGCCGGTTCCGGGATGTTCTCCAGCAGCACCATCAGCAGCTGGCGCTCAATCTCCTGAATCACATCCATCATGCGCTTGATGACCTGACCGGTCAGATCCTGGAAATCCTGCGCCATCATAATGTCCAGCAGCTGGGCGTTGGTGAAGCTGGTGTGGCCCGGCACATCCCCCAGGAACTGACGGGTGTCAGTCACCAGTTCGCGGGCATCCGCCAGCTCGATGGGGTTCTCAAACCACTCATCCCAGCGTTGGGTCAGGGCTTTCGCGCCCTTTTCCATCGCATCCTGATGCGGCTGTGAGGCTTCAACGCTGTTCAGCGCACGCTCAGCTGCCTGAGCGGTCATCTGCACAACGTAGTCCAGACGGTCGCGGGCGTCCGGGATCGCTTCCGCCGCTTCGGCAATGGCCTGATCCAGCCCCAGTTCACGCAGGCTGTCACGCAGCATGCGCGTCAGGCTGCCGATGCGGACGATGATGTCGCTCGGCGAGTGTTCTTCAACGGGTTTCATTGCAGGTTGCATCATCACCAACACCTCACATGCCGAGTTTCTCGAAGATCTTACCGAGCTTCTCTTCCAGGGTCGCTGCGGTGAATGGCTTCACCACGTAGCCGCTTGCGCCCGCCTGTGCAGCGGCAATGATGTTCTCTTTTTTCGCTTCTGCAGTGACCATCAGCACCGGCAAAGACGCCATGCCCGCGTCCGCACGAATAGTTTTCAGTAGCTCCAGACCGTCCATATTCGGCATGTTCCAGTCGGAGATGACAAAACCAAACCCGCCAGCCTGCAGTTTGTTCAGCGCATCCACGCCGTCTTCTGCTTCTTCAACGTTGTTGAAGCCCAACTCTTTCAGCAGGTTGCGCACAATGCGACGCATGGTGGAAAAGTCATCCACAACCAAAAACTTAAGCTCTTTATCCGCCATAAAATAATACTCCTGAGTCAAATACGTATTGCCTGTCCGGCACTGATTTTCGCCAGCATCTGCTGGCTTACCTGGCTAAGATCGACCACTTCGCTCACGCCACCCATATTGATGGCCTCGCGCGGCATGCCGAACACCACACAACTTGCTTCATTCTGCGCAATCGTCCAGGCGCCAGCCTGGTGCATTGCAAGCATTCCGGCGGCACCGTCGTTGCCCATCCCCGTCAGGATCACCCCAACGGCGTTGCGCCCCGCATGTTTCGCCACCGAATGAAACAGCACATCCACCGACGGACGGTGCCGGTTAACCGGCGGTCCGTCATGAATTTTGATTTGATAGTTAGCGCCGCTGCGCGCCAGCTCCATATGCTTGTCCCCCGGCGCGATATACGCATGTCCCGGCAGCACGCGCTCGCCGTCTTCCGCCTCTTTCACGCTGATCTGGCACAGCTTGTTCAGACGTTCGGCGAAGGAGCGGGTAAAGCCAGGCGGCATATGCTGCGTGATCAGAATACCCGGACTTGAAAGCGGCAATGGCTGGAGTACATGGCGAATTGCCTCTGTTCCTCCGGTTGACGCCCCAATAACCAGCAGTTTTTCCGAGCTGAGTAACGGTCCGGCCTTCAGGGTTGCCGGCGCGGCCATCGGCTTGTGGGCCGCGAGCTTCGCGCGCGAGGCGGTGCGAATTTTCTCGGCGATCATCTCGCTGTACGCCAGCATCCCCTCGCGAATGCCGAGCTGCGGTTTGGTGACAAAATCCACCGCCCCCAGCTCCAGCGCGCGCAGAGTGATTTCCGAACCTTTCCCGGTCAGGGAGGAGACCATCACCACCGGCATGGGACGCAGGCGCATCAATTTCTCAAGGAAATCTATGCCATCCATGCGCGGCATCTCGACATCCAGCGTTAGCACGTCGGGGTTATATTTTTTAATTAAATCCCGCGCTACCAGCGGATCCGGCGCAGTGGCCACCATCTCCATGTCGCTGTGGCTATTGATGATTTCAGTCATGATCTGACGCATCAGCGCTGAATCATCGACAGACAATACCCTGATTTTACTCATGCTTTTTCCTTACTCAGCGCATATACCGTTTGCCCACGCAGGCTAAACTCACGCGCGAGGTTGCTGAAGTTTTCCGAATGCCCGGCAAACAGTAAACCGTCAGGCTTGAGCAACGGAACAAACCGACGCAGAATGTCCTGTTGCGTCGTTTTATCAAAATAGATCATGACGTTACGGCAAAAAATGGCGTCGAAAGGCCCCGGCACGTTGTACTGCTTATCGAGCAGGTTAACGGGCGCGAATTCGACGCAGTTCGCCAGCTCCTGGCGTACGCGAACCAGGCCTTCATGCGGCCCCGTACCGCGCATGAAGTAACGCTGCAGCTGCTGCGGCGACAGCGTTTTCAGCTCGTCCTGGCGATACACGCCGTTACGCGCCTTCTCCAGCACCTCGGTGTCGATATCGCTGGCGTAGACTTTCCAGCGTCCCGGCGCCATGCCCAGCGTGTCTGCAAGGGTGATCGCCAGCGAGTACGGCTCTTCGCCCGTTGAGGCGGCCGCACTCCATACGCGATACTCCCCGGTGCGACGGCGCGCGTGCTCGGCCAGAACCGGAAAGTGGTGGGCTTCACGGAAAAAGGCCGTCAGGTTGGTCGTGAGTGAGTTAATAAAAGCCTGCCACTCCGCGCTGTTCTGGTTCGCTTCGAGCATGCTCAGATAGCGGCCAAAATCATCCAGCCCCAGCGTACGCAAGCGCCGCACCAGTCGGTTGTAGACCATGTCCCGCTTATGATCCGCAAGCACGATCCCCGCACGCTGGTAGATTAACTGACATATCCGACGAAAATGCGCGTCGGACAGCGCGAGGCGCTGTGTCATCTGCAACAATAATGACGTTTGCCCAGGGGGCATTGGTGATGTCATAGCGCCTTCTTAATTACATTCAGGATACAACTGGCACGGCCTGCGACCGCCCGACTTCTGTTACTGCTTCAACGTGCTCTTTCACATTAAATACCGCGACCAGCCCGGTGAGACGATCCGCCTGGCTGGCCAGCTGATCGGTTGCCGCTGCCGCTTCCTCAACTAACGAGGCATTCTGTTGCGTCACCTGATCCATCTGGCTAACGGCCTGAGCCACCTGCTCTATCCCGCGACGCTGTTCGTCCGACGCCGAGGCAATCTCGCCCATGATGTCGTTAACCCGCGTCACGGAGGTGACGATCTCGTGCATGGTATGCGCCGCCGTATCCACCAGGGCAGACCCCTGCTGGACGCGAGAGACCGACTCTTCAATGAGGGACTTAATCTCTTTCGCCGCGTTGGCGCTGCGGCTCGCCAGGTTTCGCACTTCACCTGCCACCACCGCAAACCCACGTCCCTGCTCGCCGGCGCGCGCCGCTTCCACGGCGGCGTTCAGCGCCAGGATGTTGGTCTGAAACGCAATACCGTCAATCACGCTGATGATGTCGCCGATCTTCTGCGAGCTGGCGGCAATCTCCTGCATGGTGCTGGCCACGTGAGAGGCCTGATCTCCCCCTCTCTTCGCCGTCAGCGCCGCCTGTTTTGACAGGTCAGACGCCTGACGCGCGTTATCGGCGTTCTGGCTTACCGTCGCGGTCAGCTGTTCCATACTGGCCGCCGTCTGCGCCAACGACGCCGCCTGCTGCTCGGTGCGGGACGAGAGATCGTTATTCCCCGCCGCAATCTCTGAGATCCCCGTATGCATGGCATAACTGCCCTGACGCACGTCGGATACCGTTTCCCGCAGCGACCCCTGCATGGCCTTCAGGCTGGCAAAGATCGCCGAAATTTCGTTTTTGCCAAACACCGCCACCGGACGCGCCAGATCCCCCTTCGCAATACTGTCGAAGTGGCTGCTGATAATCGCCAGCGGCTGCACAATCATTCTGCGCGCCCAGAGCAGCGCCCCGCCGGTCAGCAGCCCCGCCAGAATCACAACGACGGCAAAGATAACGCCAGACATGTGATAGCTGGTGCGGCTTGCTTCACCGGCGCGCAGAACAGACTGATTGATATCCTGCTGCCATGCGTCAAAGCTGCCGTCAAACGCCGCCTGAGATGCCTGGACCGGAGCGGTCATGAAGTCCGAAAGCTGGTTGTTCTCAAGCCAGGTCGCCTGGTGGTCCAGATCGCTGTACCACTGCTCAAAGTTCTTTTTCATGGCCGCCTTCAGCGCTTTCTCTTTCTCGCCGTCGGCCGCCTGCGCCGTGAAGGCCTTAAACTGTGCGTCTGCCTGCTTCAGGCTGTCGCGCGCCGTTGCCATCAGCGCCTTAATGTCATCCGGCGGATAGCTGAGCGCGGTTAAGGTTCCTGCCTTGTTCAGCGCAGTGCTTGCCTGCAACAGCACGGCACGCGTTTGTGCCAGTGCGGAGCGCTGCTGATTACTCGCCTCAACGTCCTGCAAATTCTGATAGCCATCGCGAAACGCCCAAAAAGACAACCCGTTACTGCCAACCTGCAACACACCGCAAAGGATCAGAATCAAAAACAGTGTGGTCGAGATACGAATACGATTTAACATCCACGCTCCCATCAAGCGGCAAGCAGCCGCGGTTTAATTGTCAGTCAAAATGTTTCCCAGTTTTCATCTTGTCCGGTCGTTGCAGCACGCGTGCGGGTGACCGCCGTGTCGGCGGCTGGCGCGCGGTACGTAGCTTGCGCAGTGACCGTATTTCCAGCAAGTGAAGCGAGACGAAACGCCGAGACGGCCATCTTCAGACGGCTCGCCTGGTCTTCCAGCGCAGCGGCCGCCGCAGCGGACTCCTGCACCAGGGCGGCGTTTTGCTGTGTCACGCGGTCCATTTCCGATACCGCCAGGGCAACCTGGTCGATTCCACGACTCTGCTCATCGGACGCAGAGGCGATTTCACCCATGATGTCCGTCACGCGGGTAACGGCATTCACGATGTCATTCATGGTCTCCCCGGCACTCTCCACCAGCACGGAGCCGGTATCCACGCGGGAGACGGAGTCTTCAATCAGGGATTTAATCTCTTTTGCCGCGTTGGCGCTGCGGCTGGCAAGGTTGCGCACCTCCCCGGCCACCACCGCAAACCCGCGCCCCTGTTCGCCCGCGCGCGCCGCTTCCACGGCGGCGTTGAGCGCGAGGATGTTGGTCTGGAAGGCAATGCCGTCGATGACGCTGATGATGTCGGCGATTTTCTTCGAGCTGTCGGCGATTTCGTGCATGGTTTTCACCACGCCATCCACCACGCGACCGCCGCGCTGCGCGGTTTCGGAGGCGCTTTCCGCCAGCTGAGACGCCTGGCGGGCGTTATCGGCGTTCTGCTTCACGGTTGCGGTGAGCTGCTCCATGCTGGCGGCCGTCTCTTCCAGCGCCGACGCCTGCTGCTCGGTACGAGATGAGAGATCGTTATTCCCCATCGCGATTTCGCTGGTGCCGGTATAGATCGCCTCGGATCCGTTACGCACGTTGGCGACGGTCTCGATCAATGAACGCTGCATGTGGTCGACGCTGTTGGCCAGCTCGGTGATCTCGTTACGTCCGGAAACGGTCAGCGTTTTGGTCAGATCGCCAGAGGCAATCTCGCGAATATGGGCAATCACGCGGCCGAGAGGGTTTAGCAGGATGTGGCGAATGCCGTACCACACAGCGAACAGCACAATGACCAGCGCCAGGGCCAACACCGCCATCTGCCATTTCGCAAAGCGGTAGTCATTCTGGCTTTCAGTAAAGGCCGAGTGATACAGATCGCCGCTGGCCTTCGCGTATTCCCCCAGCGCCGCGCCGAGTGCATTTTGCATCCCCTGCGTCGGCTGTGCGAAGTAGGCGTCCATGTTGCCGCTCTCCAGGAACTGGATCAGCTCCGTCAGCCCGGCATAGTAGGCGCTGTATTTTTCATCAATGTTCTGGCTCACCTGCGCCATAGCAGGCTGCGGTGCGATTTGCCTGAAGGCGGCGTAGTGTTTAGCCGCGTCGGCCAGCGTGGCCCGGGCATTTTTTAGCAGATCGTTTTTCGCGCTGCTCTGCTGATTGTTCGGATCCATCATCATGCGCGCGGACGAGCGGCTCAGGTTGATGCGCGTTTGCAGCATCAGATCCCACGTCGACGTGAGCTCACTCTGCTGCAGGCGGAGATCGTTTGAGGCGGCGAAACTGTCCTGGTTCTGTTTTAAAGACGAGAAAAAAAGCCCGCCGGAGATAAGCTGAAGTAGTGCGAAAATGACCAGCACCATCATTAGCATTGTGACAACGCGGATACGGTTCAACATACAACACCTTCTCATAGATTTATTAACGGTGTTATCGGCACAGGCCACAGGAACTTTACATTTGCGAAAGGGAAAAGCGCGGGGTTAAAACGCGACGTCAACAATCAGCGTATCGGTGTAGGTGCCGGCGGGCGGCGTGGCCTGACTGGTCAGAACTTTGGCGGAGTAGTTATAGGTACGCAGCAGGCCGTCGGCGCTGACCAGCGAGGAGGTCGCGCTGGTCCAGCGTTCGCTGCCGCTGCTGCCCCAGCGGTTAGTCGTGGCTTCTTTATAGATGTCATAACTCAGGTAGTTACTGCCGCTCACCATCCGGCGCACGTTATTCAGCGCGTTGGCACCATTGTTAATCCCGATGGTATAGGTACTGCCTTTGGTACAGGTGACGGCAATCGCCTGCGAGACCGTGGGGAAATTTTGCACCAGCGGCGCACTGCTAAAGTTGACGTCCGGCGTGGTCATGGCGCTGCAGTCGTTGGTGACGTTCATGTTAAGCAGAATGCTGGTCGTTGCGGTCCCCGTTTGTGGGGTGGTACACAGACCCAGCACGCCAATCGAGCAGACGTTATAGTTGATGCTGAAGGTCAACAGCACCTGATACGGACCGGCCGTGACGTTTTGTCCGGGCACCGTTCGGAAATAAAGAGGAATGTTGTACCGTTTTGACCCCAGCAGGCCAAGGAGCGTGTTACCACTCCATGTATATGCCTTACTGATTTGCACTTCACTGCTGCTTGCACATCCCGACAAACCGCATAAGCGCGTGGGGATCACATCCGTAATGGCCGCGTTGTCGGTGCGCTTCATCGTGGCACGACTGTTCCCCGATACGGACGCCGCTGTGTAGTTAAGCGTCACCGAGTCATTGGTCAGGAGATTGAGCACGGCATCACACGCCACCACCAGCGTACCGGTCGTTTCAACCTCGCCCGTGCCGCTGAGTGCGAACGAGGTGACGCTACCAAACGACGCATTGACCGTACTGACGGTGCACGCCGCCCAGCCGCCGCCGGAAAACAGCAGCAACATCCACAGCAGCAGGCGCCTCATAGCCCCTCCCGGCACACCAGTGGACCGTAGGTTTGCAGCTTGTGCTCCGGATTGGCGCCCACTGTCAGCGTGGCTTTGCAGCGTTTTCCGTCAGGTGATATCACCTCAAGCGGATTCACGTCGCTGAGATTTTCCAGCCAGGCGATGCCGTCATACCCCACCACCGCGTTTTTGCGCGAGACGCGTCGGACCTGGCTTCCCACCGGCAACGCTTGCCCGTGCACATCATGCAGAATAACGCTGGCCACCCGCTCCTGCTCCATCGGGAAATCGACCAGATAGCCGCTGTGACGGCGAATGGCGATCCGGCGCTCCGTCTCTTTCAGGCGGGTATCCGCCGGCAGGTTCAGGGTATCAATGCGGTAGCTGGCCGGATAATACGCCGACACCCCGCTGACCAGCAGGTAACCGTTATTGTTCGTTTTACCAACGGGCTGGTTCTCATAGCTGACGGGCACGTCCGGATGACCGTCGGTACTGATGACCACAAACGCATCGTTGATCTTATTCGCGGCAAACAGCTCGCCGTCCATCAGAACAATCGCGCCCATCGCCTCCCCCCACCAGGTCATCATGTCCCTTTCGCCATAGCCGCCACCCTGCAGTTCAATATTGTTATTGCGCCAGCCCAGCGTACCCTGCTGATAATCGCTGGATTTTGACTGGTTGGCCCAGGCCATGTTCCAGCTAAACCCGCCGTCAGAAGGCATAGAGTGGTTATAGTTAAGGCGCTGCGAACTGCCTGCATCCGGGGTGTTTTCGAAGGTGACGGCAGCGCTGTCGCGTTCCCCCAGCGGCACCTGCAGCGACAGCGCAACCGTCCAGTCCCCACGCTGCTGGTCCCGGCTGCCGGCCAGGTAAATGCTGCTTGCCCCCCAGAGATTGCGGCTCCAGGAGAGATTCAGCAGTTCCGTTTTCTGGCTGTCAAAGCTCTCCACGCCGATCCAGGCCGCGCCGATATTGCCGTACTGCCCCAGATTGAAGGTCAGAGAATACTGGTCCGTATTGCGGCTAAAGCTGGCGACGGGTCGGTCATTTTCGTCATACACCGTCGGCTGATCGTAAAGAGCGAGATTGCCAAAGCCGCGATCGCGACGGGTGTGCTGGGTAGCGACGCTAAATTCGCTGGTGCTGTACTGATAGCCCCAGCTGATTTGCCCGCCGTTGTCTCCGCGCATGCGGCTTTGTGAGTAGGCCGTATTCACCACGCCAAACCGCCCCAGCTTTATC
>NZ_JADBRK010000009.1:0-81256 GCF_014930595.1 Enterobacter cloacae complex sp. P42RS
TTCTTATGCCTCAGTTGTAAGTGTCTACCATGTCCCCGAACAAGTGTTCACTATGTCCCCGGACCGTACACCCACAGGGAGAGGGGGAAGTCACTGTCTGTATCAGAATCTTGTGTTTACGCTCATGTACCAGGTGCGACCCGGTTCATTATACGTATACGCACCCGCACCGTACATATACGCGCCGGTTGTCGCGTTCCCCGTGGTCTGGGCATTACCCGCGCGCCACTGGCGCTTGTCGAAGACGTTGTCCACGCCGCCGGTCAGGCTGACGTTTTTCGTCACGTCCCAGGTGGCGCTCAGGCCAACGATGCTGTACGGGCTGACTTCGTCTTTTTCAGACCCGGTCACCGGCTGGCCTTTGTAGTTGTACTTCTTCGGCTGCTGCTTGCCGTACCAGGTGAAGGTCGACTGCAATGACACATCCTGGTGCACCTGCCAGCTCAGGGTTGAGTTCAGCGTGTACTCAGGAATGATCGACAGACGGTCGCCGGTCTCCTTGTTCTTGCTTTGCAGCATATAAGTGATGTTGTTGGTCCAGTTGATGGTGTCGCTGACCGGCACGTTCAGGGAGCCTTCCAGTCCTTCCACCACCGCCTTCGGCACGTTTTCCCACTGGTAGATATCGGTGGTGACTTTGCCGGTGGAGGTCTGGCCAATCGGCGCGTAGCCCGCTTCAATCTTGTTGCGGTAGTCGTTGCGGAACCAGGTCACGCCCGCCAGCCAGCCGTCGCGTTTCCACTCGAGGCCAATCTCTTTGTTGATGCTGGTTTCCGCTTTCAGATCGTCGTTACCCATCATGTAGCAGCCCACGCCGTCGGAACTGGCGTAGCAGCCCTGGCCTTTACTGTACAACAGGTAGTTCGGGTTAGTCTGGTACAGGCTTGGCGCTTTGTAGGCACGCGCGATGCCCATCTTCAGGGTGAAGTCACCCCCCAGACCCTGCGACAGGTTCAGGGACGGGCTCCAGTTATTGCCCACGATGGTGTGGTGATCGAAGCGCAGGGCAGGGGTCAGCATGGTGCTGTCGGTCAGCTCCATGTTGTTCTCAGCAAACAGGGAGAAGATCTCCGCTGACGTGTACGGGCTACGGTCTTCGCTCATGCCCGGGATGGTGCCACCCTGTTGGGTTTGCGAGAAGGAGGTCGAATCCTTCATCCGCTGCTGGTTCCACTCGGTGCCGAGCGTCAGGTTCTGGTTCACAATGAAATCAATCGGCAGGTTGATTTCGCTGTGCAGCATCACGTCGGCCAGATCGGTGTCGGTGAATTTATTGCTGTTGAACAGGCCTTCCGTACCGCCCGCCAGCCCTTCGCCCAGGCGGGAGTTGCGGGTGTGTTCGTACTGCGCCCAGTTGCTGGTGGTAATGCCGTTGTCCCAGCCGCCGTTCCAGGTCACGGCGAAGTTCTGGCGATAAATACGGTTCGTCTCTTTGCCGTAGTTCTTCTTCACCAGCGCGTTGTCGTTGTTGGTGTTTTGCGTGTCACCCGCATAGAGGTTGTTCTGGCGGCTGTAGCCCGCTTCAAACTCCAGCGACTGCATCGGCGCGAAGTCCCAGCGCACCACGCCGTTGATGTCTTTGTTCTCTACACCCTCGCGGCCCGCGGGCAGGGTGTTGGCGTAGGCTCCGGTACGCTCAGACTGGTGGCCCTGGTTGATGTCCCACGCGTCGGCCTGAGTCTTATCCAGGTTACCAAACATGCGGAAGCTGAAGTCGCCGCCCAGCGGGCCGCTCAGGCTGAAGTTGGTGCGTTTGGTGGAACCTTCATCCTTGTGTTCAGGCGCATTCAGGTAGGTGTTCCAGGAACCGTGCCACTGGTCGTCGAATTTTTTGGTGATGATGTTCACCACGCCGCCCGCCGCGCCGTTACCGTAGCGTGCGGCGGCCGGGCCTCGAATGACCTCGATGCGCTCGATCATCTCCGGCGGTACCCAGCCGGTATCGCCGCGGGTATCACGCTCGCCGCGCCAGCCCAGGCGGATGGAGTTGCGGCTGGTGACGGGTTTGCCGTCGATCAGGATCAGGGTGTTTTCCGGGCCCATGCCGCGAATGTCGATCTGACGGTTGTTCCCGCGCTGGCCGCTGGTGGAATTCCCGGTCAGGTTAACGCCCGGCATGGTGCGGATGATTTCCGCCACGTCCCGCGCGGGCGGGTTTTTGCGGATCTCATCGGCGGTGATGGTCGACACGCCTGGCGCCTGCAAATTCTGCTCGGCGGCGGTGATCACCATGGTGTCTTCGTGCTGCGCAGAGGCGGCGTTGTCGTCTGCCATGGCGGGCAGCGCGACGCCATAAATCCCTAAATTGACCAGCAAGGCCAGAGAGTGAATCTTCTTATTCATTGTACGTCCCGCTTTTATGGTTATTTATGAATGCGCTTCCCACAGCGCGGGCAATACGCTATTGCAAATGCAAATAGTTATCAATAATATTATCAATAAAATTTGCTCTGAAACAAAAAATTTTGCTAAACATGGGGTTATAAGGGTGACGGCGTTAACAACCGGAAGTGAAGCGTGGTGGCAGTCGAAAAACGGGCCGGAATGGCAACGTCATGAGGAAAACTATCGCGTCACATTCTGGTGGCGGGACCCGGCAGGAACCCAGCAGACCTCAACGGTTAAACGCGTCTGGCTCTACGTTACCGGCGTGACCGACCACCATCAGAATGCCCGCCCGCAATCGCTTGAACGTATCCCCGATACCGACGTCTGGCAGTGGCAGGGGGAGTTCACCCCCGAATGGCGCGGCAGCTACTGTTTTATCCCCTCCGATAACGAAAACGATTTTGCCGATGCAGTATTTGAAAGCGAGCAGCCGGACCGCATGGCGCTGCGCGAAGGCTGGCGCAAGTTGCTGCCGCACGCAATTTCAGACCCGCTGAATCCGCAGAGCTGGCGCGGCGGGCGCGGGCACGCCGTCTCGGCGCTGGAGATGCCGGAGGCGCCCGTACAGCCGGGCTGGAACCATCCTGATACGCCTTACAAAAAGCCCGTCTGCATTACGTGGGACAGCGCGCGCCTGAAGAACCGTCGCCGCGTGTGGATTTTTACCACCGGGGATGAAAGCCCCGAGCGCCCGCTGGCGGTGCTGCTTGACGGGCAGTTTTGGGCCGAAAGCATGCCGGTCTGGCCTGCGCTGGCGTCGCTCACCGCCGAGCGCAACCTGCCACCTGCGGTCTACGTCTTAATCGATGTTATTAATATGGAGCACCGTAACCGCGAGCTGCCGTGCAATCCCGACTTCTGGCTGGCGGTGCAGGAAGAACTTCTCCCCCTTGTCCAACAACGCGCGCCGTTTAGCGACCGCGCCGACCGTACGGTGGTCGCAGGGCAAAGCTTTGGCGGTCTCTCTTCCCTTTATGCCGCACTGCACTGGCCGCAGCGTTTTGGCTGCGTGCTCAGCCAGTCCGGCTCCTACTGGTGGCCGCACCGCGGCGGGCAGCAGGACGGGCTGTTAATCGAACAACTTAAAACCGGCGAAATATCCCCTCGTGGGCTACGCATCCTTCTTGAAGCCGGGCGCAACGAGCCGCTTATCTTGCGCGCAAACCAGGCGATCCTCGCCGAACTACACACTCAGCAACCGGTTATCTGGCGTCAGGTTGACGGCGGACACGATGCGCTTTGCTGGCGCGGTGGGCTGACGCAGGGGCTGATGACCCTCTGGCAGCCGCTCATTCAATAACGGAGTCTGTATGGAATTCAGCAATCCTTTCGATAATCCGCAGGGACAGTTCGCCATTTTGCAAAACGACCAGGGGCAGTACAGCCTGTGGCCGCAGCAGTGCGAGTTGCCCGCGGGCTGGCGCGTGGTCTGCGAGCCGCACTCTCAGGAGGCGTGCCAGCAGTGGCTGGCGCAACGCTGGCAGACGCTTGAGCCGTCCTCTTTTACGGGGGAGCACGCATGAACCGTCTTCCTCTCGTCGCCGCCCAACCGGGTATCTGGATGGCAGAGCAGCTTTCCTCGCTGCCAAACGCCTGGAGCGTGGCCCACTACACCGAGCTGAAAGGGAATATCGACGCGCCGTTGTTGGCTAAAGCCATCGCTGAGGGCATGATGCAGGCCGATACCCTGCGCACGCGTTTCGCTGAAGATAACGGCGAGGTCTGGCAGTGGGTCGATGAGACCCTGATCCTGCCGGAGCCGTCCATCGTTCGCGTTGATTCTCACGACGCCGCCGTGGCGCTGATGGAGGCCGATCTCAGCCAGGATCTGCGCGTGGACAGCGGTCAGCCGCTCGCTTTCCATCAGCTGATTCAGGTCGGTGACAACCGCTGGTACTGGTATCAGCGCTATCACCATCTGGTGGTGGATGGCTTCAGTTTCCCGGCGATTACCCGCCAGATCGCCGAAATTTACGCTGCCTGGAAGAAAGGGGAACCCACCCCAGCCTCACCGTTTACCCCATTCGCTGATGTCATTGACGAGTATCAGCGCTATCGCGACAGCGAGGCGTATCAGCGCGACGGTGCCTTCTGGGAGGAGGAGCGCAAACAGCTTCCTCCTCCGGTCTCGCTCTCTTCCGCGCCGCTGCCGGGACGCGCCGCCACCACCGATATCCTGCGCCTGAAAATTGCAATGGACGCTCGCGCCTTTAGCCAGCTGGCGCAGGCAGCCGGGCAGGCGCAGCGCACCGATCTGGCCCTTGCGCTGGTAGCGCTGTGGCTGGGCCGCCTGACCGGACGGCTGGACTACGCCGCCGGGTTTATCTTTATGCGCCGCATGGGATCCGCCGCGCTGACCGCGACCGGCCCTGTGCTCAACGTCCTGCCGCTGGCGGTGAACATTCATCCGCATGAGAGCCTGCCGGCGCTGGCGCTGCGCCTGGCGAACCAGCTGAAAAAGATGCGCCGCCACCAGCGCTACGACGCCGAGCAGATCGTGCGCGACAGCGGACGTGCCGCAGGCGACGAAGCCCTGTTTGGCCCGGTGCTGAACGTTAAGGTGTTCGATTATCAGCTGGATATCGACGGCGTGGAGGCTATCACCCACACGCTGGCAACCGGCCCGGTGAACGATCTGGAGCTGGCGCTGTTCCCGGACGAGCAGGGCGGACTAAGTATTGAAATCCTCGCTAACAGGCAGCGTTACGACGAGGCGACGCTGAAGCGTCATGCAGAGCGCCTGGACGCGATGCTGGTGCAGTTTGCCGCCAACCCGGACCTGCGCTGTGGCGACGTGGAAACCGTATCAGAGCAGGAATACGCAAAGCTCGCGCGCATCAATGATACCGGGCTGGCGCTGCCGTCCACCACGCTGGCGGATCTGGTGGCAGAGCAGGCAAGCAAAACGCCGGACGCCCCCGCGCTGGCGGACGCGCATATTGAACTGAACTACCGGCAGATGCGCGAGCAGGTGGTCGCGCTGGCACATCAGTTACGCGCGCGCGGCGTGAAGCCGGGCGACAGCGTGGCGGTGGCGCTCCCGCGCTCGGTGTTCCTGACGCTGGCGCTGCACGGCATCGTCGAGGCGGGCGCCGCCTGGCTGCCGCTGGATACCGGCTACCCGGACGACCGACTGCGGATGATGCTGGAGGACGCGAAGCCCTCTCTGCTCATTACCACCGACGAGCAGCTTCCGCGCTTTAGTGACCTGCCGATCGCCACCTTTAGTTACAACACACTATTACCGGCCACCGATGCTGAACCTCTGCGCCTGGCGAAGCCGGAGCAGACCGCGTACATCATTTTTACCTCCGGTTCGACGGGCCGCCCGAAAGGGGTCATGGTCGGCCATACCGCCATCGTTAACCGCCTGAAGTGGATGCAGGATCATTATCCGCTGGCGGCGCATGACGTGGTGGCGCAGAAAACGCCGTGCAGCTTTGACGTGTCGGTGTGGGAGTTCTGGTGGCCGTTTATCGCCGGGGCGAAGCTGGTGATGGCCGAGCCGGACGCGCACCGCGATCCGCAGGCGATGCAGAGCTTCTTCGCAGAATATGGCGTAACCACCACCCACTTCGTGCCGTCGATGCTGGCGGCGTTCGTCGCCTCGCTGACGCCGGAAAACGTCGACTGTTGCAGGACGCTGAAGCAGGTTTTCTGTAGCGGCGAGGCGTTGCCGACTGCGCTGTGCCGCGAGTGGGAACAGCTCACCCGTGCGCCGCTGCACAACCTCTACGGCCCGACCGAAGCCGCGGTGGACGTCAGCTGGTATCCGGCGTACGGCCCCGAGCTGGCGGCGGTGGAAGGCAACAGCGTGCCGATCGGCTTCCCGGTGTGGAATACGGGGCTGCGCATTCTGGATGCGATGATGCGCCCGGTGCCGTTCGGCGTGGCGGGGGACCTTTATCTCACCGGCATTCAGCTGGCGCAGGGGTATCTGGGACGCCCCGACCTTACCGCCAGCCGCTTTATTGCCGACCCGTTCGCCCCAGGCGAGCGGATGTATCGCACCGGGGACGTTGCCCGCTGGCTGGACAACGGCGCGGTGGAATATCTGGGCCGCAGCGACGACCAGCTTAAAATTCGCGGCCAGCGTATCGAGCTGGGCGAAATCGACCGGGCGATGCTCGCGCTGCCGGATGTGGCCCAGGCGGTGGCGCATGCCTGCGTGTTCAACCAGGCGGCGGCAACGGGCGGCGATGCCCGCCAGCTGGTGGGCTACGTGGTTTCCGAATCCGGCTTACCGCTGGATCGCGACGCGCTGCTGGACTCGCTCAGGGCACAGCTGCCGCCGCATATGGTGCCGGTAGTGCTGCTGCAAATCAGCGCGCTGCCGCTGAGCGCCAACGGCAAGCTGGATCGTAAGGCGCTGCCGCTGCCGGAGCTGACCCGCAAAACCTCCGGTCGCGCACCCGAGACGCAAACCGAAGCCGCCGTGGCGCAGGCGTTTTCTGCGCTGCTGGGCTGCGATGTCAACGATATCGAAGCCGATTTCTTTGCCATGGGCGGCCACTCGCTGCTGGCAATGCGTCTGGCGGCGCAGCTCAGCCGCGCGTACAACCGCAAGGTCACGCCGGGGCAGATTATGGTCGCCTCGACGGTGGGCAAGCTAACCGCCCTGCTGGACTCGCAGATGAGCGACGAGCAGGCGCAGCGTCTGGGGTATGAAACTGTTCTCCCGCTGCGTGAAAGCAACGGCCCGACGCTGTTCTGCTTCCATCCGGCGTCCGGCTTTGCCTGGCAGTTTAGCGTGCTGGCGCGCTACCTCAGCCCGCGCTGGGCAATAACCGGTATTCAGTCTCCCCGACCTGAGGGGCCGATGCAGCAGTGTGCGGATCTGGATAGCGTCATTGAGCACCATCTGAATACGTTGCGCGTACAACAGCCGCAGGGCCCGTATTATCTGTTCGGCTATTCCCTCGGCGGCACGCTGGCGCAGGGGATTGCGGCCCGCCTGCGCGAGCAGGGCGAAGCGGTGGCGTTCCTTGGCCTGCTGGATACCTGGCCGCCGGAAACCCAGAACTGGGCGGAGAAAGAGGCAAACGGCCTTGACCCGGAAGTGCTGGCGGAGATCGAGCGCGAGCGTCAGGCGTTTATCGCCGCCCAGCAGGGACAGGGCTCCAGCGAATTGTTTAACACCATTGAAGGCAACTACGCGGACGCGGTGCGGTTGCTCACCACGGCACATAGCGCGCGGTTTGACGGTAAAGCGACGCTGTTTGTCGCCGAACGCACGCGAACGATGGATCCGCATACGGCCTGGGCGCCGTGGGTGGGCGAGCTGGAGGTCTACAGCCAGGACTGCGCCCACGTGGATATCATTTCACCGCAGGCGTTTGAAAAGATTGGGCCGGTACTGAAGGAAATTTTAGGATAGTGCAAATGCCCGGTGGCGCTGTGCTTACCGGGCCTACGGGAGCTGAATGTAGGCCGGGTAAGGCGTAGCCGCCACCCGGCAATTACCGCCGACCTAACGGCACCACCAGCGGCGTACCCGCCACCGGATCGTCAATAATCATGCAGCGCATGCCGTAGATCCGCGCGATCAGCTCTGGCGTCACAATCTCCTTCGGCGCGCCCTGCGCCACAATCTCGCCGTCGCGCAAGGCAATCAGATGCGTGGCGTAGCGGCAAGCCTGATTTAAATCATGCAGCACCGCCGCCAGGGTGTACCCTTGCGTGCGGTTCAGCTCGCTCAGCAGCTCCAGCAGGTCAATCTGATGGCTGATATCCAGCCAGGTCGTCGGCTCGTCCAGCAGCATGATGGAGGTTTCCTGCGCCAGCACCATCGCGATCCACGCGCGCTGACGCTGCCCGCCGGAAAGGGTATCCACGCTTTGTTGGGCGAGATCGGTAATGCCCGTCGCCTGCATCGCGCGGCTGACCGCCTCGTCATCTTCCTTGCGCCAGCGGGTGAACAGCGGCTGGTGTGGATAGCGCCCACGCGAGACCAGCTCCTGCACGGTAATATCCCCCGGCGTGGTGGCGTTTTGCGCCAGCAGCCCGATGCGCCTGGCCACCTCTTTGCTGGCGAAACGCTGGATCTGCTCGCCGTCGAGAAATACGCTGCCCTCTGTCGGCGTCATCAGGCGGCTCAGGGTGCGCAGCAATGTCGATTTGCCGCAGCCGTTCGGACCGATAATCGCGGTGAAGTGGCCGTCCGGAATAGCGACGGTTAAATCACGGGCAATGATTTTTTTGCCATAGCCGAGGGTCAAGTTTTCGCCGCGCAAGCGGGTGGTTGAATCTGTCATTTCTTGCGTGACTCCTGAACGAGCAAGACGATGAGGTAAATCCCGCCGAGGCTGACGGTCACCACGCCCACCGGAAGTTGATAAGGCATAAACAGCTGCTGGGCGCAGAGATCGGCGGCCAGCAGCAGCATCGCACCGCACAGGGCAGCCTGGGTCAAGCCCCAGCGCGCGGTGCCGCTAAGACGCCGCACGATATGCGGCGCGACAAGGGCAATAAACGAGATCGGCCCGGCAATCGCGGTGGACGCAGCGGTCAGCAGTACCGCCACCAGCATCAGCATCAGGCGCGAACGCTCAACGCTTACGCCCAGCGCGCAGGCACTGTCGTCGCCCATCTCCAGCAGCCGCATCCGGCGTACCAGCAGCAGGGCGCCGATAAACATCAGCAAAATCAGCGGCGCGGCGGGCCATGTTTTGCCCCACGTCAGGCCGTTAAGTGAGCCGGCGTACCACAGCCCGGCGGAGAGCGCGGTTTCCAGAGACGCCTGCAACAAAAGCCAGGTGTTAAACGCCATCAGCATCGCGCGGATGCCGATCCCGATAATGATCAGCCGGAAGGTGTCAATGCCGTTGCGCCAGGCCAGGGCCCAGATAAGCAGCGAGGTCAGAATGCCGCCCGCCATCGCCGTAAAGGTAATGGCCGTCAGATGCTGCCCGAACAGCACCATCGCCACCAGCACGCCGCTCCACGCGCCGGTATTCAGGCCCATCACGTCCGGGCTGCCGAGGGGGTTACGCATCAGCGACTGGAAAATCGCGCCGCTGACGCCGAGCGCCGCGCCTACCAGGATCGCCATCGCCACGCGCGGCAGCCGCCATTCGGTGACCACCATGGTGATGTTACGCGGCGCGCTGCCGGTGAGGGCGTGAAAGACCTGCGCGAAATCAAGCGTTACGGCACCGCTTTGCAGGCTCCAGACCGCCAGCAGAGTAATGGTGATAGCCAGCAGGAAGACGCTGGTGAGTAAACGACGGGAAGGAGCCATCATGCGCCACCTCCGCGTCTGCGACGTACCAGGAAGATCAGCACCGGCGCGCCGATAAACGCGCTCACCACCGAGACGCGCAGCTCGCCGGGCACCAGCAGGCGGCCCAGCACGTCGGCAAACAGCAGCAGGGCAGGGGTGGCCAGCAGCGTGACCGGCAGCGACCAGCGGTGGTCCGACCCCACCAGCCAGCGCGCCATATGCGGCATCATCAGGCCGATAAAGGCAATCGGACCGACCACGGCGGTTGCGCTGCCGCTCAGCACAGTGATAGCGAGCAGGCCAGTCAGCTGCGTGCGCGCCACGCGGTTGCCGAGGGCGGTCGCGGTGTCGCTGCCGAGGCTCAGGCTGTTCAGCGACCGGCTTAAACACAGCGCCACGACGGCGGCGATAATGACCGGGATTGCCACCACGTTTAAGGTTTCAAGGGTGCGGATATCCAGCGAGCCGGCCTGCCAGAAGCGCAGCTGGTCATACACGTCCGGGTTGAGCAGGGCGATGCCGCTGGACATGCCTTCCAGCACCGCCGCGAGCGCTACGCCCGCAAGCGTCAGGCGAACCGGGCTCAGCTGCCCGCCGCCCTGGCTGCCGGTAAACGCGACCACCAGCGAGGCGGCCAGCGCGCCGCAGAAAGCCATCGCCAACTGTTCAGAGGGTGACGTCAACCCGAACAGCGCCGCGCCGAGCACGATGGCAAAGCTGGCCCCGGAGTTGACGCCAAGAATGCCGGGGTCCGCCAGCGGGTTACGGGTAAGGGTTTGCATCAGGGCACCCGCAAGGCCGAGCGCGCCACCGGCCAGCAGTCCGGCAAGAGTGCGGGGAAGGCGGGCGTCGAGCACGATGGTGCAGTCCGCGCTCTGACAGGTTCCGGAGAGCGCATCAACGATAACGTAGGCGGGTAGCGGCTTCGCGCCGACCAGCAGGCTGAGTGCAATCGCAAGGATTAGCAGTAGCAATAATACGGGCACGGCAATGGCGCGCACCGCAGAAGAGGAAAACGACATAGCAACATCCATGATTTGATAATGATAGTGATTATCGTTATCTATCTTATTTGGCTATGTTAGCATGTGCGCCCATGGAATGGGTAGAAATAGACTCAAGGCTTTGTCATGAATCAAAAATCCTGGCTGCTTAACCTCAGCCTGTTGAAAACGCACCCGGCGTATCGCGCCGTTTTTATCGCTCGCTTTATCTCCATTTTGTCCCTCGGCCTGCTCGGCGTCGCCGTGCCGGTACAGATCCAGTCTATGACGCACTCCAGCTGGCTGGTGGGGCTATCCGTCACCTTAACCGGCGGGGCGATGTTTATCGGCCTGATGGTCGGCGGCGTGCTGGCGGATCGCTACGAGCGTAAGAAGCTGATCCTGCTGGCGCGCGGCACCTGCGGGGTGGGCTTTATCGGGCTGTGTCTGAACGCCATGCTGCCGGAGCCGTCGCTGATGGCGATTTATGCCCTTGGCCTGTGGGACGGTTTTTTCGCCTCGCTCGGCGTGACGGCGCTGCTGGCGGCGACGCCCGCGCTGGTGGGCCGCGAGAACCTGATGCAGGCGGGGGCGATCACCATGCTCACCGTGCGCCTCGGCTCGGTGATTTCGCCGATGGTCGGCGGCCTGCTGCTGGCCACCGGCAACGTGGCGTGGAACTACGGCCTTGCCGCGGCGGGCACCTTTATCACCACCCTGACGTTACTGCGTCTGCCGCTCCTGCCCCCGCCGCCGCAGCCGCGCGAGCACCCGCTGAAGTCCCTGATGGCCGCGATTCGTTTTCTGTTCAGCAACCCGCTGATTGGCGGCATTGCGCTGCTCGGCGGCCTGCTGACGATGGCGAGCGCCGTGCGCGTGCTTTACCCGGCGCTGGCGGGCGAGTGGCAGATGAGCGCCTCAGAGATTGGCGTGCTGTACGCCGCCATTCCGCTCGGTGCGGCCTGCGGGGCGCTGACCAGCGGTAACCTGGCCCAAAGCGCGCGTCCGGGCTTGATTATGCTGGTGGCGACGCTGGCCTCGTTTATCGCCATCGGCTTCTTCAGCCTGATGCCGGTCTGGGCGCTGGGAGTGATGTGTCTGGTGATTTTCGGCTGGCTGAGTGCGGTCAGCTCACTTTTACAGTACACCCTGATCCAGACCCAGACGCCGGAAGGGATGCTGGGGCGTATCAACGGCCTGTGGACCGCGCAGAACGTGACGGGCGATGCGATTGGCGCGGCGATCCTCGGCGGGCTGGGGGCGATAATGACCCCGGTGGCGTCGGCGAGCAGCAGCGGGTTTGTGTTAGCGATGGTTGGCGCGATCTTACTGGTGGCGCTGGTGGAATTGCGGCGGTTCAGGCAGGAGGTCGTGTTGAACGACGGTGCGGCCTGATGCCCTCACCCCGGCCCTCTCCCACGGGGAGAGGGAGGGAAAATGCCTACTTAAACAACGCATTCAATCTGTCTAACACCAGCATTGCGCTGTAATAATCCAGGCGGAACGTCTCCGTTCCCAGCGCCCAGACGCGCTTGTTTTTCACCGACGGTAAATGCGCCAGCAGCGGGTTGGCGTAAATCGCATTCACGTCTTTCTCGTCACCGGCAAACACGAACAGCCCTTCGCCGTTCAGCCCCGTCGCCAGATTTTCTCCACCCAGCTGAATAATGTCGTGACGCTTGCCCTGGCTTTTTGAGGTGTGCAGCCCATCAGGTAACGCCGCCAGCGTAAAGCCCAACTGGTGTAACAGCTTGCCCTGCGCCGATTCTGTCGTCCACAGGTTCGCCGTGTGCGCGGCGGCGGTGTAGACGATGGCATTCACCGGCTGCGGCGGCAGTTTCATCTGCTGTTTCACCTGCGCGAGCTGTTTATCGAACGCGGCGATGCGTTCAGCGGCCTGTTTCTCGTGCCCGGTCATCGTGCCCAGCTGGGTCAGCAGTTCCTGCCAGCTTTTGTCGTCGTAATTGATGATAAGCGTCGGGGCGATGGCGGAGAGCTGATCGTACAGCGCCAGCGCGGAATCCCCGCCGGTGGCGCTGATCAAAATCAGATCCGGCATCTGGGCGGCCACCGCTTCGGCGCTTGGCTCGCCGATGTACAGCCGTGCAACCTTACGCTGTTTTGCAATATCCCCCCACTGACGCAGGAAACCCTGCGCGTCCGCCACGCGGTTGTTCGGCGTGGTTGCGCCGCTGGCAATGACCGGCGCGTCAATCGCCAGCAGAGATCCGGTTAAGGTCACGCTGGTGGAGACAATGCGCGTCGGTTTGCTCTCAAGCGTATGCACGCCGCGGCTGTCGTTGACCTGGCGCGGCCAGTCGGCGGCGGTGGCTGAGGTTAGTCCTAAAACAAAAAGTCCTGTCAGAAGAAGGGCATTGCGGCAAACGGCAGCGATTTTCACAGAGCGGCATCCTGTTTTTATTGAAGATAATGCTTCTCATTTTCATGGTTGCCGGGAAGGGATGCAAGCGTTTGTCGCAGAAGTTAATGGCCCGACGGTTGACAGCGGGGCGCTGTGGGATTAGGTTAGCCGACGAAAATATAAATGATAATCATTATTGCTTCTTTTATCATTTTAAGGAGGATGATATGGACACGTCCCTGGCTGAGGAAGTTCAGCACACCGCGACCACGCTGCAATCAGACAGCTTTTTCTTTATGTCGCCTTACCGCAGTTTTACCACCTCAGGCTGTTTTGCCCGATTCTCTGAACCTGCCGTCGGCGGCGACGATCCGGCGGGGCAGTTCCAGCAGAAATTAGCCCAGGCTTTCCGGGATGCGAAAGCCAGCGGCATCGCCCATCCCGTCATGGTAGGGGCCATCCCGTTCGATACCCGCAAGCCGTCTTCGCTGTTTATTCCGCAACGCTGGGAGACGTTTTCCCGTCCCGCGCGTCAGCAGTCCGCACGCTATTTCTCCGGCGCGCAGGCGCTGAAGGTGGAACAGCGCACCGAGATCCCCGCTCAGCCCGTTTTTGAAGAGATGGTCGCGCGCGCCGCGTCGCTCACCGCCACGCCGCAGGTGAATAAGGTAGTGCTGTCGCGCCTGATTGATATCGCCACCGACAAAAAAATGGACAGCGGCGCGCTGCTGGAGCGTCTGATCGCTCAGAACCCGGCGAGCTTTAACTTCCACGTGCCGCTGGAAGACGGCGGCGTGCTGCTCGGTGCCAGCCCGGAACTGCTGCTGCGCAAAGAGGGCAGGCACTTTAGCTCGCTGCCGCTGGCAGGCTCCGCGCGCCGCCAGCCGGACGACGTGCTGGATCGCGAGGCGGGCAATAAACTGCTGGCCTCCGAAAAGGACCGCCACGAACACGACCTGGTGACCCAGGCGATGAAGGCCATTCTGGCGCCGCGCAGCCATCATCTGAGCATGCCGTCTTCCCCGCAGCTCATCACCACGCCGACGCTGTGGCATCTGGCGACGCCGGTTGAAGGTGACGCGCGCGAGAACGAAAACGCCCTGACGCTGGCCTGCCTGCTGCATCCGACCCCGGCCCTGAGCGGCTTCCCGCATCAGGCGGCTAAAGAACTGATTGCCGAGCTGGAGCCGTTCGACCGTGAGCTGTTCGGCGGCATCGTCGGCTGGTGCGACAGCGAAGGCAACGGCGAGTGGGTGGTGACCATCCGCTGCGCGCGTCTTCACGAAAATACCGTTCGCCTGTTTGCCGGCGCGGGCATTGTGCCTGCCTCCTCGCCGGTGGGCGAGTGGCGCGAGACGGGCGTGAAGCTCTCCACCATGCTCAACGTGTTTGGTTTGCACTAAGGAATACACATGACCATCCCTTTTACCCGCTGGCCTGAGGAATTTGCCCGCCGCTACCGCGAAAAAGGCTACTGGCAGGATCTGCCGCTGACCCACATCCTGACGGACCATGCGGACAGCGATGCCGTGGCGATTATTAACGGCGATCGTCGCATCACCTACCGCGCGTTTAATCAGGCGGTGAACAACCTGGCGTTCGCCCTTCAGGCACAGGGGCTGCATCGCGGCGAGACGGCGCTGGTGCAGCTTGGCAACGTGGCCGAGTTCTACATCACCTTCTTCGCGCTGCTGCAAATCGGCGTCGCGCCGGTCAACGCGCTCTTTAGCCATCAGCGCAGCGAGCTGAACGCCTACGCCGCCCAGATCAAACCCGCCGTGCTGATCGCCGATCGCCAACATGCCCTGTTCGCGGGGGATGATTTTCTCAATACCTTTGTGGATGAACACCGCTCGGTTCGCGCCGTGCTGCTGCGCGGCGATAAGGGTGAACATGCGCTGGAAGCGGCGATTGCGCGCCCGGCGGACAACTTCATCCCCAACCCGACGCCCGCAGACGAGGTGGCGTTCTTCCAGCTCTCCGGCGGCAGCACCGGCACGCCGAAGCTGATCCCGCGTACGCACAACGACTACGACTACAGCATCCGCCGCAGCAATGAAATCTGCGGCATCACTGCGCACACCCGCTATCTGAACGCGCTTCCCGCGGCGCATAACTACGCCATGAGCTCACCGGGATCGTTAGGCGTGTTCACGGCGGGCGGCTGCGTGGTGCTGGCGAACGATCCGAGCGCCACGCTCTGCTTCCCGCTGATTGAGCAGCATCAGATCAACGTGACGTCGCTGGTCCCTCCGGCGGTGAGCCTCTGGCTGCAGGCGATTGCCGACGGCGCGGGGAACGCGCAGCTGAAATCCCTCAAGCTGCTCCAGGTGGGCGGCGCACGCCTCTCCGCCACGCTCGCGGCGCGCATTCCGGCGGAAATCGGCTGCCAGCTGCAACAGGTATTCGGTATGGCGGAAGGGCTGGTGAACTACACCGCCCTCGACGATATGCCGGAACGCATCATCAACACTCAGGGCCGTCCGATGTGCCCTGATGACGAGGTGTGGGTGGCGGACGAGGACGGCAATCCGCTCCCGCGCGGGGAAGTCGGACGCCTGATGACGCGCGGCCCGTACACCTTCCGCGGCTATTTCAACAGCCCGGAGCACAACGCCAGCGCCTTTGATGCCAACGGTTTCTACTGCTCCGGCGATCTGATCGCCATCGATGAGCAGGGCTACATCACCGTGCAGGGGCGCGAGAAAGATCAGATCAACCGCGGTGGCGAAAAGATTGCCGCCGAAGAGATCGAAAACCTGCTGCTGCGCCACGAAGCGGTGATCCACGCCGCGCTGGTGAGCATGGAGGACAGCCTGCTGGGCGAAAAAAGCTGTGCGTATCTGGTGGTGAAACAGCCCCTGCGTGCGGTTGAGGTGCGTCGCTTCCTGCGCGAGCAGGGCGTTGCCGAATTTAAGCTGCCGGACCGCGTGGAGAGCGTAGATGCGCTTCCGCTCACGCCGGTCGGCAAAGTTGATAAGAAACAGTTGCGCCTGTGGCTTGCTGAACGCGCCCGGGGCTGAGGAACAGAGTATGGCCATTCCAAAATTAACCGCTTACGCGCTGCCAACCGCCACAGAGCTGCCGACCAACAAGGTCAACTGGGCGTTTGAGCCAGAGCGCGCCGCGCTGCTGATCCACGATATGCAGGAGTATTTCCTGAACTTCTGGGGCGAAAATAGCGACATGATGCAGCAGGTGGTGGCGAACATCGCTAAACTTCGCGCGTACTGCAAAGAACACAATATCCCGGTGTACTACACCGCGCAGCCGAAAGAGCAGAGCGATGAAGACCGTGCCCTGCTGAACGACATGTGGGGGCCGGGCCTGACCCGCTCGCCGGAGCAGCAGCGCATCGTGGCTGAACTGACGCCGGACGAAGCGGACACCGTGTTGGTGAAGTGGCGCTACAGCGCGTTTCACCGCTCGCCGCTGGAGCAGATGCTGAAAGAGACCGGCCGCAACCAGCTGCTGATTACCGGCGTTTATGCCCATATCGGCTGCATGACCACCGCTACCGACGCCTTTATGCGCGACATCAAGCCGTTCTTTATCGCCGACGCGCTGGCGGACTTCACCCGCGACGAGCACCTGATGTCGCTGAAATACGTGGCAGGACGTTCTGGCCGCGTGGTGATGACCGACGAGCTGCTGCCGTCCGTTCCGGCAACGAAAGCCGCGCTGCGCGCGCTGATCCTGCCGCTGCTGGACGAGTCCGACGAGCCGATGGATGACGAAAACCTGATCGACTACGGTCTGGACTCGGTGCGCATGATGGCGCTGGCCGCCCGCTGGCGGAAGGTGCACGGCGACATCGACTTCGTGATGCTGGCGAAAAATCCGACCCTTGACGCCTGGTGGGCGCTGCTCTCCCGTGAGGTGAAGTGATGGCGGAGCTCGATTTTACCGGTAAAACGGTTTGGGTAACGGGCGCGGGTAAAGGTATTGGCTATGCGACCGCGCTGGCCTTTGTGGAGGCGGGCGCGCGGGTGACCGGGTTCGATCTGGCCTTCCCGCAGGACGATTATCCGTTTGCCACCGAAACGCTGGACGTGGCGGACGCGGCGCAGGTGGGCGACGTCTGCGGGCGTTTACTCGGCACCCTTGAGCGCCTCGACGTGCTGGTTAACGCGGCGGGCATTCTGCGCATGGGCGCGACGGACGAGCTTTCGCAGGAGGACTGGCAGCAAACCTTTACGGTTAACGTCGGCGGCGCGTTTAACATGTTTCAGCAGACGATGGGCCAGTTCCGCCGTCAGCAGGGCGGGGCGATAGTGACCGTAGCTTCCGACGCGGCGCATACCCCGCGCATCGGGATGAGCGCCTACGGCGCGTCGAAGGCGGCGCTGAAAAGCCTGGCGCTGACCGTCGGGCTGGAGCTGGCGGGCAGCGGCGTGCGCTGTAACCTGGTGTCGCCGGGCTCAACGGACACCGACATGCAGCGCACCCTGTGGAAAAGCGACGATGCGGAGCAGCAGCGCATTCGCGGCTTTGGCGAGCAGTTCAAGCTCGGCATTCCGCTCGGCAAAATTGCCCGTCCGCGGGAAATTGCCGCCACCGTGCTATTCCTTGCGTCCGATGCCGCCAGCCATATTACCCTGCAGGATATCGTGGTGGACGGCGGCTCCACGCTGGGGGCGTAATGATCTGGAAACGTCATTTATCGCTTGAAGAACTGAACGCCACCAGCGTGAACACCCTGGTGGCGCACCTGGGCATTGTCTATACCCGCCTCGGAGACGACACGCTGGAAGCGGAGATGCCGGTGGATGCCCGTACCCATCAGCCGTTTGGCCTGCTGCACGGCGGCGCCTCGGCGGCGCTGGCGGAAACGCTGGGCTCAATGGCCGGTTTTCTGATGACCCGCGACGGGCAGAGCGTGGTCGGCACTGAGCTGAACGCCACGCACCACCGCGCGGTCTCTCACGGTAAGGTGCGCGGCGTGTGTCAGCCGCTGCATCTGGGGCGTTCGAGCCAGAGCTGGGAGATCGTGGTATTCGACGAGCAGGGGCGGCGGTGCTGTACCTGTCGGTTGAGCACGATGGTGCTGGGGTAGGCCATTCAGCTGAAAGTGATCGGCTTAACACTGTGGTGTAAATCTCTGGTTTGACCACGCATTATTGCGTTTCAAAGTTGTTAAATTTTATCCGTTGTTCTAGAAACAAAATGTAACATCTCACTGTTTCACAACAACGGACAACAACTATGAACAACTCAGGGAAATACCTTACGTGGGCGGTGCTCTCCGTTGTGGGAGCCTTTGCCCTGGGCTATATCGCCCTCAACCGGGGGGAGCAGATCAATGCGCTCTGGATCGTCGTCGCCTCCGTCTGCATTTATCTCATTGCGTACCGTTTTTATGGCCGCTATATCGCAAAGACGGTACTGGGCGTAGACGGCACACGCATGACGCCTGCCGTGCGCCACAACGACGGGCTGGACTACGTGCCGACTGATAAAAAAGTGCTGTTCGGTCACCATTTCGCGGCGATTGCCGGTGCAGGCCCGCTGGTGGGGCCGGTGCTGGCGGCGCAGATGGGCTACCTGCCGGGGATGATCTGGATCCTCGCGGGGGTGGTGCTGGCGGGGGCGGTGCAGGACTTTATGGTGCTGTTCGTCTCCACCCGCCGCGACGGACGTTCGCTGGGTGAACTGGTGAAAGAGGAGATGGGGGCAACCGCCGGGGTGATTGCGCTGGTGGCGACCTTTATGATCATGGTGATCATCCTCGCGGTGCTGGCGATGATCGTGGTGAAAGCGCTGACCCACAGCCCGTGGGGAACCTACACGGTCGCCTTTACCATTCCGCTGGCGTTGTTTATGGGGATTTACATTCGCTACCTGCGCCCGGGACGCATCGGTGAAGTGTCGGTGATTGGCCTGGTGTTTCTGGTGTTCGCGATTATCTCCGGCGGCTGGGTGGCGGAAAGCCCGACCTGGGCACCATTCTTCGACTTTACCGGCGTGCAGCTGACCTGGATGCTGGTGGGCTACGGCTTTGTGGCGGCGGTGCTGCCGGTGTGGCTCCTGCTGGCCCCGCGCGATTATCTCTCAACCTTCCTGAAAATCGGCACCATAGTCGGGCTGGCCATCGGCATTCTGATTATGCGCCCGACCCTGACCATGCCTGCGCTGACCAAATTCATCGATGGTACCGGCCCGGTCTGGACTGGTAACCTGTTCCCGTTCCTGTTTATCACCATCGCCTGCGGTGCGGTGTCGGGCTTCCACGCGCTGATCGCCTCCGGGACGACGCCGAAGATGCTGGCGAATGAAAATCAGGCCTGCCTGATTGGCTACGGCGGCATGCTGATGGAGTCCTTCGTGGCGATTATGGCGCTGGTCTCCGCCTGCATTATTGATCCGGGCGTTTACTTTGCGATGAACAGCCCGATGGCGGTACTGGCCCCGGCTGGCACCGTTGACGTGGTAGCGTCCGCCGCGCAGGTGGTGAGCGGCTGGGGTTTTGCCATTACCCCGGAAACGCTGACGCATATCGCTAATGAGGTGGGCGAGCAGTCAATTATCTCCCGCGCGGGCGGGGCGCCGACGCTGGCGGTGGGCATGGCCTACATTCTCCACGGCGCGCTGGGCGGGCTGATGGACGTGTCGTTCTGGTATCACTTCGCCATCCTGTTCGAGGCGCTGTTTATTTTGACGGCGGTGGATGCGGGAACCCGTGCGGCGCGCTTTATGCTGCAGGATCTGCTGGGGGTGATCTCCCCGAACCTGAAGCGGACCGATTCGCTCCCGGCTAACCTGCTGGCGACGGCGCTATGCGTGCTGGCGTGGGGCTACTTCCTGCATCAGGGCGTGGTCGATCCGCTGGGCGGGATCAACACCTTGTGGCCGCTGTTCGGTATCGCCAACCAGATGCTGGCGGGCATGGCGCTGATGCTCTGCGCGGTGGTGCTCTTCAAGATGAAGCGCCAGCGTTACGCGTGGGTGGCGCTGGTGCCAACCGCCTGGCTGCTAATCTGTACCCTGACGGCGGGCTGGCAAAAAGCCTTCAGCCCGGACAATAAGGTGGGCTTCCTGGCGATCGCCAACAAGTTCCAGGCGATGATCGACAGCGGCAAGATCCCGGCGCAGTACACCGAATCGCAGTTGTCTCAGTTGGTGTTCAACAACCGTCTGGATGCCGGACTGACCATCTTCTTTATGGTGGTGGTTGTGGTGCTGGCGTTGTATTCTCTGAAAACCGCGCTGGCGGCGCTGAAGGTCGACACGCCGACGGCGAAAGAGACGCCGTACGAGCCGATGCCTGAAAACCTGGACGAGATTGTGACCCAGGCGAAAGGGGCGCATTAACCTGTGTGCCGGGTGGCGCTAGCGCTTACCCGGCCTACATTTCCAGTGAGACCAGAATGATGTTCGACACCCTCTCCAAAGCAGGTAAGTACCTGGGCCAGGCCGCCAAAATGATGATTGGCGTGCCGGATTACGATAACTACGTCGAGCATATGCGCGTCAACCACCCGGACCAGACGCCGATGACCTACGAAGAGTTTTTCCGCGACCGCCAGGACGCCCGTTACGGCGGCAAGGGCGGGGCGAAGTGCTGTTAACCCTCTTTCGGTAAATAGAGGCTGATTTGCTCCTGCTTGCAGCCATAAATTGCCGCCAGCTTTTCGCGGGTGCGCTTTTGCGGACGGGAGTCCAGCGCTTCCAGCTGTGATACGGCGGACTGGCTCATGCCGAGTTTTTCCGCCACCTCCTGCTGGGATAGCCCGCGCAGGATACGCCACGCGGCCTGCAGGCTGACATTCTCGCTATGCATGATGTCGCACACTTCACCAGGTAATCCTACGTCATCATAACAATCGTGTTCGACTTCAATATCCTCTAGATCATCATCGGTTTCGTCGTCAATTTCTGCCATCTGTAAGCACATACGAAAGTATTCATCATAGGGAATAACGACGTACTGCGCTTTTCCCTCATCGTCCTTAATTAGCTGAACAGCCATAGGGGGCTTTCTCCTCGTGAAGGTAGGTCGTTGATGTTCTGCGCTTGACGGCCAAAACATAACAATGGTTATCGGGATCGTCCCGAAGTGTAATCAGAATGCGGTAATCGCCAACGCGTAGCCGAAAATGATTTTCTGTTGCCGATATTTTTTTGATATCGGGCCGGGGAGCTGAGCGATCGTCCAGCTCAGCAAGTTTTGCTTTGATTCTTCGCTGATATCGGCCATCGATTTTGGAAAACTCTTTCTTTGCATTCTTTGACCAGACAATCTTCATCCGTACCTCCACTGTACGCCCACACAAATTATAAGGAAATAATAAGACTATTAGATAAATTCCGAATTTCTTATGGGGTACTGTAGAGCGGACATAAAACGGAAGTAAGCGGTAAAAAGCGAAACATCGAGGCGGCTCGACAAGGCCTCTGCCGGGCGACAGAGGCTTTCAGGAAATTTGCGATCAGGCGTTCAACCCGCCGTCGACATCCAGCCCTGTGCCGGAGATCTGCCCGGCGGCCGGGCTGGCAAGGAAGGTGACCGCCGCCGCGATGTCTTCCGGCTGGCCGTAGTGACCGACCGCGATCATCTGGCGCTGGGCTTCCGCCTGTTCGCCGTCTTCCGGGTTCATATCGCTGTTGGTGGGGCCGGGGTGGACAAGGTTAACGGTAATACCGCGCGGGCCCAGATCGCGCGCCAGGCCGCGGGTGAGGGAGTTAAGGGCAGACTTTGTCATCGAGTAAACGGCAATACCCGGCATCGCCACGCGGTTGGCCAGACAGCTGCCGATGTTGATAATGCGCCCGCCGTCGGACATGTGCACCAGCGCTTCCTGAATGGCGATCACCACGCCGCGAATGTTGACGTTGATGAGCGCGTCAATGTCCGCCAGGGTCATGGACTCCAGCGGGCCGCCGCGCGCGATACCCGCGTTGTTGACCAGAATGTCCAGCCCGCCAAGGGAACGTGCTGCATGGGTGACGGCATCCTGAATCGCCTGCGCGCTGGCGCTGTCCGCCTGAATGGCCTCGCCGTACCGCCCCAGCGCCTTAATTTCATCGGCGACCGACTGGGCTTTATCGGCGGATTTTTCATAGGTGATGACCACATCGGCACCGGCGCGCGCCAGCGACAGGGCAATCGCACGACCCAGCCCCCGGCTGGCGCCGGTAACCAGCGCCTTTTTACCTGTTAAATCGATCTGCATGATGACCTCGTTACGAGAGTGGTGAGAACCATCATTAGGTATAGCCCGTCGGCGCAATTAACGGCGGAAGGATTCTACTTTCTCAAACGCGGCGCGCAGAGCCTCAGGCGTTAACGTCACCGGCAGATAGTGAATCGACTCCACCGGGCGCAGCGTGTGGGCGATGACCTTGTCGAGATCGTCGCGGTTATTGATGTCGACGTCCAGCTCGCGAAGCGTGGTTGGCAGGTTAAAGCGCCGGTATGCCGCCACCAGCTGCGCCAGCACGTCGTCCTGGCCGAGGAGGGCGCTCTGCACCAGAATGCCGTAGGCCACCTTGGTGCCGTGCAGGTATTTTTCCGTCTGCGGCAGCACGGTTAAGCCGTTGTGCACCGCATGTGCCGCCGCCACGCGCGTATAGCGTTCGCCCAGGCCGCCGACCATCCCGCCACCGGCGATAATCGCATCCACCACGTCCCGGAACGCCTGGGTCTGTTCGCCGCGCTGCTGGTCGGCCAGCGCTTCCTCACTGTGTTCCAGCAGCACGTCGCGGATCGCCAGCGCGCCGTTAATGCCCAGCCGCACGGTCAGCGGCAGGGTTTCCGGCTCAGGTGCCAGCACCACCGCTTCGTACCACTTCGCCAGCGTATCGCCGATGCCCGCCAGCAGATACTCCGCCGGGGCGTTAAGAATGATTTGTGGCTCCACCAGCACCAGGAAGTTGGCGTCATCGAAGATCTCAAAATGCAGCGCCTGACCGGCGTCGTTGTACCAGACGGAGAGCGGGGTCCACGCCGCGCAGGTGGCGGCGATGGTGGGAATGCCCACGAACGGAACGCCTAAGCGGCGCGCCACGGCCTTGACGGTATCCATCACCGCGCCGCCGCCGACGCCAATCACCACGCTGGCATCGCTGCCGGATTCGTTCACCAGACGGGTGACGTCGCGCTCGCTGCAGTGGCCCTTAAACAGCAGATGCTTCGCCCCCGGCGCGTTAAAACTCTGCGGCAGATAAGGGCGCGCGCCTTCTATTGCGCGCTCGCCGTAGATCCACACCGCGCGGGAAAGCTGTTCCGGGGTAAAGAACTCATTCAGATGCGCAAGGCTTCCGGAATGGGAGAAGTAGTTCGCTGGGCCGGGCACGACGCGGATTTCGGTGTTGCTCATGGTGTTGTCCTTTTTTTCGCAAGCGCTAACCCGATGTTATGTCTGGACATCCGGATGGCTAATAATATTTCGCTTTATCTTATGCCTTTTCCGTCGTTGTCAGTCAACCGGAGCTGTGAAAAATTCGATAAATCAGAAGAGTTATGAAGGATTTACGCGGATGGTTTCCAGTCGCCTTGAGATGCGCGGTATCAGCCTGGCCTTTTCCGGCTTTCAGGCGCTGACGCGCGTGGACTTCACGCTGAACGGCGGGTCGGTGCATGCGCTGACTGGCGCCAACGGTGCGGGGAAATCAACGCTGATGGCGGTGCTGTGTGGGACGCACGACCACTATGAAGGTGAAATCTCCATTAACAACCAGCCGGTAAACATTCGCGAGCCGCTGGACGCCAAACGGCTGGGCATCCACCTTGTGCAGCAGGAGGTGGACGTGGCGCTGATCCCGGGGTTAAGCATTGCGGAGAACATCATGCTCGACCAGCTGGCGCAGCCGGGGCACCGCTACCGCTGGCGCACCGTTCGTCAGCAGGCGCGGCAGGCGCTGGCGCAGCTCGACGTTACGCTGGACGTTCGCCGCTCCATCGACGGCTGTTCGCTGGCCGAAAAGCAGCAGATTTTGCTGGCACGCGCTTTGTCCCACCACTGCCGCTTTTTGATTCTTGACGAGCCCACCGCGCCGCTGGACGCGCACGAGAGCGAGCGTCTGTTTGCGGTGGTAAGACGTCTGCAACAGCAGGGCATCGGCGTGGTGTTTATCTCCCACCGTATTCACGAGCTGAAGGCCATCTGCGACACCCTGACGGTGCTGCGCGACGGCAAGCTGATTGAGTCCGGCCCGATGGCCGATCTTAGCGGCGAAGCGATCGTCGAGAAGATGCTCGGCCACGTGCTGAGCGATATCTATCCGCCCGCGCGGCCGCCGCACGGCGAAGAGACGCTGCTGCGGGTGGAAGGGCTGCACGACGACGCGCTGCTGAAAGATATCTCCCTGCACCTGCGCAAAGGCGAAATCCTCGGGATTGCCGGGCTGGCGGGCGCGGGGAAAACCGAACTCTGCAAGGCGCTGTTTGGCGCCAGCAAAAGCCGCGTGGCGCGCGGTGAGCTGAATCATCAATCCTGGCAGCCGCGCGATCCGGCAGACTCGGTGCTGCGCGGCCTGGCGCTGGTGCCGGAGGAGCGGCGCAAAGAGGGCATTTTTATCGACGAGCCGGTGAGCATGAACCTTGCCGTGTGCGCCGATAACAGCTTCTCGCGCTGGAGCCTGTTCGGCCATCGCCAGGCGTGGCGCTGGGCGGAGGAGGTGATCGCCCGCGTTGGCGTTCGCGCCCGCGGTCCCGGACAGGTTTTGCGACGTCTCTCCGGCGGTAACCAGCAGAAGGTCGCCATCGGTAAATGGCTGCGCAATGACGCCAGCGTGCTGATATTCGACGAACCAACCAAAGGCGTGGACGTGAAGGCGAAAACCGATCTGTTCCAGCTGATCGACGGCCTGGCGCGCGAGGGCAAAGGGGTCATTTACGCCTCGGGCGAGTTTGCCGAGCTGGTGGGACTGTGCGACCGCATCTGCGTCCTGTGGGACGGGCGCATCGTGGCGGAAATCGCCGGGGCCGAGGCCCGTGAAGAGACACTACTTTATTATTCAACCGGAGGAACGGCGTCGTGAGCAAGGCCCTTTCAGTGACCGCGGCGGCGTCTGGCCGTCAGCAACTTTTCGATTTTCTCTATAAATGGGGCATGCTGCTGACCGTCGTCGCGCTGGTGGCCGTCTTTGGCCTGGCGTCGGACAGCTTCCTCGACCCGAACAACATCATCAATATTCTGCGCTCGATTGCCATCGTGACGGTGATTGCCGTTGGCGTGTCGATTTCATTGACCGTCGGCGGGTTCGATCTCTCCGTGGGCTCCACGGCGTCGCTGGCGAACGCGTTGGTCATTTCGCTTTTCGTCTGGCACGGCTTCGGCACCACCGAGTCGATTGTAATCACTCTCGCGCTCTGCACGCTGGTCGGCCTGTTTAACGCTTTCCTGATCGTCATCCTGCGTATTCCGGACATGCTCGCGACGCTCGCCAGCCTGTTTGTCATCCAGGGCGTGGCGATGACCTACAGCTACGGCGGGTCGATTACCGAGAACATGGTGCTGCCGAGCGGCGACATGGCGGAAGGGACCATTCCGGCGGCATTTAGCCTGCTGGGGCAGGTGCCGACCATCGTCATCATCATGCTGGCGGTGACCCTTCTGGCGCAGCTGGGGCTGTCGCTGACCACTCACGGACGCCGGATGTATGCCATTGGCGGCAACCCGGAAGCGGCGCGCCTCTCGGGCATTCGCACCACGCGCTACAAGGTGGCGGCCTACGTGATTGCCTCTCTGCTGGCGGGGCTGGGCGGCATTCTGCTGGCCTCCCGCATCGGGTCGTCGCAGGTCAATGCGGGCGGCGGTTATCTGATGGATGCGGTGGCCGCGGCGTGGATTGGCTTCTCGCTGGCCGGGTCCGGCAAGCCGAACGCGCTGGGCACGCTGTTGGGGGCGGTGATCCTCGGCGTGCTGTCGAACGGGCTGGTGATGCTCTCCGTGCCGTATTACGCCATGGACATAATAAAAGGGCTGGTGCTCGCAGTGGCACTGGCGATTACCTACATACAAAAACGCTGACAACACAACGGGATAAAAAATGAAAAAGATTGCGCTCTCTTTGGTGGCACTGGGGTTACTCACTTCTCTGCCGGGATTCGCGGCCACGCCCGCGCCGGTTCCGGCCGCCATTGCGAACCACGACGGACCGATCCGCATCGCGGTGATCCGTAACCTCGGCTCGGACGACAACACCACGCAGTTTGTTGCCGGGGCCATTCAGGAAGGGAAAAAGCTCGGCTTTAAGGTCAGCACCTTTTTAAGCAACGGGGACGACGCCAAATTCCAGGACTTCGTGAACCAGGCCATCAGCCAGAAGTACGACGGGATTATCCTGTCTCAGGGCCGCGATCCGTACTCCACCGCGCTGGTGAAGAAAGCGGTGGACGCCGGGATCAAAGTTTCGGTGTTTGATACCGCCGTAAACGGCGAGATCCCGGGCGTGACCGTCACCCAGCAGGACGACGCCTCCCTGACGAATCTCTCCTTCGGCCAACTGGCGAAAGATTTCAACGGCAAGGCCAACATCGTCAAGCTGTGGGTGGCGGGCTTCCCGCCGATGGAGCGCCGTCAGGCAGCCTATAAAGAATTGCAAAAGCAGTACCCGGAGATTAAAGAGCTGGAGTCCATCGGCGCGGTCTCTTCTGACGTGCAGGGCGACACCGCCAACAAGGTGGGCGCGATCCTGGCAAAATACCCGAAAGGCAAAATCGATGCCATCTGGGGGACCTGGGACGCCTTCAGCCAGGGGGCGTATAAAGCGCTGAAAGAGAACGGCCGCACCGAGATCAAGCTCTACAGCATCGACATCTCCAACCAGGATCTGCAGCTGATGCGCGAGCCGGGCAGCCCGTGGAAGGTGAGCGTGGCGGTGGATCCGAAGCTAATTGGGGCGACCAACGTGCGTCTGGTCGCCAACAAGATTGCCGGAGAAGCCACGCCTGCCACCTACGACTTCAAAGCCGCTGCGATCCCGCAGGCGCTGCTGACCGCGCAGCCGGGGGCGGTGAACGTAGCGTCGCTGGGCAAAATCATTCCGGGCTGGGGCCAGACGGAAGATTTCATTGCGCCGTGGTTTGCGACGCTGGAAGCGAAAAATAAATGAGTATCCTCCCTACGCCAGAATACAGCCGCAATATGCGGCTGATCGGCCATAGCGATCAGGGCGGTCGCCCGGACGGCGTGCAGCTGATGGTGCACCGCGGTTTCGCCTATATCGGCCATATGGTGTCGCAGGGCTTTTCGATAGTAGACGTGCGCGACCCGAAAAACCCGAAACCCGCGGGCTATTTTCCTGCGCCGCCGGGCACCTGGAACGTGCACCTCCAGGCGCATGACGACCTGCTGCTGGTGATCAACGCCCGGGATCTGTTTGCCGATGCCCGCTTCGCCGACGAGAAGGTCTACTACACCCGTCAGGTAGGAGAGACCGTCAGCGACGTGCAGGACAGGGGCTGGAGCGCCGGGCTTCGCGTTTTTGATATCTCCACGCCGGACGCGCCGCGCGAAATCAGCTTTCTCTCGCTGAGCGGCATCGGCATTCACCGCATCTGGTACGTCGGTGGCCGCTGGGCGTACGTGTCAGCGCTGATCGACGGTTTTACCGACTACATCTTTCTGACGATCGACCTGGCGGACCCGCGCAAGCCCGAGGTGGCGGGGCGCTGGTGGCTGCCGGGCATGAACCAGGCCGAAGGCGAACAGCCGAACTGGCCGGAAGGGAAACGCTACGCGCTCCACCACGCGATTATTGCCGGCGATACGGCGTACGGCAGCTGGCGCGACGGCGGCTTAACGCTGCTGGACGTGAAGGACCGCAGTCAGCCGACGCTGATCAGCCACCGCAACTGGAGCCCGCCGTTTGGCGGCGGGACGCACACCGCGCTGCCGCTGCCGGACCGGGATCTGCTGGTGGTGCTGGACGAAGCGGTGCTCGATAACCAGCAGGACGGCGAGAAGCTGATCTGGCTGTTTGATATCCGCGAGCCGTCGAACCCGGTGAGCATCTCGACCTTCCCGCAGCCGAATGAAACCGACTACGTGGCAAAAGGGGCGCATTTCGGCCCGCACAACCTGTACGAGAACCGTCCCGGAAGCTTCGTCAGCTCGACGCTGATTTTCGCGACGTATCAGAACGCGGGCGTGCGCGCGTATGACATCTCCAATCCGTATCGCCCAGTGGAAACCGGTGCGCTGGTGCCTGCGGCACCGGAGAGGATGATGGACACGCGGCCGAATCGCCCGCAGGTGATCCAGTCCTGTGATGTGTTTGTGGATGCGCAGGGAATTATCTACAGCACGGACTATAACGGCGGGCTGTCGGTGATTGAGTATCTGGGGTAAGTGCGGTTTGATGCCCTCTCCGACAGGGAGAGGGAGAAAATCAACTGTATTGCCGCACCCGCGCCACCAGATCTTCCGCGCTGTCGATGCGCTCGGCAATGACAATCAGCGCTTTACCAAGCGTTATCGCGTGGCGCAGGCATTCGTGGCGCATGGCCTCGTCCTGGATGGTGTCGATATCCGCGACGTGGGAAAGCCCGACGCTGCGGCGAATGAGTTCGGTGCCGCAGAAGCCGATGGAGTCATGCCAGACCTTTTTCAGGAACGCGGAGGCATAGCCCGGCGCGCTGAGCGCGGTGTCGCGCGTTTTCTCGTGTGCCAGTGCCTGGAAGCGTTCCGCAAAGGTGTTCCACAGCTCCTGAATATCAGTCAGGCGCTGCTCGCGCGCGGCGGCGGCATCGCGAATGCCCAGATGCCCCGGCAGGCCGCAGAAGTTGAGCAGCAGGTTGCCGATGGCGGTGCCGACGTCAAAGCCAATCGGCCCGAAATAGCCGAACTCGGCGTCGATGGCCTTCAGGCTGCCGTCGGCCACAAAAATCGAGCCGCTGTGAATATCCCCGTGCAGCAGCGCTTCGGCATGCGAGAAGAAGCGGTGCTTCAGGGAGGCCACGGCAATTTTTAGCGGGGCGTCGTCGCGCAGGGCGGCGACGTCATTTTCCAGCTCGGCAGGGTAGTTATTGCGCTCATGAACCTGGTACGGATCGTTGAAGAACAGATCTTCGGTGATCTCGCACATCTCCGGGTTGATGAATTTCGCCACCTGCGCTTTTTTCGCGTGCGGGTGCAGGTAGAAATCGCTGGTGTGAAACAGCGCGTGCGCGAGGTATTCGCCCAGCTGGCGCGCCGCCTGCGGGTAGTAAATGTTTTTGATCAGCTCGCCGCGCCAGATGCGATGGCTGGAGAGATCTTCCATTACCATCACCGCCAGTTCGGGGTCATAGTGGTGGATTTTTACGGTGTGCTGCGGGCTGTGCTGGTAATGCTCGACCAGGGTTTGCGCCTCGAGGCGGGCGCGATCCAGCGTCAGCGGCCAGGACTCGCCGACGCAGCGCACGTAGGGCAGCGCCTGTTTGACGATGATGCGGCTGACGCCCGCGCTGTCGTAAATTTTAAAAACCAGATTGAGGTTGCCGTCGCCCACTTCCTGCGCCTCTACCAGCGATGACGGATCGTCAAGCCCACCAAACTGCCTGGCATACTCCACGGCGTCCTGAGCGGTAAAGGTACGGTATTGCGACATGGCCTGCTCCTCACGAGTTAACTAATTAAGACATGTAGACGTCTATACATCTGGATTTCATCCTGACACAATGTGCTACAACAACGCAACAGGGAATTAACGACATGCAGACATTACAGACGACCAGCCTGCGGGTGGCGGATAACCAGCTCTTTATTCTCGACCAGCAGGCGCTTCCGCAGGAGAAACGCTGGCTGGATGCCTCAACGGTGGAGGCGCTGGTTGGGCATATCCACGCTCTGCGCGTGCGTGGCGCGCCGTTGATTGGTCTCTCTGCAAGCCTGCTGCTGGCGCTGCTGGCGGAAAACGGCAAAAGCCGCGATGAGCTGGCGGTGGCGCTGGATACGCTTCGCGCATCTCGCCCGACGGCGGTAAATCTGATGAACAACCTCGACCGCATGAAGTTTGCGCTGCGGGAAGAGGATTTCGTTCCGGCGCTGGTGGCGGAGGCGCTGCGCCTGATTGACGAAGACAAACGGCTTTGCGACGCGATTGCAAAAGCGGGCAGCGCGCTGGTGAAGCCCGGCAGCCGTCTGCTGACCCACTGCAACACCGGCGGGCTGGCAACCGCGGGCGTCGGTACGGCGCTGGGCGTGATTGCACGGGCGCATCAGGAAGGCAACGTCAGCAACGTCTGGGTGGATGAGACTCGCCCGCTGCTGCAGGGCGGTAGATTGACCGCGTGGGAGCTTGGCGAGCTGGGCGTGCCGTATCAGCTGATTACCGATTCCATGGCCGCCAGCCTGATGGCGAAAGGGCAGGTGGACGCCGTGTGGGTGGGGGCCGATCGCATCGCCGCTAACGGTGATGTGGCGAACAAGATCGGCACTTATTCGCTGGCGGTGCTGGCGAAATTCCACGGTATTCCATTTTACGTCGCCGCCCCACAAACGACGCTCGACCCGGCCTGCCCGAACGGGGATGCGATCCCCATCGAGCAGCGCGCCGCCAGTGAGGTGACGGGCGTCGCAGGAAGCTTTGGCGCGGTGCAGTGGGCGCCGGAAAACGCGGTGGTCTATAACCCGGCATTCGACGTCACGCCTGCCTCGCTGATTAGCGGCTGGGTGCTGGATACGGGTGTGGTCACGCCGGATGAGGTGGCGGAAGGGAAATTTGGCTGAGTCCGGCTATCCTTTAAGGGGGTTCCCTGAGAGGACAACATCGTGACGCTCGATCCTGAAACAGACTTAAAACTGGAGCGCGTGGTGGACGCACCGCGCGACCTGCTCTGGCTCTGCTGGACCACGCCCGAGCACATCAAAAACTTCTTCATTCCTGCTCCGCACAAGGTGACCGAATGCGACCTCGACCTGCGCGTGGGCGGGCGGTTCAACACCGTGTTTGAGGTGGACGGGCAGCGGATGGATAACCGGGGTGTCTTCCTGGAAATCGACCCGGGGAAAAAGCTGGTGTTTACCGACGGCTATACCGAAGGCTGGAAACCGGCCGAGAAGCCGTTTATGACGGCAATTTTGTTGCTGGAAGACGTCGGGGAGGGGAAAACCCGCTATACGGCGATAGCGCGCCATCCGACGAAGGAAATCCGCGAGCAGCATGAACAGATGGGCTTCCACGAAGGGTGGGGGATAGTGCTGGATCAGCTGGTGGAGTATGTGAAAGGGCTTAACGCTTAGTGCGCGCTGGTGCCCTCACCCCGCCCCTCTCCCACAGGGAGAGGGAGAAAAGATCAGGCCAGGCGTGGATACGCATCCGCGATTGCATCGCCCGTAAACTGGGCAACCCAGCCTTCCGGATTGTCGAAAATACGAATGGCGGTAAAGTTCGGCTCTGAGCCCATATCAAACCAGTGCGGTGTGCCTGCGGGTACGGAGATCAGGTCGTTTTTCTCGCAGAGCACCTGATACACCTCATCGCCAATGTGCAGGCAGAACAAGCCCGCGCCTTCCACGAAAAAGCGTACTTCGTCCTCGCCGTGGGTGTGTTCGTTGAGGAACTTCGCGCGCAGCGCCTCTTTCTGCGGATTGTCGGCGCGCAGGCTGATCACGTCCCAGCTCTGATAGCCTTTCTCTGCCACCAGCTTGTCGATCGCATGTTGATACGCTTCGATCACGGCTTCGGGCGCAGGATCCTGCCCTAAATCACGGTCTGCCGCCCAGCGCTCAAAGCGCACGCCTTTAGCGTTGAGCTGTTGAGCGATCTCGGCGGCGTCGGTGCTGTGCCACTGATGCTTACTGGCGTCTTTATCGGAATAAATGGTCAATGCGCTCATGAAGGGATCTGCTCCGGATTTATCTCGTCAAACTGGTGGACCTGATGGTGATGGCTTGCGCCGTCATCATCACCGCGAATCAGCTGCAGGGTGCGAAAACCTGCCTGTTCAGCCGCGTCCAGCTCCTGATGGATATCGGAGAGGAACAGGATCTGCGACGGGGCGATGCCCGTTTGCGCCGCGATGTTCTGATAAGACTGAACCTCGCGCTTGGCGCCGATGTGGGTATCAAAATAGCCGCTGAACAGATGAGTAATATCACCTTCATCGCTGTAGCCAAATAACAGTTTCTGCGCGGCGACAGAGCCCGAGGAATAAACATAGAGATCAATCCCTTGCGCTTTCCATTTTTCCAGCGCAGGCAGTACGTCCGGGTAGAGGTGACCGGTAAAGTCGCCGTTGTCGTAGCCGTCGTGCCAGATGAGCCCCTGCAGCGCTTTGAGCGCAGTGGACTTGCGGTCTTCATCCATAAAGGCAAACAGGGCGTCGATAAGCTCGCTGACGCTGGCGTGCGGGTTACCGATTTCATCACGCAGGTTGTCCAGAATGGATGTGACCGGCTCGGCGTACTGCTGCGCGGTCACGAAGGCCGCCAGCCGCTCGCGCGCGTAGGGGAACAAAACATCATGGACAAAACGAATATCGCTGGTGGTGCCTTCAATATCCGTCACAATTGCGCGAATCATACTCTCTCCAGTTGTCGTAAACGCATTTCACATTCAAACAGGAATTCCAGTCCTTCCAGATGACGGCGGGCTTCGGCCACGTCGCGTCCCCAGCAGGTTAAGCCATGACCGCGCAGAAGAAAACCATAATTAAGCGGCCGTTCCTGCGCGTAATGGGCGATGCGCGAGGCGAGGGCGTCGATGTCCTGGTCGTTATCAAATACCGGGATGGCGACGGTATCCAGATGGGTAGTCTGCCCGGTAAGAGATTTCTGCATCTCGAAGCCGCTGATATTCAGTTCGGCTTCTTTGACCAGACGCGACAGCACCGTGGCGTTAACGGAATGAACGTGCAGGACAGCGTTAGCCTCCGGGAACAGGCGATAGATAAGGGTGTGTAGCCCGGTCTCCGCCGACGGTTTTCGACCGGACGGCGCGCGGTTGGTGGCGATCTCGACCTGCAGAAAATCCTCCGTCGTCAGGCTGCCTTTGTCTTTACCGGATTCGCTGAGCCAGCACAGATGTTCATCCTGACGCACCGACATGTTACCGCCGGTGGCGGGAGCCCAGCCTTTGGCACCAATCCAGCGGCAGGCGTCGACCAGATGTGTAAGTTGCAGGTTGTCTGTCATTTCCTTTTACCCTCGCGGCCAGGAATATTCATATGGTTTAGACGTCTAAGCGTCTTGATTGCCAAAGACTAACATCGTGTTATAGTGTCAGCAACATAAGTATTACAAGCAGGCACAGCACAATGAGCAATAACGCATTGATTCCGCAGAGTAAACTTCCGAATCTCGGCACCACTATCTTTACGCAGATGAGCGCCCTGGCGCAGCAGCACAATGCCATTAACCTCTCACAGGGGTTCCCCGATTTCGATGGTCCGAAATATTTGCAGGAACGTCTGGCGCACCACGTGGCGCAGGGTGCGAATCAGTATGCGCCGATGACCGGCGTGCAGGCGCTGCGGGAAGCCATTGCCGACAAAACGGCGGCGCTGTATGGCTATCACCCCGATGCGAACAGCGATATCACGGTGACGGCAGGAGCGACCGAAGCGCTGTATGCTGCCATCACCGCGCTGGTTCGCGCGGGGGATGAAGTCATCTGCTTTGACCCAAGCTACGACAGCTATGCGCCTGCGGTTGAACTCTCCGGTGGCGTGGTGAAGCGTGTGGCCCTCCAGCCGCCGCATTTCCGCCCGGACTGGCAGGCGTTCGCCGCGCTGCTGAGTGATAAAACCCGCCTGGTGATCCTGAATACGCCGCACAATCCATCCGCAACGGTGTGGCAGAAAGCCGATTTCGCGGCGCTGTGGCAGGCGATTGCAGAACGTGAGATCTACGTGCTGAGCGATGAAGTGTACGAGCACATCTGTTTTGCAGAAGAAGGACACGCCAGCGTGCTGGCCCATCCACAGCTGCGCGAGCGCGCCGCCGCCGTCTCGTCGTTCGGCAAGACCTATCATATGACCGGCTGGAAAGTGGGCTACTGCGTGGCACCGGCCGCCATCAGCGCCGAGCTGCGTAAAGTGCACCAGTATCTGACCTTTGCGGTGAACACGCCCGCCCAGCTGGCGCTGGCGGATATGCTGCGCGCCGAGCCGGAGCACTACCGCGAGCTGCCGGACTTTTACCGCGCGCGCCGGGATCTGTTTGTGAATGCGCTCAGCGAAAGCCGTCTGGAGATTTTACCGTGCGAAGGAACGTATTTTCTGCTGGCCGACTACAGCGCAATCTCCGATCTGGATGACGTCAGTTTCTGCCAGTGGCTGACCAAAGAGGCAGGCGTGGCCGCCATACCGCTGTCGGTCTTCTGTGCCGATCCCTTCCCGCATAAACTGATCCGTCTCTGTTTTGCGAAGCAAGAATCGACACTGCTGTTGGCGGCCGAACGCCTGAATGCGCTCTGATTATTTCACCGTCCAGGCTTCTGAATAACGACGGTCTGCGAACAGTTCCAGCAGGCCGTTGATTTGCTTGAGGCGCAACACCTCATCGCTGTCCATACCGAGCTCTTTGCCAATTTTTTGCTCGTTCCAGCCAAGCTGCGCCAGTTCACGGACGATTTCTGCCATCGCGTTGATCTGGTGTCGTCCACGCGCCCGGTTGTGGCGAATGGTTGCGGCCATTCGATCGTGTTTATCCTGGCGCTCGCGGCGCAGGCAGGTGACGGGGAGATACCCTTTCAGCTGTCGCTTTAGCGCTGCCCGCGTGCTGCCGATTTCATGACGATGAAAGCCGTCCACGATTTCGTAGTGCTGAGGGGTATTTTCAGTCACAACGATAGGTTGAGTGAATCCATCCAGTTCCAGCGACTTCGTGAGTAGCCGCTTTTCCGGCGGGGCAACGTTATTGGGATTGTAATCATTGGCCGTAAGACGATCCTGTTTAACCCAGAGCACGCAATCGACAGGCTGCTCGCGAAAAGGGCTGTGCTGATGTATGACCTGGCGAAACGCATTGATGGCGTTAATGCGATCCTCTTCAGGAAGGGACTGAAGGTACGTTTCGATCTCTGAGATTATTCTTTGTCGCATAAAATTCCCCACTCCTTGCGTTTTGCCTTCACTCTTTCGCTGTAGCGTTGATAGTGTTTGGGTTTGTTAGGGCTGAAAGAGAGCGCCCGGCACCAGTAATCGTTATTGAGTAAAACCTTACAAATTCGGCGCCAGGAGGGGATATCTTTTGAGCCAATGTCCCCTTCCTGGGTATCGGGAATATCGTCCATGCCCCGCTTTTGATACCAGTGCAAATACACCGCGATTTTGTTGCGGTAATGCTCTGCCGTCGTTTGCGGCATGCTGTCGAGCAGCAGCATGGCATACGCGTACCAGCTCAGGTGGTCGGGTTTCAGGATCTTCCTGTGGCCGTAGAAATGGTTATCGTGCCCGGCGTAAATTCCGCCGCTGCTCGCACCGCTGACGCGTTCACACATAACGGCCCAGCGTTCAGGCTCGACAACGTGATACAACCACAAACCCTGGCGTTGTTCTGGGCCAAAGGGCTCGCAGATGCGCATATAGCGTGGCGGGACCCCAGCCTGAAACATGAGATTGTACAGCGGGTTATAGCATTCTCCCGTTTTGGCGAACCACGTCCAGATATCCGCGGTTTTCCAGTCGTAAAGCGGGTAGATGTACCAAGCGTGCCCGCCCGGGGCGATGGTTGTCCAGGGTTTATCATCGGCGAAACGCTGCTTGCGGGCGTTGGCGATGGTTAAAAAGCGGTTGTAGGATTCATCGGCGCGTATGCCCACCAGCATTGCGGCAGGGCGATGCTGTGCAAACCAGTCAGAAAAAGCACGGACAAAGGCTTCAAACGTCATGCCCGGCTGGTAGAAATCGAAGTAATCAGGGGCGGTTATCGCCTCTTCGGGCGGCTGGCGAACCCACGGTTTGCCCGGCTCCCAGCATTGCCATTCGGGCTGGTATTGCGACAGGGCGTTTTGCGTCGTGAGTGGCAGAGCGACCCACCAGTATTTTGCAATCACATCGCCATACTGCTGGAGCATTCTATTTACATGCTCAATGGTGTAAGTGAACTGCGCTTCCCAGTCTATAAAGAGCAGATGAATTTTTTTGCCCATTTTTCGGGCTTGTTGAGCCGTCAAATGCAGCATGATGGTCGAATCTTTTCCGCCTGAAAATGAAACACAAACCATCGGGAGATTCTCAAGCGTCCATGCGATGCGGTCTACCGCGGCCTCAAGGACATTTTGGTTTAGTGGATACTTATACATTGACAAGGTAAACGCCTCCCTGCAAATAACTACCGGATGGGTGTCAATAATCAAGAGAGAGTAATATTAGGTAAAAACAGGGGGAGGTAAATGAAAAAGAGAAATGTTTTTCTTAATTATAAATGTGGGTTATGTATTGCAGTAAAGTAAATGGCTGCGGTAAACGCAGCCATCGTCATTTAATTTTCTGAGACCTTGCCGATAAAAGATGAGAAAATTGAACTGTTCAAGGCTGAACGGTTATAGATCATGAAAACGTCCAGCGGAGGAAGCATAAACGGTGCATCTAATTTCTTGAGTCTCAGAACCTGTTTGTATTTTTCATAAAATATCTCTGGGACGTATCCGACCAAATGCGAGGCACTGATCATGGCCATAATAGTGAATACGGAGTCACAACGAAAACCGATTTTCTTGTCAGCATGCACTTTTTCAACCATCGATTGATAGCTCTTTACGCCGGGTTCGTCGCTCATGAAAACAGTAAACTTCTCTTCGTTAAGTTCCTCCATCGTGACAACATCCTTCATACGCGGATGATCCTGGCTGCATACCATAATCATTGAATAGGAAGCATAAGGCATACAAATCATTGAACGGTTGTTCACCGGCGCCATGGAGAAGATGAGATCTGCTTTACGGTAGGCCAGTAGGTCTTCAGCGGAATCAGCAGTAAGCAGCATATCATGAAGCTCTATCTGGTAATTATGCTCTCTCATCAATAGCTTAAGCGGATCCAGTAGATTTTCAGTGGTCAGGATCTGTGGGCAATAGAGGATAAAATTCTTCTCCAGTGCGGAGCCATGCATGATGTTTATCGTCTGCTCCAGCTGATTAAGATTTTGCTCAAGATGATGGTGGAGATTGATGCCCACCGTGGTTGGCGTGATCCCCTTACCGGAACGAATAAACAGCGGGTCGTTGAGCTGGCTACGCAGTCGCTGGAGCGATTGACTGACCGCCGAGGGGGTAATGTAGAGTGTTTCTGCTGCCTTGCTGATGCTCAAGTGTTGAAAGATACATTCAAAAATGACCAGCAGGTTAAGGTCGAATTTTTTTAGATCGTAGAGGTTTGCCATGTTTCATCCTGAGTACGTTGTGTTTGCGTTATCACATAACTGATAACTATAGGAGTAAGTTAACCATTTATCATCCATGAGAATAACTTACTTAATTAACGATTTATTTTCGCTTAATATATCACGAAGGTAGATTAATGAAATAGCTCTTCAATGAGTATTAAGATACTTTTATCTTTAAAAGTGCGATTCCTTTCGTTGAAATAGTTTTCATTTATATATAGAAAACAATCATCATTCTTATCTATTTCTCCCTGCCTGGGTACCAAAGGAAATAAATGACAGCACTTGTTCGTTAAAACCTATCACAGCCATAGATAGGATTGCCGCTCAGGTGCATTGCTCTTACGCTGGACGGGTGTTGTAATCATTCGGCTGTTATTGCCTTGATATAAGGTTGTAGAGCGCAACGCAACGCCAGCTTCGGCTGGCACTGAATGTACCTGCGGGGAATTCAGGTATCAGGGCCGCCCGTTGAGGCGGCCTTTATACTTTCTGGGGTACCGCAGCAGGTTCACCTTGCTGTCTTGTTGACGTTGTAAGGTTTGGCTGATTGATTTGATAAAGCATACGCATTAGCCCCGATGAGCAAAGTTGGTTACCTTACATCTCAACGAAAACACGGAGGAAGTACAGATGTCTTTGATTAACACTAAAATTAAACCTTTCAAAAACCAGGCGTTCAAAAACGGTGAGTTCATTGAAGTAACCGAGAAAGATACCGAAGGTCGCTGGAGCGTCTTCTTCTTCTATCCGGCTGACTTCACCTTCGTTTGCCCGACCGAACTGGGCGACGTGGCTGACCATTACGACGAACTGCAGAAGCTGGGCGTAGACGTTTACTCTGTCTCTACCGATACCCACTTCACCCACAAAGCGTGGCACAGCAGCTCCGAAACCATCGCAAAAATCAAATACGCGATGATCGGCGACCCGACTGGCGCCCTGACCCGTAACTTCGACAACATGCGTGAAGATGAAGGCCTGGCCGACCGTGCAACCTTCGTGGTTGACCCGCAGGGCATTATCCAGGCTATCGAAGTTACCGCTGAAGGTATCGGCCGTGATGCTTCTGACCTGCTGCGTAAAGTGAAAGCGGCTCAGTACGTGGCTTCTCACCCAGGTGAAGTGTGCCCGGCTAAATGGAAAGAAGGCGAAGCGACCCTGGCTCCATCCCTGGACCTGGTCGGTAAAATCTAAGTTTTCACCATCCGGCAATCAATGGGCGCCCCCGCGCCCATTTCATTCCAGCACCATGATGCAAGTTGCATTCAGGCCGCCCGCAAAGGCAGCTTGCATGATGACGTCTTAAGAGAGGGAAGAACTATGCTCGACACCAATATGAAAACCCAGCTCAAGGCCTACCTTGAGAAACTGACTAAACCCGTTGAGTTGATTGCCACGCTGGACGACAGCGCGAACTCGGCCGAAATCAAAGAGCTGCTGGCAGAGATCGCTGAACTGTCGCCGAAAGTGACCTTCAAAGAAGACAATTCGCTTGCGGTTCGTAAACCCTCTTTCCTGATTACTAACCCGGGCTCGGACAAGGGACCGCGTTTTGCTGGCTCTCCGCTGGGGCATGAATTTACCTCACTGGTGCTGGCGTTGCTGTGGACCGGCGGTCATCCGTCAAAAGAAGCGCAGGCGCTGCTGGAGCAGATCCGCGATATCGACGGTGATTTTGAGTTTGAAACCTATTATTCGCTCTCCTGCCACAACTGCCCGGACGTGGTGCAGGCGCTGAACCTGATGTCGGTTCTGAACCCGCGCATCAAGCATACGGCGATTGACGGCGGTACGTTCCAGAATGAGATCACCGATCGCAACGTGATGGGTGTTCCGGCGGTGTATCTGAACGGTCAGGAGTTCGGCCAGGGCCGCATGACGCTGACGGAAATCGTTGCCAAAGTGGATACCGGCGCGGAAAAACGCGCGGCGGAAGAACTGAACAAACGCGATGCGTACGATGTGCTGATTGTCGGTTCCGGCCCTGCGGGCGCGGCGGCAGCGGTTTACTCTGCACGTAAAGGTATTCGTACCGGTCTTATGGGCGAACGCTTTGGCGGACAGGTGCTGGATACCGTGGACATTGAAAACTACATTTCCGTACCAAAAACCGAAGGTCAGAAGCTGGCCGGTGCGCTGAAGGCTCATGTCAGCGATTACGAGGTAGATGTAATCGACAGCCAGAGCGCCAGCAAGCTGATTCCGGCGGCGGTGGAAGGGGGCTTACACCAGATTGAAACCGCCTCTGGCGCGGTGCTGAAAGCTCGCAGCGTGATCGTTGCCACCGGGGCAAAATGGCGCAACATGAATGTGCCGGGCGAAGATCAATACCGTACCAAAGGCGTGACCTATTGCCCGCACTGTGACGGCCCGCTGTTTAAAGGCAAACGGGTGGCGGTGATCGGCGGCGGTAACTCCGGCGTGGAAGCGGCTATCGACCTGGCGGGGATTGTTGAACACGTGACGCTGCTGGAGTTCGCGCCAGAAATGAAGGCCGACCAGGTGCTGCAGGATAAAGTTCGCAGCCTGAAAAACGTCGACATCGTGCTGAACGCGCAGACCACGGAAGTGAAGGGCGACGGCAGCAAAGTGACCGGTCTGGAGTACCGTGACCGCGTAAGCGGCGACGTTCATAGCGTTCAGCTTTCGGGGATCTTCGTACAAATTGGCCTGCTGCCGAACACCACCTGGCTGGAAGGCGCGATTGAGCGCAACCGCATGGGCGAGATTATCATCGATGCGAAATGTGAAACCAGCGTGAAGGGCGTGTTTGCCGCGGGCGACTGCACCACCGTGCCGTACAAGCAGATCATCATCGCGACTGGCGAAGGTGCAAAAGCGTCCCTGAGCGCGTTTGACTACCTGATCCGCACCAAAACCGCATAATAAAAGAAAGTAAGACATACCTGCAGTAGCCACCTCTTTATGAGGTGGCTTTTTTTTAGATTTTTTTACCCTCAATTATCCTCGTTATTAACCCCTTCATGCGTTAATTACCTGCTTCGATCAAAGAAAATAATAAGCCTGCTGATAATATCTTGTCGTTTTTTATAGCGGTAAATATTTATATTTAATATGAATGACAAAGATACATCCACTTCTTCAATATATGAGACGTTAACCCCCTTTGAAATAAAGGGATTGATGTTTCGTGATTTCTTTAACGCGGCGGACATGACATCGCGATGCGCTTCGTTACATCCTTTATTCCCGGAAAGTGAAACCTGGCAGCAGGATGAGGCGTTAAAGGTTGAGTATGATTTCAACGCCCTGTTTGTCGGCCCTGCAACGCTATTGGCGCCGCCTTATGCCTCGGTGTATCTGGACGAAGAGCCTCTGCTGATGGGCGCTACAACGCTGAGCGTACGCGAATTCCTGCGCAGCATCGGGCTTTTTGTAACCGGGGAAAATAGCGTTCCCGACGATCACGTCAGCTATGAAATGGAGCTGGTGGTGATACTCTCCGCGCATGCCAGACATTCGCCGCAATATCATGACGCACTCGCCCGCTTTGTGCAGGGGCATCTTGAATTATGGCTCCCCGCATTTATCGCAAAAATAAAGGATTGCGCGAAAACAACCGCAATTAAATGTCTCGCGTTGCAGATGACTAATTGGTTTGATGAATTAAAGACGAGAGTAATATTATGAGTATTGATAAAGGGCAGCTAAACCGGCGCTCCTTTTTAAAAGGACTGATTGCGCTGGGTACCGTTGCCGCATTACCCGGCGGACTATTATCATCCCGATGTGCCATGGCACAGCCCCCCATTCCGTTTAACCCAAAAACCTACAAAATTTTCCGTAACGCTTGCCCGCGTAACTGCTACGACACCTGCAGCTTAAAAACCTGGGTCAAAGATGACGTCATCACCTTCGTTGACGGGGCAAGCGAGTCCACGTTTACACACGGTGCCCCGTGTGTGAAAGGGCTGACCTACCCGCGCCGGGTCTACTCCCCGGACCGTATTAAATACCCGATGATCCAGGATGGGCGCGGCAGCGGTAAATGGCGTCGCATCTCCTGGGATGAGGCCATGCAGCGCATTGCCAGCAAGATGCTGGAGATTAAAAAGAAAGACGGGTCTATGCTCGGCCTGGCGCTGTCGAAATACTCCGGCAACCTGGGCGTGATGAGTTATGCCGTGGAGGGGATGATGTCTTCTCTCGGTTACACCACGCGGTTCGCCGGTACGCCATGCTGGCCAGCAGGGATCGATGCCCAACACTACGACATGGGCGACATGTGGTGTAACGACCCGGAAGATTTGGTGAAAGCCAAATACATCATTATCTGGGGCGCAAACCCGGCCTGGTGCTCCATGCATACCATGAAGTACATCTATCAGGCGCGTGAGAAAGGGGCGAAAGTGGTGGTCATTGATCCGCTGTTCTCGCAAACCGCCGCGAAAGCCGATTTGTATCTGCGCGTGCGCCCGGGATCGGACGGCGCATTGGCGCTGGGAATGGCGCGGCACCTGCTGGATACTGGCCGCGTCGACCAGGAGTTTGTGAACAACTTCGCGCACGGCTTCCCGGAATTTGAACAGTATCTGCGCAGCAATATCACCGTGGAGTGGGCATCTGAAATCTGTGGCCTGTCGGCAGAGGTGATTCGCCAGCTGGCGGAAGAGTTCACCGCGGTAAAACCTGCCACCGTCTGGATCGGCTATGGGATGCAGCGCCACGTCAACGGTGGGGCGAACGTGCGCGCCATTGACGCTTTTGTTGCCATGACAGGCAACATCGGTGTGGAAGGCGGCGGTGCCCGCTACGGCCATCTGCAGACCTGGGGCTACAACTATCATGCGATGACGCAGAAGCCACCGGTCGGATCTGTTGGCATGGTGGGGAAAAGCGGCCCGGTAGGGGAGTTCGTCAGCGACAGCGGCGAAAAGAGCCACTATTCCGACCGCGCGCTGAACCTGAACCAGACCGCGCAGAGCATTCTTGATGCCAACGATCCGCCCATTCGTATGCTGTGGGTGGCGTGCAAGAACCCGTTCGCGCAGGACTTTGACCGCAACAAAATGGAAAAAGCCTTCAGCAAGCTGGAGATGGTGGTCTGCGTCGATCAGTTCTTCAACGAGACGGTGCAGCATGCCGATATTGTGCTGCCGGTGACCACCACCTTTGAGCACTGGAACCTGTCGTCGTCTTACTGGCATTACTGGCTTTCGGTGAATGAACCAGCCATTAAACCGATGTACGAGTGCAAGAGCGATTTGGATATTGCCGTGCTGCTCTCGCGTACCATCAACAAAATGGAGCCGGGCTCCTGTACCTTCCCGCAGGACATTGACCAGAAAAAATGGCTCGACCTTGAGTTCAATGAGGACATGGCGAAGCAGTTCGGTATCCGCTCCTGGGACGATCTGCTGGATGGGCCGGTGAAAGCCAAAATGGTCAGCTCGGCGGCCTGGCACGACCGCAAGTTTAAAACGCCATCGGGCAAGTATGAGTTCCTCTCCGAGCTGTGTGAAAAGAACGGCCATAAAGCGCTGCCGGAGTATCTGCCTGCCGCGGAGGGCAAGCTGCCGTTCCATCTGTTTACTCCGCATTTGCAGTACGGCCTTCACTCTCAGTTCGTCAACCTCGACTGGATGCAGGTCTTCTGGCCGGAGCCGTTTGTCTATATCCACCCAGCCGCCGCGCACAAGAAGGGGATTCGCGAGCTGGCGAAAGTCCGCGTGTTTAACGACGTTGGCGAAGTGGAGCTGCGGGCGAAGATCACCACCAACGTGCCGGAAGATTTCCTGGTGATGTATGAGTCCTGGTTTAACAAGCTTAAGTACAACGTGCAGAACGTCGTGAAAGATACGCCAGCCGATATGGGCAAGATGGCAACCGGCGCGCCTGGCGCGGCGATCCACAGCCAGTTTGTCGACATTGCCCTTATCGCGAATGAAGGAGCAGACGCATGAGACGCGCATTTTTAGTGAACAGTGATAAATGTATTGGCTGCCGCGGATGCGCCATGGCCTGCAAGAGCTTTAACCAGCTTGAGCCGGATCGCTTCTGGCGCTATGTCTATCCGCTGGATAAAGAAATTTATCCGCATGAGGAGCGTGCGTTTTTCTCGCTGGCCTGTAACCACTGTGAAAACCCGGCCTGTCTGGCGGCGTGCCCGGTGGAAGCCTACACCAAACGTGATGACGGCGTGGTGGTCCATAACCCTGAACGCTGTATCGGCTGTAAAAACTGCATCCGTAACTGCCCGTACGGCGCGCCGCGCTTCAATGAAGAGACGCAAAAGGCGGAGAAGTGCAGCATGTGCTATGAACGTCTGGATATCGGTATGGCCCCGGCCTGCGTGAACGCGTGTCCGGTCGGTGCCCTGTCGATTATCGATCTGGATGCCGATCCGCTGCCGAACAATGCCGTGCAGTATCCGCCGGGCTTCCCGAAGATGCCTCAGCTTAATCCGGGTACGCGCTTCATTCTGGCCCGTCAGCCAAAACAGCCGGGGGATAAATAATGGAAAAGTACGAACTGCCGTTGGTGATTTTTACCGTGCTGAGCCAGATGTCCGTCGGGATGACGCTGCTCCTGACCTGGCGCACGCTCCGTGGTGAAGTGCATGGCACCCGCCTTCACTGGCTGATTACCGGGCTGATTCTGGGCGTAGCCTCCATTGCCGCGGTGCTGCATCTGGCGCACCCGGAACACGCATACAACGCGTTGATTAACCTGAAACATGCCTGGCTGAGCCGCGAAATTCTGGGCGCGACCCTGTACGGCGCCATGATTGGGCTGGCCTTCCTGAGTAAGGGAAACAAAGGCGCAGCGCTGCTGGCGTCCCTGTTCGGGATCCTGCTGGTGGTGGTGCAGGGAATGACCTACGCGGCACCGGCGATGCAGGCCATTGCCAACGGCATCACCATGATACTGTTCTTTGCGACGGTCTGGGTGATGGGCTGTGCCGCAACGCCGCTGCTCGGGCTGAAAGGATCAAACGCCGCGCTGCGCCAGGGGATTATCGCCCTGATGGCGCTGCTGATTGCCGCGCCGGTGATGTGGCTCAGCGGCGGTACCATCATGAAAATGACCGCTCACGCCTGGTTAAGCTCGCCGCTCTATCTGGGCAGCCTGCTGTGCTGCGTTGTGGGTGGCGCGTTATCGCTGAAGCGCCAGCCGATGCAGAAAGCGGTGTTTGCGCTCCTGCTGGTGGGCGTGGTGCTCAGCCGCCTGACCTTCTTCGGCGATACCGTCAGCACCATCGTCAATATTGGTCACCTGTACTGATAAACAAAACCCCGCGAAAGCGGGGTTTTTTGTTGGTATTTACCGGACCACCATCACCGGAATATGGGTGTGGCGGATCACGCTGGAGGCGTTCGACCCCAGCAGGTGAGTGGTAATGGAAGGATTACGTGAACCGATCACCACCACGTCAGCATTCAGCTCCGCGGCCAGTTCATTGACGGCATCGCGCACGCTACCGAACCGGACGTGGGTTTTGATGCGGGAAGGGGCGATGCTGAAATGCCCGACCATGGTCTGCAGCCGCGTTTCGGCTTCGTGCTGTAAGTGCTCCTCAAAGCGACGCACGTCGGCGGCAAAGCGGTGCAGGCTCAGGCTGGCAGAGCCCGGTAAAACGTGTAAAAGATGAATAATTCCGTCCTGCTGCGCGAGGAATTCCGCGTGGCGAACAGCTTTGTCGCTCAGTTCCATTTCGAAAACATCAACCGGCATAATGATTGTCTTATACATAACCGTTTCTCCTTGTTTATAAACGCTAGATACATTCAACCACAAAATATGAATGGTTTCTGTAAGCGCTTCGGCACTTTTCCTCTCTCGCCAGGATAAATCTCAAAAGGCGCGTATTTCCCGGCAGACTTTCAGGGGTAGCTACCCTTTATAAACTTACCTGAAACCTTTCGGAGGTCGCATGAAAGCACTCACGTACCACGGTCCGCACCATGTTCGCGTTGAGAATGTCCCCGATCCCATCATTGAACAGCCCGACGATATCATCCTGCGCGTCACGGCCACGGCGATTTGCGGCTCCGACCTGCATCTCTATCGTGGAAAGATCCCAAAGGTGCAGCACGGCGACATTTTTGGACATGAATTTATGGGCGAGATCGTCGAGTGCGGTCGAGAGGTGAAGGACCTGCAAAAAGGCGATCGCGTGGTGATCCCCTTTGTCATCGCCTGCGGTGACTGCTTCTTTTGCCGTCTGCAGCAGTACGCTGCCTGTGAGAAGTCCAATGCCGGGCAGGGCGCTGCGCTGAACAAAAAGCAAATTCCCGCGCCGGCAGCGCTGTTTGGCTATAGCCATCTCTACGGCGGCGTGCCGGGAGGACAGGCGGAATATGTACGCGTGCCGAAAGGCAACGTCGGACCGTTTAAGGTGCCGCAGCTGCTCTCCGATGATAAGGCCCTGTTTCTGTCTGATATTTTACCCACCGCCTGGCAGGCGGCAAAAAATGCGCAGATTGAAAAAGGCTCCAGCGTCGCCGTTTTCGGTGCCGGTCCGGTGGGGTTGTTGACGATTGCCTGCGCACGGCTGTTAGGGGCTGAGCAGATTTTTGTTATCGACCATCACCCCTATCGGCTGCGGTTTGCCGAGGCGCGCTACGGTGCTATCCCCATCAATTTTGATGATGATAACGACGCGGCGGAAAAGATAATCGAGCAAACCGCCGGGCAGCGGGGAGTCGATGCCGTCATTGATGCCGTCGGGTTCGAAGCCAAGGGCAGCACCACAGAGACGATCCTCAGCAACCTTAAAATTGAGGGCAGCAGCGGCAAAGCGCTGCGTCAGTGTATCGCTGCCGTCCGGCGCGGCGGGGTGGTCAGCGTACCCGGTGTGTATGCCGGGTTTATTCATGGCTTCCTGTTTGGGGATGCCTTCGATAAAGGGCTGACGTTTAAGATGGGCCAGACGCACGTCCACGCCTGGCTGGGCGAACTGTTACCGCTGATCGAAAAAGGGCTGCTGACGCCGGAAGAGATTGTGACGCATTATCTCCCCCTGGCGGATGCGGAACGTGCCTATAAGATTTTCGAAAAACGGGAGGAGGAGTGCCGGAAGGTGATTCTGGTGCCCGGCGCGGAAACGCCTGAGGCCGCTGAGCAAAAAGTGAAGGGCCTGGTAAATGCGTTCCCGGGCGGCGTGGTGTGAGATAACTCGCCGGTGGCGCTCAAGGTACTGTCCTGCGATGTAACGCAATCGGGTGAAGATGTTCGGAAAGAGGATGCAGGCGCATCCTCTGTGCAACGCGGGTCGCGTTTGTTCAGAATGACATTAACGCAGGTAATCGCCCGCGGCTTCTGGCTGGTAGAGCAGCTCCAGCACTTCCAGATGGGTGGAGGCACCGCCCGGCAAGTCCCAGTGGATGGTATCTCCCGTGCGCAGCCCCAGCAGTGCGGCCCCCACCGGCGCAAGAACCGAAAGTTGCGCGCTGCTGTCGGTCATCTGAGCCGGGTAAACCAGCGTGCGGGTCAGCTCTTCACCGGTGGTCAGGTTGCGGAATTTCACCTGGCTGTTCATGGTGACCACGTTATGCGGCATCGTCTCAGGCGTGCACATCTGCGCCCGGTCGAGTTCCTCATTCAGGGCATCGGCCACCGGAAGTGAGGCGAATTCTGCTTTTTCCAGCAGCCTGTCGATACGTTCTGCGTCGAGCTCGTTGATGATGATTGTAGGTCTGGACATTTTTTACTCCATGTCGTTAATGCTGCGTCTAACGCAGAAACCATTCCAAAAGAAAACCCTCGCCGTCTGGCAGCGAGGGTTTAACTCTCCCGATGATACTGGCTGAACGCGCAAGTTTGAAGTGATGAAGGTCACATTCATGTGCCATATGAATTTTCACTGAAATTTATTCAATCTTCATTCCTGGCGGATTGCGTTACGCTGTATGTTCTGAACCCGGGCGTTGCGCGAAACATCATTCGCAGCAGCCCTTACCAACGAGAGAGCGCTATGTACTTCTACCAACCGTCTCAGGGGCAGGCCTGCCGCATGACCCGCTGAACGCCATTGTCGGCCCCCGTCCGATTGGCTGGATCTCCTCTTGCGACCAGGCCGGTCAGCTCAACCTTGCGCCGTATAGCTTCTTCAACTGCTTTAACTATCGCCCGCCGATCATTGGCTTTTCCAGCAACGGCTGGAAGGACAGCGTGCGTAATATTGTTGAAACAAAGGAGTTTGTCTGGAATCTGGCAACGCGCGATCTTGCGGAAGCGATGAATCAGACCTCTGCCACGCTGCCTCACGACCAGGACGAATTTACCTTTTCCGGATTAACGCCTGCGGCAAGCAAGCTGGTGAGCGCCCCTCGCGTGGCGGAAAGCCCGGTCAACTTTGAGTGCCGCCTGTCTCAGTGTATTCAGCTTACCGGCGCCGACGGTACGCCGGTGGATACCTGGCTGGTGCTGGGAGAAGTGGTCGGGATCCATATTGCCGAAACGCTGCTGGAAGAGGGGATATACCAGACGGCGAAAGCGCAGCCCATCCTGCGTGCGGGTGGGCCGACGGCTTACTATGGCATCAGTGACGAACACCGGTTTGACATGGTGCGACCGGTGGTGGGCGATCAGTAACCGGCCTTATCAATGACAAATTGTTTTCCGCAGTTGCCTGGATGCGGCTGCGGAGCAAAGGATGTCGCAGAAAGCGGGGCGTTAATGGTGTCTGCTTTGAGTGAAATTTGCATTTCGGTCAGATACGCCGGATTACCGTTGCAGGTCAGCTTGAAGGCTTTGATATTTTCCTTGCCCCAGCTTTTGGCAACGGCGTTGTCAAAATCACTCCGGCTGACGGTTTTACCGTAATTTTCCGCAAGGAAATGACCGACGGCGCTGTTTTTCATTTCCTGATTCATTCTCACCATGGTGCCGAAATAGGCATCGGGATCAAAACCAAAGCAGACGCCATGTTTGGCATATTCGTAACGTTCCAGACAGGAGTTTCCACCCGCGCCCGGCATGACCTCGTTCAGCTTAGCCGCGCCGGAAAGCGACAGCCCGGTTTCGGCTGCTGCGCATTTGCGGCTGGCCTTCACTTCCGGCATGTTCGGGATAGGGCGCGTGGCGCAGCCAAACCGCATCCATCGACGTTCATCCACGCCGCGTGCGGCAATGGATTTCGGCAGGCCGGGCCATAGCCCGTGAACGGTCAGAAAATCGGTTTTATTGTCGCGCTCTTTTTGCAGACGACATTCATCCGGTTCATTGCGGTTACGCTCGACCATGCTTTGACAAAATCCCGTTTGCCAGGATAAAGCCAGCACATAGCGATCGAAATCGCCGTACTGCGTGGCCTTGAGGGGTTCGGCCTGTGCTGAGAAGAGACTGAGTGCAAGCGCTACTGCGCCAGACGGGATAACGATATCCTTCCTGAACATGTGATTTCCTGATTGGTTGTGCGCAATTCATTTTTGTGGGTTATTAAAGCACAAAAAGCGCCCGCAGGCGCTTTTAGGTAATCAGGAATTTCACTTAGGCGGCGCCGGGAACCAGCACTTCGGTAGCAATAATGACGATGATCAGCCCAACCAGCACCGGCACTGACGTGCGTTTCACCACTTCAAACGGCGAGATTTTGGCCATCCCGGCAACCGCCACCACCACGCCTGAGACAGGCGAGATGGTACGACCCAGGTTTGAGGCCTGGAGCATGGGAATGGAAAGATAAGCCGGGTTGATACCGGACGAGTGAGCCAGCTTAGGGATCATCTCAACGAAGGCGTAAAATGGCGCATTCCCGGAACCGGTGGTCATTGCCGCCAGCATGGTCAGTACCACCAGGACCAGCATCAGGATAATACTGGCCGAGCCAAACGAGGTGGCGATGGAGATCAGGCTCTGGATAAAGCCGATCGTGCTCAGACCCTGGGCAAAGACACCTGCTGCAACCAACAGCATCACCACGCCAGCAAACGCATCTGCCATACCGCGATACGCGACCTCAAGGCCGGAGAAGACTTTTTGGGTGTTGAAACCGCGCACGAACTCCAGCACAGCGGCTAACAGCATACAGATAACCAGGATAGTAATAATGTGCAGCTGCGGGCCCCATTTCCCGTCAAAAATGAGCACGCCGATAATCGGCGTGAACGGCAAAATGGCATAGAACGCCGGCGCGGTGGTGGTGATTTCGCTTACATCCATCATTTCATGGCTGATGTTCTCTTTCTTATCGAGATAGCGCTGCCAGAAGAAATGCGCGATACCCATTCCCACAATGGCGACAATCGAGATCGGCAGCGTGGTTTTAAAGGCGAAGTCGATAAGCGGCATTTCGGCTGCTTTCGCCGCCAGCACAACGTCACCTGACGTCGGGGAGAGAATAATGGCCGCCGGGGAGGCGCAAATTGCCGCCGCTGCCCCACGGCTGATGCCCACGTTCACCATCACCGGGAACAGCGTGGCCATTAACAGTACGCCAAGCCCGGTTGCCGATGAAACGGCCAGCGACATCAGGCAGGCGAGGAAATAGGCGGCAACCATCAACAGATACGGCGAGTTAATGTACTGCAGGGGTTTCGAGGCAAGCTTCACAACCATGTCGTTCGCGCCGATATGGGTCATATAGGCTGCAAAACCGCACAGCATCATGATCATCATACCCAGATCGCCACCGCGGCTCATGAGCAGGATTTTAATATATTCAACAATATCCGTAGCGGTGTAGCCCGTGCTGGCTGCGCTGGCAGGTAAAACCTGATGACCCATTACTGCACTGATTATCAGCAGCGTTAGACCACCGACAAATAAAACGCCCGTGGCTGAGTATCCTTTAATGATGTAGCGAGCTACACCCACAATGACGACGACCCCAATTAGGAGTTCGATAAACGTAAGCATGATTTCCCCTGTGTCTTTCTGCCCTGAGATATAAAAATTAATATAAAAAAAGAAGGATGAAAATGTGCCGAATTAATGGCCCGCCCTTGCTGATTAAAATCAATAAACAGACGACTAACGAACAGCATAACAGCGTTTTTGCCATGGCTAAGGCATTTATGTCATAAGGATCTTGACCGGCAAAGACAGCGTAACATGTCTATGTAATGATAACAAAATGTTAAACTTTTGTGTGGTCTGGCCTGTTAGTACTGGAGACGGTTAACAGACATTAGGCGTACATGATGTGGGTTTATTCGGGTTAAGCAGAACGCCGCTTTAAGAATATTCCCGAAAAGCGTCCTGATATTTAAGAGTAGCGGTGATGCCGTTAAGGCTTGGTTCAATTATTCTATGTTAAACTTTGCCTCGAATATCAAGAATGGTAATTGCATTGTGATTGTACGTAATACTTTTTTCTCTATTTTATTGTTTATTATTGGCCAGTTAACGTTTTCTTCTGTTGCACAGGCAGAGAACAACGCGACGGATAAAGGTTGGTTCTCTACTTTTACGGATAATGTTTCGCAGACCTGGTCAGCGCCTGAACATTATGATCTCTATGTCCCGGCAATAACGTGGCATGCGCGCTTTGCTTACGACAAAGAGAAAACGGATAAATACAACGAGCGTCCCTGGGGAGCGGGTTTTGGTCAGTCGCGCTGGGATGAAAAAGGAAACTGGCATGGCATCTATCTGATGGCCTTCAAAGACTCCTTTAACAAGTGGGAACCGATTGGCGGGTACGGCTGGGAAAAGACCTGGCGCCCGCTGGCGGATGAGAACTTCCACGTTGGTCTGGGCTATACCGCCGGGGTGACCGCGCGCGACAACTGGAAGTACATTCCGATCCCCGTATTGCTGCCTCTGGCCTCTGTTGGATACGGCCCTGCAACGTTCCAGATGACCTACATTCCGGGAACGTATAACAACGGTAACGTTTACTTCGCCTGGATGCGTTTTCAGTTTTAACTGACAAAACATTACCTGGTGGTGAAAAAACGTGCAGCCGTTGATTCGTAAGCGATAAAAATCTGTCAGTGAAAATTAACGCGACTTTAGTCACTTTTTGTCAAAGATCCGCTGGACAAAAGGTCCCACAATTGTTGTACTGGTAACCGACACAGCATTTGTGTCGTTTTTTAATGTAAAGGTAATTTTGATGTCTAAGATTAAAGGTAACGTTAAGTGGTTTAATGAGTCCAAAGGATTCGGTTTCATTACTCCTGAAGATGGCAGCAAAGACGTGTTCGTACACTTCTCTGCAATCCAGTCTAATGGTTTCAAAACTCTGGCTGAAGGTCAGCGTGTAGAGTTCGAAATCACTAACGGTGCCAAAGGCCCTTCTGCTGCTAACGTAATCGCTCTGTAATTCAGACGCGTCAGCAAGAATTTCAAAACCCGCTCATTGAGCGGGTTTTTTTCGTTATGAATCAGCCAAGCAGGTAAATTTTCAGGAAGCTGGCCACGATCAGTACGCTCAACAACACCATGCCTGCGCTCATCAGACTCTGTTTCATTTGTCACCCTCGTTCAGTATTGCCTTCAGAGTGACAGAGAAAAATTAAGCCAACATTAACGCTCCGGCAGTTAATGCGTGCTTACAGAGGAAAAAAGCCAAAATGCGATCCCCGTCATCGCGAAAGATCCGATCATGTTGATCGCGATATTCACCAGCGCCCAGCCGATACGTCCTTCCTGAAAGAGAAAAACCGTTTCCGCGGAAAAGGTTGAAAAGGTGGTCAAACCGCCGCAGAAGCCGGTGGTAATCAAGACTTTCCACATGGGATCGATGTGCGTCATCCGGTTAAACCAGGCCAGCCCCATACCAATAATAAAAGCACCAATCAGGTTGGCGGCCAGCGTTCCTAATGGAATCGCCTGGTGCAGGGGATTAAACCGCATACTCAGTAACCACCTCGCAACGCTCCCCGTGCCTCCACCAATAAAAACAGCTAAAAGGAGTTGTAACACGCTAAATACCTGCTATTTGATGTGTAAGAGTAGCGAGTTTAACGCTGTTTATAATGAGGGGACAAATATGTATGTTGCGGTAGGGCAGTTTGCGGTCACGCCTGACTGGCGGGTTAACGCAGTGCAGTGCGTTAACCTGATGATACAGGCCCGACAGAAAGGCGCGTCGCTGCTGGTGCTTCCTGAGGCGTTGCTGGCAAGGGATGATAACGACCCGGATTTGTCCGTGAAGTCTGCACAGGCCCTTGACGGCGAATTTTTACAACAGCTGCTCGCCCAGAGCGTAGGCAGTACGATGACCACCGTCTTAACCGTGCACGTTCCCTCAACGCCGGGTCGCGCAATGAATACGCTGGTGGCTATCCGTGACGGTGCCATTGTTGCGCGCTACGCCAAGCTTCATCTCTATGATGCGTTCAGCATCCAGGAGTCGCGACGCGTTGATCCGGGAGATGTCGTCCCACCGCTCATTGATATCGACGGGTTTAAGGTGGGGTTGATGACCTGCTATGACCTGCGTTTCCCGGAGCTGGCGGTGCATCTGGCGCTGCAGGGGGCGGAGGTGCTGGTATTGCCTGCCGCATGGGTTAAGGGGCCGCTAAAAGAGCAACACTGGGCTACGCTGCTTGCTGCACGCGCGCTGGACACGACCTGTTATGTTGTTGCCGCCGGGGAGTGCGGCAATAAAAACATCGGGCAGAGCAGGGTGGTTGATCCCCTGGGAGTGACGATTGCCGCCGCAGCGGAAGCGCCGGTTCTGCTGATGGCGGAGATAATTTTAGAAAGAGTTGCGCTTGCGCGTCAGCAATTACCTGTTCTTCGCAACCGTCGCTTTGCGCCACCGCAATTATTGTGATGTTTTTTTCAACAATGCTTGATTCACCTTGTTACAGATTGCTATTGTGTGCACGCGCCAAATGACCGTTAATACGATCGGGTTTTGGCGCTGAATGCAGCCTGTTTTAAGTAAAGAAGGTATCTATGGGTGAGATTAGTATTACCAAACTGCTGGTGGTTGCCGCACTGGTCGTCCTGCTGTTTGGTACCAAGAAGTTACGCACGCTGGGTGGTGACCTGGGGGCTGCCATCAAAGGCTTCAAGAAAGCGATGAACGACGATGACGCAGCCGCGAAGAAAAGCGCTGACGACATCCCGGCAGAGAAGCTTTCCCACAAAGAGTAACGGCAATGCCTGAGGGCTTGCGAAAAAAAACCGGCTCATGAGGCCGGTTTTTTTGCATTACTGTAAATGAATATTACGGTGTTATTTGACTTCTTCGCCTTTCGCCTGCATATCCGCATGGTAAGAAGAACGAACAAACGGACCACAAGCCGCGTGGGTAAAGCCCATCGCCAGCGCTTCGGCTTTCATCTCGTCAAATTCATCCGGGCTCACGTAGCGCTGTACCGGCAGGTGGTGACGGCTTGGCTGCAGATACTGGCCGAGCGTCAACATGGTCACACCGTGGCGGCGCAGATCGCGCATGACGTCGATGATTTCGTCATTGGTTTCACCCAGACCAACCATCAGACCTGACTTGGTCGGGATATGCGGATGTGCTTCTTTAAAGCGCTCCAGCAGCTTCAGAGACCAGTTATAGTCGGCTCCCGGACGCACCTGACGGTAAAGACGCGGAACGTTCTCCAGGTTGTGGTTAAACACATCTGGCGGCGTCGCGGTCAGGATATCCAGCGCGCGGTCCATACGGCCGCGGAAGTCAGGAACCAGCGTTTCGATTTTGATGTTCGGGCTTTTTTCGCGAATGGCAGTAATGCAGTCAGCGAAGTGCTGAGCCCCGCCATCACGCAGATCGTCGCGGTCAACGGAGGTGATAACCACATAACGCAGCGCCATGTCGGCGATGGTTTGCGCCAGTTTTTGCGGCTCGTTGGCATCGGGGGCCACCGGGCGGCCATGCGCCACGTCGCAGAATGGGCAGCGGCGGGTACAGATGGCACCCAGAATCATAAACGTCGCGGTGCCGTGATTGAAACATTCAGCAAGGTTCGGGCAAGAGGCTTCTTCACAAACAGAGTGAAGGCCATTCTTACGCATCGCCGCTTTGATCCCCTGGATACGCGAAGAGTCTGCCGGAAGTTTGATTTTCATCCATTCCGGTTTTCTTAACAGCGCCTCGCGCTCTGTAGCCACGTTTTTAACCGGGATAAGGGCCATTTTATCGGCATCGCGGTATTTAACACCGCGTTCCATCACAATGGGTTTACTCATAGCGTGCGTGTTCCAGTTGCGAATATCGAAGGAAAGCGTTTCAATTCAAGGGAATGTTGTATTTATCAACTATTTTTGAACGAACGACAGGCAGTATATCATTTATAGGGGCGTTAAAGCAGCCTGCCAGGTCGCCAATTTGTAAAATAGTTGTTGTTTTGTGCCTTTTGCCCTGCGAGCGGCAGGGACGTGTACGGGTACGCTCTGTCAGAAGGCCTGACGGATAATGCGGATGACGTTTTCCAGTACCGGATCGCGCAAGCTGAGCTTGTTGTAATGCAGTGAAATCTCGATAGATTCTGCATTGAGCTGGCTTAGCGGAATACTCTCCAGCGGCCAGCATTTCCGCAGCAGGTTATACAGGCGTGAAGGCATGATGCACAGCATATCGCTGCTGCCAATCAGGGATGCGGTGGTGAACATATTGTAACTGCTGAAACTGATCTGACGTTCCGGGAAAATTTCGTCAATACGCTGACGCAGAGCGTGATTAGATTGCCCTTCGGTCATGAAAGACGAGTGGTCGTAGTTGCGCAGGTTTTCAATGGATAACGGCTCGCTGAGGACGGGGTGCTGCTTGCGGCAAACCAGCACCAGGTTATCGGCGTAAAGCACATTTTGCCCCAGCGCTCGGGCGCTAAAGCTGCCGCTTTCGATGACCAGGTCCGTCTGGAACTGAGCAAGCTGAACGTCAGGTTCGTTAAGAGGCACATTGCGAAGCAGAAGCTGAGGCGCATGCTCTTTCACTGCCTGAAAGATCACGGGCATCACCAGCACGCCGACAGAAGGGGAGCAGCCGATGGTGATGGTTCTCTGTTTGTCATAGCTTCCGGTTAAATCCAGCGCACCCAGAATCGACTCCAGCCCCTGGCTGATGTATTCGTGGAGATGTGTCGCATAGGCCGTTGGCGTGACGCCCTGGCCCTTACGGATAAATAAGGGGTCGGGAAATATAGCCCGTAGCTTTTGAATTGACTGACTTATTGCCGATGGCGTGAGATTAAGAATTTTCGCAGCATTAACGATACCCTTATGGACATATACTGCCTCAAAAATAGTCAGTAAATTGAGATCAATATTACGTAAAGTCCGAAAAATTTGCGGCTTATCTTCGCCACCAGGGTCATTCAGGCGTTTGGCTGGTAAATTATTATACTCCACGCTTTCACTCCGTATACATTCACAACATGAATGATAGTTCAATTTATTTATTATGCTTGTAGAGATTCGTAAAGTGTTGCTTTTGTTCCACTTGTTTATCAAAAACAAACAGTTGTGTGATTATCACTCAAGTTACTTAGCCTGTGTATGCCGTGCTGTCCGGAGGCTAAATAATATGTAAGGGCAATATTCGGGCGCTTCGAAAATATAGAATCTGCGGATTATTGTAAAGCGTAAAAGCGGTAAATAAACAGTGGCCCGTCAAATTATCGAGCCATTCTGGATGATATATTAAGCAGGGATATATTCGTGCGGGGGATTGTTAAGTAGTGCTAACACATTCTTCAGAAGCACGGGACGTATATTTTCTGGCGTAGCGGTATCGACCCACTGGCGCATTTGCGTCATTTCCATGCCGGCGTAGCCGCAGGGGTTTATGCGCTGGAAAGGCGTAAGATCCATATTAATATTCAATGCCAGACCGTGGAAGGAACAACCTTTACGAATACGTAGCCCCAGAGAGCAGATCTTCATTTCGCCAACGTAGACGCCCGGCGCATCGGCACGCGGATGCGCGTCAATCCCATACTCCGCCAGCGTGTTGACGACGGTCTGTTCCAGTAACGTCACCAGTTCACGTACGCCAAGCTTTCTGCGCTTCAGATTAAGCAGGACGTACATGACCTGCTGACCCGGACCGTGGTAAGTCACCTGTCCGCCACGATCGCTCTGGATCACCGGGATATCGCCCGTCATTAATAAGTGTTCCGCTTTTCCCGCCTGGCCCTGCGTAAATACCGGCAGATGTTCGACCAGCCAAATCTCATCAGGGGTTGTGTCATCGCGTGAATCGGTGAACTCGTGCATAGCCTGAGAGACAGGCTCATAAGGTTGCAGCCCGAGATGACGGACCAGAATTTTATCCTGATACAAAACGCGTCTCCGAAGACGAGAAACAAAAGATGAGGGGGAGTATATCACAGCGGGGAAGAGGGGTTACCCGGTAAACCGGGTAACCGCAAAGGGACTACAGCACCATACGAACGATTTCGATATTGCCGAGCTCTTCGTACAGCGTCTCAACCTGCTCGATATGTGTGGCAGTGATGGTAATAGAAACCGAGTGGTAGTTGCCCTTGCTGCTTGGTTTTACTGACGGAGAGTAGTCACCCGGCGCATGGCGCTGTACCACTTCAACCACCTGATCAACCAGCTCAGGTTTCGCCAGACCCATTACTTTGTAGGTAAACGGGGTAGGGAATTCAAGCAGTTCGTTAAGTTTGGTTTTCATGTCAGCTCCGGCGTAACGTCAAAAAGAATAACTCCCACGTCAGGTGGGAGTTATCAGGATACTTAGTATATGGGGATCAAAATCACACTTTCAAGTGTTCGATTTTTAGCCAAACCAGTGATGGAACATCAGTTTAATGTAATCAATGATTTTGCCGAAGAAATTGCCTTCAGGAATTTCTTCCAATACCACGAGTGGACGCTGGTCGATCGTTTTACCGTCCAGCTGGAAGTTGATAGTACCCACCACCTGGTTTTTATGCAGCGGGGCATGCAGTTCGGTGGTGTTGAGCACATAGCTTGCTTTCAGATCCTTCATACGACCGCGTGGAATGGTCAGGTAGAGGTCTTTATCCACGCCCAGAGAAGCACGATCGTTATCGCCGAACCAGACGGGTTCAGAAGCAAATTCTTTGCCTGCTTTCAGCGGGTTCACGGTTTCGAAGAAACGGAAGCCCCAGGTCAGCAGCTTCTTACTCTCGGTTTCGCGACCTTTAAAGGTGCGACCGCCCATCACGGCAGAGATCAGGCGCATCTGGCCTTCAGTGGCAGAGGCCACCAGGTTGTAACCGGCTTTGTCGGTGTGGCCGGTTTTGATGCCGTCAACGTTCAGGCTGTTATCCCACAGCAGGCCGTTACGGTTGGTCTGACGAATGCCGTTGAAGGTGAACTCTTTCTCTTTGTAGATAGAGTACTCGTTAGGTACGTCGCGGATCAGCGCCTGACCAATCAGCGCCATATCACGTGCGGAGCTGTACTGACCGTCTGCATCGAGACCGTGTACGGTCTGGAAATGGCTGTTCTTCAGACCCAGGGCATTTACGTAGCTGTTCATCAGGCCCACGAACGCATCCTGACTACCGGCGGCGAAATCGGCCATGGCCACGCAGGCATCGTTACCGGACTGCAGGTTAATGCCACGAATTAACTGAGAAACCGGAACCTGCATTCCCGGTTTCAGGAACATCAGCGAGGAACCTTTGAAAACAGGGTTCCCGGTAGCCCACGCATCGTTGCCGATGGTGACCAGATCCGTCTCTTTGAACTTACCGGCTTTCATTGCCTGGCCGATGACGTAGCTGGTCATCATTTTGGTCAGGCTGGCCGGGTCACGGCGGGCATCGGCATTCTGTTCTGCCAGCACTTTGCCAGAGTTGTAATCGATCAGGATGTAGGATTCCGCGTCGATTTGCGGAACGCCAGGGATCATGGTCTTGATATTCAGGTCATCAGCATGAGCTGCAGAGAGTGCAGCCGCGCAAAGGGCCGTGGTCAGCGCCATGCGCTGCACAAAACGAGCAGAAAAAGTGGTCTTCATGGTCAGAACTACGACATCCGTGATGGAATTAAAAAAAGTGCCTTACTATAGCAAATGCTATTCAGGCAGGCATCCGACTTTAAGCATGAGTTTGTGAATGTGTTTTACACAAACTGACATTTCGGATACCGCCGGTTAATTACTTCGTAACAGCGATAAAGGACTGCAGCTGTGCCTCGCTCTGCAAACGCTGCTGCAGGGATGCCGCCTGCGACTTGCTGGCAAACGGCCCCATCTGAATACGCCAGACCGCGCCGTTTTGCTCAACGCGTCCTGGCACGCCAAACTGCTGGCTCAGACGCTGCTGATACTGCTGGGCACGGGCCCGATCGCTCACTGCGCCCACCTGGACGACAAAGCCGCCGCTGGCTGCTGCGGGAGCGGCAACGGCTGCGCTCTGGGTCGTGACCGGAGCCGTTACCGGGGCAGGCTGCTGCACGACGGGGGCGGCAACAGGGGCTGGCGTTGGCTCACTGCTCTCCAGCACGCCCGAGGCTAAGTTCGTTGGTGCGCCAAGGAAGCCGCTGCTTTTTACCGGTGCGCCAGTGGCATCATCGCTTTGCAGCGTGTCATTGCTGATTGGGCGTATTTCTCCCGCCGGCTGAGAAGGCTCTGCCGGCGAGGAGACGCTTCCCATGCCGCCGTCCAGATTTGGGCGGTCGGGGAGGGCATAGGTCTGTTTCGCCACCGTGGTACACGCGGTTCCCGGTCCGGAGAGCGAACCATCCTGCGCCACGATAATTGGGTCAATGCGAACTTTGGTGTTGTTCGAGGTATTCAGGCGATCGGCAGACGCGCGGGACAGGGAAATCACCCGGTCATTACCGTACGGGCCGCGGTCGTTAATACGCACGACGATCATACGGCCGTTCGCCAGGTTGGTGATACGGGCGTAGCTAGGGATAGGTAGCGTGGGGTGCGCCGCAGTCAGCTGCATTGGGTCAAATGTTTCACCCGATGCCGTCAGGTTACTGCCCGGCTCAGCATCATAAATGGCGGCAAAGCCAGCCTGGCTAAAGCGGGACGGATCCTGCACAATTTTGTAGCTTTTGCCGTCGCGCTCGTAATCCTGATTCGCGCTGGCATTCAGCGGTTCATAAACGGGATCGGCACCGCTAATTTCAACGATTGGGCCATTACACACCGCAGGCTGCGGCGGCGCGACGGTTGCCTGTTGCTGACCATCATCACTTGTACAGGCCGCAAGTAAACTTGCCGCAATGCAGATACCCAGCCACTGCTTACGCATTCCGATCCCCTTATTTTTATACGCTTTTTGACAACATTTTTCTGTGGGTGTGGATCGACATCACGATACCAAACCCGGCCATCAACACGATCAGTGCCGAGCCTCCGTAACTCACCAGCGGCAGCGGTACACCTACCACCGGCAGAATACCACTCACCATACCAATATTTACGAAGACATAAACGAATAAAATCAACATCAGTCCGCCTGCCATGACGCGGCCGAAGGTGGTCTGCGCGCGGGCCGCAATCCACAAACCTCGCATGATGAGCAGCACGTAGAGCGCCAGCAGGATCAGGATGCCAACCAGTCCCAGCTCTTCCGCCAGTACCGCAAAGATAAAGTCGGTGTGGCGCTCCGGTAAAAACTCCAGCTGCGACTGGGTACCGTGCAGCCAGCCTTTACCGCGCAGGCCGCCGGAGCCAATCGCAATCTTGGACTGAATAATATGATAGCCCGCACCGAGCGGATCGGTTTCCGGATCGAGAAGCATCATGACGCGCTGGCGCTGGTAGTCATGCATCAGGAAGAACCACAGGATAGGGATAAACGCTGCAACCAGCACCACCGCGATACCAATCAGACGCCAGCTTAAGCCCGACAGGAACAGGACAAACAGGCCGGAGAGGGCGATAAGGATCGAGGTGCCGAGGTCAGGCTGCGCCGCAACCAGCAGTGTCGGCAGGAATATCAGCACCAGGGCGATAGCGGTATTTTTCAGCGACGGCGGACAGACGTCGCGGTTGATAAAGCGCGCCACCATCAGCGGGACTGCGATTTTGGCAATCTCCGAGGGCTGGAAACGAACAACGCCCAGATCCAGCCAGCGCTGTGCCCCTTTTGAGATGGCACCGAACGCATCTACCGCCACCAGCAAAATAATACAGAAGATGTAGAGATAGGGCGCCCAGCCTTCATAGACGCGCGGCGGGATCTGCGCCATTACCACCATAATGACCAGACCCATCGCGATCTGGCCGATCTTGCGTTCCATCATGCCGATGTCCTGGCCGCTGGCGCTCCAGATAACCAGGGCGCTGTAAACCAGCAGGGCCAGCAGGATCAGCAGCATGGCTGGGTCGATGTGAATTTTATCCCACAGCGATTTTTTATTTGGATTATCCGTCATGATTATTGGTCCTCCGCCGCAGCGGCGGCCGGATTTTCAGCCGGCAGTTCGGTGTTGTTATCACCCAGCATAATGTGGTCCAGGATTTGGCGCATGATGGTCCCTACCGCCGGGCCAGCGCCGCCGTTCTCCAGAATCATTGCCACCGCCACCTGCGGGTTATCATAAGGGGCAAACGCCGTCATCAGCTTATGGTCACGCAGACGTTCGGCAATGCGGTGTGCGTTATAGGTTTCATTGGCTTTCAGGCCAAAGACCTGCGCCGTACCGGATTTCGCGGCCACTTTATATGGCGTACCGGCGAAATACTTGTGCGCGGTTCCGTTTGGACGGTTTGCCACACCGTACATACCGTCTTTCGCTATTTCCCAGAAGCCGGAATGGATGTCGCCTACCGGCGCTTCATGGGGCTGCACCCACGGCACTTTTTTGCCATCTTCAACGGTGCTTTGCAGCAGATGCGGAACTTTCACCACGCCGTCGTTAATGAGGATCATCATCGCTTTGTTCATCTGAAGCGGGGTGGCCGTCCAGTAGCCCTGACCGATACCCACCGGTATGGTATCACCCTGATACCACGGCTTCTTGAAGCGCTTTAGTTTCCACTCGCGGGTTGGCATGTTGCCTGACCGTTCCTCAGCCAGATCCACGCCGGTGTAATGTCCGTAGCCGAATTTGCTCATCCACTCAGACAGGCGGTCAATGCCCATGTCATACGCCACCTGGTAGAAGAAGGTATCCGCAGATTCTTCCAGAGATTTCGTAACGTTCAGATGGCCGTGGCCCCATTTCTTCCAGTCGCGATAGCGTTTTTCAGAGCCCGGTAGCTGCCACCAGCCCGGGTCAAACAGGCTGGTATTGCGGTTGATGACGCCCGCGCTCAGCGCCGAGACCGCCACGTACGGTTTAACCGTTGATGCCGGCGGGTAAACGCCTTGCGTGGCGCGGTTCACCAGCGGGGTGTTAGGGTCATTCAGCAGGCCGGAGTAGTCTTTGCTGGAGATGCCGTCAACAAAGAGGTTCGGGTCATAGCTTGGCATAGAAACCATCGCCAGAATGCCGCCGGTGCGCGGATCGGTGACCACCACGGCGGCGCGGCTACCCGCCAGCAGGGTTTCAATATACTGCTGCAGTTTGAGATCGAGCGTCAGATAGACGTCGTGCCCCGCCTGAGGCGGCACTTCCTTAAGCTGGCGGATGACGCGGCCACGGTTGTTAACCTCAACTTCTTCATAGCCGGTCTGCCCGTGCAGGACATCTTCGTAGTAGCGTTCAATCCCCAGCTTGCCGATATCGTGCGTCGCGGCGTAGTTCGCCAGCTTGCCGTCTTTATCGAGGCGCTCGACGTCTTTATCGTTAATCTTGGAAACGTAGCCAATCACATGCGTCAGCGCGGATCCGTAAGGATAGTAGCGACGCTTGTAACCCTTCACTTCCACACCGGGGAAGCGGTACTGGTTCACCGCAAAACGGGCGACCTGGACTTCCGTCAGATTGGTTTTAACCGGAATGGAGGTGAAACGGTGAGAGCGGGCGCGCTCTTTTTTGAAGGCCGCGATATCATCATCGTTAAGATCGACAACGCTCCTTAGGGCTTCCAGCGTATTCTGCACGTTATCGACCTTCTCCGGCATCATCTCGACTTGATAGATGGTGCGGTTTAACGCCAGAGGGGTGCCGTTACGGTCGTAGATAATGCCGCGGCTGGGTGCGATAGGCACCAGCTTAATGCGGTTTTCGTTAGAACGCGTCTGGTAATCGGTAAAGCGGACAATTTGCAGATTATAAAGGTTGGCGATCAGCACGCCGGTAAGCAGCAAAATCCCCGTAAAGGCGACCAGCGCCCGGCGCACAAACAGCGCGGACTCAGCCGTATAGTCGCGAAAAGAATTCTGTAGTTTCATCCGCTGCTTAATCTACCCTGGTCAGTCATTACTCGCGGTGATAGGGGTGGTTGGTAGTAATGCTCCACGCGCGATACAAGCTTTCCGCCACCAGGACCCGCACGAGCGGGTGGGGCAGCGTCAGCGCAGAGAGAGACCAACTTTGTTCTGCTGCCGCTTTGCAGGCGGGGGATAACCCTTCAGGTCCGCCAATCAACAGACTGACGTCGCGGCCATCCTGCTTCCAGCGCTCCAGTTCATGCGCCAGCTGCGGCGTATCCCAGGGTTTACCTGGAATATCAAGGGTGACGATGCGGTTCTTGCCTGCGGCAGCAAGCATCAGTTCACCCTCTTTGTCGAGAATACGTTTGATATCCGCGTTCTTACCGCGCTTCCCGGCGGGGATCTCCACCAGTTCGAACGGCATGTCTTTGGGAAAACGACGCAGATATTCAGTAAAACCGGTTTGTACCCAGTCCGGCATTTTGGTGCCGACGGCGACCAGCTGCAACTTCACGCATTAACCCCAGAGTTTTTCCAGCTCATACAGGCGACGGCTCTCTTCCTGCATGACGTGGACAATCACATCGCCGAGGTCAACAACCACCCAGTCAGCGGTCGCTTCACCTTCAACGCCAAGCGGTAAGAGTCCTGCTGCGCGCGATTCCTGAACCACATGGTCGGCAATCGAAACAACATGACGCGTAGAGGTACCGGTGCAGATAATCATGCAGTCGGTAATACTGGATTTACCCTTAACGTCGATAGCGATGATGTCCTGACCTTTCAGGTCATCAATTTTGTCGATAACAAAATCCTGGAGTGCTTTACCCTGCAAGTTTTCCCCCTGGGTGAATGAGATTGTACAACTATGAATTCGTGGCCAGACAGTATACCTGAACTGACGCCCCTGTCGGGACAAATGTCACCGTCCGGGCTTTTGAAGGCGGGTATCATCCCACCCTCCGCCTGAGATTGCATCGCCATTTTTGTAAAACAATTTCTGTAAAGCAACGATCGGCGGGAAAGTCTGGCAGCGGAGGATAACAGTATGGCTTAACCTGTCAAGGCAGGATAATCAATATGCTGCTTTTTATGCCCTCCGGCTATTTATCTGCGGTTTTCTGATACAACCCGTGCGTATGAATATACGCCAGCACCGGGGCAGGCAGCAGATCGTCACAGGCTAAACCCTGCTGTAAACGTTCGCGAATAACGGTCGCAGAGATGTCGAACCACGGCGTCTCCGCAAGATAAATCTTCCCGGCGGGCTGGTTGTGAAGATCTTCAACGTTATCGGTGAGATGGTCTTCAAGCCACTGCTGATATTGCGCTTCGCGCATGGTCAGCGGGTAGCCCGGACGGCGGCAGACGAGCAGGTGGCTGTTCCCCAGAATGGTTTCATACTTGTGCCACGTGGGGAAGTTGAGCAGGGAGTCCTGACCGATGATAAAGGCGAGCGGCTGGTCAGGCCCTTGCTCGGCCCGCCACTCCTGCAGCGTTTGCGACGTCCATGAGGGGGTGTCGCGACGCAATTCCCGTTCATCCAGCCTGAAGAGCGGCTTATCCGCGATAGCCAGAGCGAGCATCTCTTTGCGCTGCTCGCTGGTTGCTTCAGGCTGGGGGCGGTGCGGCGGAACATTATTGGGCATGATGGTAACGCGCTGCAGGCCGATCAGATTTGCCAGAATTTCTACCGGCTTCAGATGCCCGTAGTGTACCGGGTCAAAGGTGCCGCCATACAGGGCCTGTAAAGAGTGCATACTATCCATCAATAAATATGTCAGCCAGTGCCTTGTGGCAGAGCAGCAGGGAAAGGCTTTCCAGCTCCGCCCACACCGACTGGCCGTAATCTTGTTTTAGGGTGAGCTCGGCGCGCATCAGAAGCTGCACAGCCTGGCGCAGCTGTTCATGGCTCAGGCGGTTGATGGCCTCGGTGGTCATTGCCCGCCGGTTTTGCCACACCCGGTGTTTATCAAACAGGGAGCGTAACGGCGTATGGGCCGACTGGCGCTTGAGCGTTATCAGCAGCAACAGCTCGCGCTGCAGCGTGCGCAGCAGAATGACGGGTTCACTGCCCTCCAGGCGCAGCTGCTGGAGAATATGCAGGGCGCGTTTGCTTTTCGCCGACAACAGAGCATCCACCCAGTGGAACGGCGTGAAGTGTGCGGCATCGTTAACGGCCTGCTCAACGCGCGGTAAGGTCAGCTTGCCGTCCGGCCAGAGCAGGGAGAGCCTGTCCAGCGCCTGTGCCAGGGCCAGCAGGTTGCCTTCATAGCAGTAGCAGAGCAGTTGGTTCGCCGCATCGTCCAGTTGAAGGTTGTGCTGCTTCGCTCTCGCGGCGACCCATTTAGGCAGGTGCGCCTGCTCAGGCGTCTGGCAGGTGACCAGCACCGCGTGGGTCGCGAGCTGGGTGAACCATGCCGCGTTTTCCTGCGCTTTGGTGAGCTTGCTGCCGCGCACAATTAACAGCAGATCGCTGTGTAACAGGCTGACCAGCGTGGCGAGTTGCTCATTGATGGCAGCGTTAGGGCCGTTCTCCGGCAGCAGGATCTGGATTGTCTGGCGCGACGCAAAAAGGCTCATCGCCTGACAGAGTGAGAAGAGGGCGTTCCAGTCGGTGGCGTTATCCACCTGAACGGTATGGTGTTCATCAAAGCCCTGAGCCGCGGCCGCATGACGCACAGCATCCAGGCTTTCCTGAAGTAGTAACGGGTCGTTTCCGAGCAGCAGATACGCCGCGCGCAGCCCTTCATTGAGCTGCGCGCGGAGTTGTTCAGGATACAGCCTGATCATCATTTACCCAGAGAGGTAGAAACAGGAGGCGTACTGGCATCCGGTTTTTCAATAATGTCAGAGCCTTCTCGGTTAGACGCTGCAATACCCGGCAGTTTGCGGATCAGCTGTTCCGCCGCCTTGTCGTACATTTCGTTGATGATAATCTGCTGTTCGGCATCTTTTGCCAGCGCGGTTTGCGGGTTATCAAAGAACGAACGATACACTTTTGCGCTGATCGGATAGATGTCTTTACCCGGGATTAGCACAGCCGCGTTGACCGACAGCACCATCTGATATTCAGCCGTGCGGCCGTCCTGGAAGATGGACGCCGTATCCTGGCCCAGCGTCATTCCCAGTACGCGCAGAGACGGTACATCCTGGCGCAGCGTACCTTTCTCAACAAGCTCAACGCCGTTCAGGCGCAGCTGATTACGAATGGCCCGGCTGAGCGGTCCGTTTGGATCCCCGGAATCAAAGATCATTGTTTTCATCTCAGCAGGCACCGCCGTGGTATTGCGCAGGTGCCAGCCACAGCCAGCGGTGACAAGCACCGCCAGAGATAAGAGTATTGTTGCCAGTTGTCGCACGTTTCCTCCCGCGCTTAGCCAACGACCAGATTGAGCAGTTTACCCGGTACGTAGATCGCTTTACGTAAGGTAACGCCCTCAAGATATTTCGCAACCAGAGGTTCCAGGCCCGCGCGCTCGCGAACCTGATCTTCAGTTGCATCGACCGCCACGGTAATTTTACCACGGACTTTGCCGTTGACCTGGACCACCACCAGCGTGGTGTTTTCCACCATCGCTGCTTCGTCAGCCACCGGCCACGGCGCGTTGTCGATATCGCCTTCGCCTTTCAGCTCCTGCCACAGGGTGAAGCTGACGTGTGGCGTGAACGGGTTAAGCATGCGAACCACGGCCAGCAGCGCTTCACGCATGATGGCACGATCCTGCTCGCCGTCCTGCGGGGCTTTCGCCAGCTTGTTCATCAGTTCCATAATAGCCGCAATTGCGGTATTGAAGGTCTGACGACGACCAATATCATCGGTCACTTTCGCGATCGTTTTATGAACATCACGACGCAGCGCCTGCTGATCTTCGCTCAGCGCAGCGGCGTTCAGTGCCGGAGCATCACCCTGTGCGGTATGTTCGTACACCAGTTTCCAGACGCGTTTCAGGAAGCGGTTCGCGCCTTCTACGCCGGATTCCTGCCACTCAAGGGTCATATCAGCCGGAGAAGCAAACATCATGAACAGACGTACGGTGTCCGCGCCGTAACGCTCAACCATCACCTGCGGGTCGATACCATTGTTTTTAGACTTGGACATCTTGCTCATGCCGGTATAAACCAGTTCATGGCCTTCAGCGTCTGTCGCCTTCACGATACGGCCTTTCTCGTCGCGCTCAACGATCGCATCAACCGGAGAAACCCAGTTACGCTCTCCGTTCGCGCCAACGTAGTAGAAGGCGTCTGCCAGCACCATACCCTGGCACAGCAGCTGTTTAGCGGGCTCGTCAGAGTTCACCATGCCGGCATCGCGCATCAGCTTATGGAAAAAGCGGAAGTAGAGCAGGTGCATGATGGCGTGTTCGATACCACCAATATAGATATCTACCGGCAGCCAGTAGTTGGCGGCGTCAGAATCCAGCATGCCTTCTTTGTACTGCGGGCAGGTGTAGCGCGCGTAGTACCAGGAGGACTCCATAAAGGTATCGAAGGTGTCGGTTTCACGCAGCGCAGGCTGGCCGTTGACGGTGGTTTTAGCCCACTCAGGATCGGCTTTGATCGGGCTGGTGATGCCGTCCATAACCACGTCTTCCGGCAGGATCACGGGCAGCTGATCTTCAGGCGTTGGCATGACGGTGCCGTCTTCCAGGGTCACCATTGGAATTGGCGCACCCCAGTAACGCTGACGGGAGACGCCCCAGTCGCGCAGACGGAAGTTCACTTTACGCTCGCCCACGCCCAGTGAGGCCAGCTTATCGGCGATGGCGTTGAAGCCCTCTTCGAAGCTGAGGCCGCTGAACTCACCGGAGTTGAAGAGGGTGCCTTTTTCGGTCAACGCCTGCTCGGACAGGTCAGGTTCAGAACCATCGGCGGCCAGAATAACGGCTTTAATCGGCAGGTTGTATTTGGTGGCAAACTCGTAGTCGCGCTGATCGTGGCCCGGAACGGCCATGACTGCACCTGTACCGTACTCCATCAGAACGAAGTTTGCAGCCCAGACCGGGATCGCTTCGCCCGTCAGCGGGTGCTTAGCATAGAAGCCCGTCGCAACGCCTTTTTTCTCCATCGTCGCCATGTCGGCTTCGGCCACTTTCGTGTTGCGGCATTCGTCGATGAAGGTCGCCAGTTCCGGGTTGTTCTCTGCTGCTTTCTGCGCCAGCGGGTGACCTGCGGCCACGGCCAGATAGGTCGCACCCATGAAGGTATCCGGACGGGTGGTGTAGACGGTCAGGGTCTGGTCGTAGTTCTCAACGTTGAAGGTAATTTCCACGCCTTCAGAACGGCCGATCCAGTTGCGCTGCATGGTCTTAACGGTGTCAGGCCAGTGATCCAGCGTATCCAGATCGTTCAGCAGTTCGTCAGCGTAAGCGGTGATTTTGATAAACCACTGTGGGATCTCTTTACGCTCAACTTTGGTGTCGCAGCGCCAGCAGCAGCCGTCGATAACCTGCTCGTTCGCCAGAACGGTCTGGTCATTCGGGCACCAGTTAACGGCAGAGGTCTTCTTGTACACCAGGCCTTTTTTGTACAGCTCGGTGAAGAACTTCTGCTCCCAGCGGTAGTATTCCGGGGTACAGGTCGCCAGCTCGCGGCTCCAGTCATAGCCGAAGCCCAGCATTTTGAGCTGGTTTTTCATGTACGCGATGTTGTCGTACGTCCACGGTGCCGGAGCGGTATTGTTTTTCACCGCTGCGCCTTCTGCAGGCAGGCCGAACGCATCCCAGCCGATTGGCTGCAGAACGTTTTTGCCCAGCATGCGCTGGTAACGGGCGATCACATCACCGATGGTGTAGTTACGCACGTGGCCCATGTGTAGTCGACCAGAAGGATAGGGAAGCATCGACAGGCAGTAATACTTCTCTTTGCTCTCGTCTTCGGTTACTTCAAAGGTGCGCTTCTCGTCCCAGTGTTGCTGGACTTTTGATTCTATCTCTTCCGGGCGGTATTGCTCTTGCATGGCAGCCAGTGGTCCTGTGTTCAATACAGCTACAAAAATGTAGCCAATGGATGTGGTAATTCAGATCCGCATAGCATAGCCCAAACGCCCGCGTCAAAACAGCCTTTCGCGCAATTGCACTTTGCAGGAATTTACCGGGTCTGTGCTTCACCTGACAAAGCGGCGGCGAAATAAGGTCTATTATTAGAAATAGTTACTTACCCGGGAGGCAAAATGATGAACAAGGTTGCTCAATTTTACCGCGAACTGGTGGCGACACTGACGGAACGGCTGCGTAACGGCGAGCGCGATATTGACGCGCTGGTCGAACAGGCGCGTGAACGGGTGACGCAAACGGGTGAGTTAACGCGAACCGAAGTGGAAGAGGTGACGCGCGCCGTACGCCGCGATCTGGAAGAGTTCGCGCGCAGCTACGAAGAGAACCAGGATGAGATCGCCGACAGCGTCTTTATGCGGGTGATCAAAGAGAGCCTGTGGCAGGAGCTGGCGGATATTACCGATAAAACCCAGCTGGAGTGGCGCGAGGTGTTCCAGGATTTAAATCATCACGGCGTGTACCAGAGCGGTGAAGTGGTGGGGCTGGGGAATCTGGTGTGCGAGAAGTGCCATCACCATATTGCGGTATATACGCCGGATGTGTTGCCGCTGTGCCCGAAGTGCGGGCACGATCAGTTCCAGCGTCGCCCGTTTGAGCCATAAGTAAAAGCGCAGTTTAGTTCCCTCTCCCCGTGGGAGAGGGCCAGGGTGAGGGCGTCAGGCCGCACAATAGTAAGCAAGTCTTTCCGCCAGCAAATCCACAAACGCCTCCCGGTCGATATCCACCATCAGCGTCGTATTCGGTTTATTTCCCGTCAGCGAATAGTAATCCACCACCGTCATCCCCTGGGTATATTTCCCTTGCGTCTCCACGCCAACCCATCTGTCCACCGAGGTAAAAATTTCAGGCTTCAGCAGCCAGGCGATGGTGCACGGGTCATGCAGCGGCGCGCCGTGAAAGCCCCATTTCTCGGCTTTGTGATACTCCATAAAGAAGTCGAGCAGCTCGGCTACGGTTGTCGCAACCGGGTTGCCCACGGCGCGGAAGCGCTCAATATCGTCTGCCATAATCTGTGCCCGATGCGTCACGTCCAGCCCCGCCATCACAATCGGCAGGCCCGACTGGAAGACGATCTCCGCCGCTTCCGGATCAACAAAGATGTTGAATTCGGCCGCAGGCGTCCAGTTCCCTAGCCCCATAGCCCCACCCATAATCACAATACGGGCGATTTTACCGCGCAGTTCCGGATGGCTGTTCAGCAGGAGCGCAACGTTGGTCTGCGGGCCGGTAGCCACCAGCGTCACGGGCTCTGCGCTTTCACGCAGTATCTTCGCCATCAGCTCCACGGCGGTGCAGTTTTGCGGTGCAAAGCCCGGCTCCGGCAGCGCCGGGCCATCCAGCCCACTTTCACCGTGAACGTTGTCGGCAATGATCAGCTCGCGCATCAGCGGCTTAACGGCGCCGCCTGCGACAGGAATATCGGTGCGTTTCAGCAGCGTCAGCATTCGTAAAACGTTGCGCAGGGTTTTGTCCGGCGTCTGATTTCCCGCGGACGAGGTGACCGCTTTCACGTCCAGTTCAGGGGAGGCAAGCGCGAGGACGAGCGCGATCGCGTCATCATGACCCGGATCGCAGTCGAGAATTATAGGGTGTGCCATAGCGTTCTCCATTCTTAGCATTATTTTGTGACAAGGTTAACGCTGCGATGTGACGCCGAATAGAAAAAGAGATCTAAAGCGTGAAGCAGTGCGCAATCCGCAGATTGCGCACCGAGAAGATTAGTGCAGAATTTTCGCGAGAAAATCTTTGGCGCGTTCGGATTTCGGGTTGGCGAAGAACTCTTCTTTCGGTGAGTCTTCGACAATTTTCCCTTCGTCCATGAAGATCACGCGGTTGGCCACTTTACGGGCGAAGCCCATTTCGTGCGTCACCACCATCATGGTCATCCCTTCGTGCGCCAGCTCGACCATCACGTCCAGCACTTCGTTGATCATTTCTGGATCGAGCGCTGACGTGGGCTCATCGAACAGCATCGCCACCGGATCCATGCACAGTGCGCGCGCAATCGCCACACGCTGCTGCTGGCCGCCGGAAAGCTGTGCCGGGAACTTATCGGCATGTGCAGAAAGCCCCACGCGCTCCAGAAGCTTGAGCCCCTTTTCGCGCGACGCTTTTTTATCACGCTTGAGCACTTTGACCTGAGCCAGCGTCAGGTTCTCAATTATGGACAGATGAGGGAACAGCTCAAAATGCTGGAACACCATGCCGACGTGAGAGCGAAGCTGGGCCAGGTTGGTTTTCTTGTCGTTCACTTTCGTGCCGTTAACAACAATTTCGCCCTGCTGCACAGGCTCCAGACCATTAACCGTTTTGATCAGCGTAGACTTACCGGAACCGGACGGCCCGCACACCACCACCACATCGCCTTTTTTGACTTCGGTGGAGCAGTCGGTCAGCACCTGAAAGTGCCCATACCATTTAGAAACATTTTTCAGGGAAATCATTATACCGTCCTTTTCTTCAGCCAGCTGACCAACAGCGACGCGCTTAAACTAATCACAAAATAGACCGCACCCGCGAAGAGCACCATCTCGACCTGCGTACCATCACGTTCACCTATGGTCGACGCGGTACGGAAGAAGTCCGCCAGACTCAGAACGTAAACCAGAGAGGTATCCTGGAACAGCACGATACCCTGGGTCAGCAGGAGCGGAACCATGGCGCGAAACGCCTGAGGCAGAATGATGAGCTGCATGGACTGCCAGTGCGTCATTCCCAGCGCCAGCGCGGCGCTGGACTGCCCACGGGAGATACTCTGGATACCCGCACGGATAATCTCTGAATAGTAAGCGGCCTCAAACATCGAGAACGCCACCATCGCAGAGATCAGGCGGATGTCGGTTTTCGGCGACAGTCCCAGCACATTCTGCAAGAAGCCTGGAACAATCAGGTAAAACCACAGCAGCACCATCACCAGCGGGATGGAGCGGAAGACGTTAACGTAGGCAGTCGCAAACCAGGCGAGCGGCTTAAAGCTCGACAGGCGCATGACGGCCAGCAGGGTACCCCAGACGATACCCACGACGATAGCGATCGCGGTGATCTTTAGGGTAATCACCAGGCCATCGAGCAGGTAAGGCATGGATGGAACAATAGAACTCCAGTCAAATTCGTACATTATTTGCCTCCCAGATTGCCCGGCAGGCGTACTTTGCGTTCAACCAGGTTCATCACCAGCATGATGAAAGCGTTAATCAGAACATACGCGAGCGTGATCGCGGTGAAGGATTCCCACGCGTGAGCGGAGTAATCCAGCAGCTTGCCCGCCTGTGCAGCCATATCCACCAGGCCGATGGTTGAGGCGATGGCCGAGTTTTTCACCAGGTTCATCATCTCAGAGGTCATCGGTGGAACGATAACGCGGTAGGCGTTAGGCAGCAGCACGTAGCGGTAGGTTTGTGGCAGGGTCAGGCCCATCGCCAGGCCCGCATTTTTTTGTCCGCGTGGCAATGACTGAATGGCGGCACGCACCTGCTCGCAAACGCGCGCAGCGGTAAACAGCCCCAGACACATCATGGAGGAGACAAAGAACTGCACGTTCGGATCCAGCTCCGACTTGAACCACATGCCAATATTTTCCGGCAGCAGTTCCGGGATGACCAGATACCAGGTAAAGAACTGCACGATGAGCGGAACGTTACGGAACAGTTCCACATACAGTGTGCCAATTGTTGAAAGAAAACGGTTAGGGACGGTGCGCAGAATACCGAACAGCGAACCGACAAGAAACGCGATGATCCACGCCGTTATCGATAATGCCACGGTAACCTGAAAGCCGCTCCACAGCCAGCCAAGATAGGTGGTGTTGCCGAACGGGGCTTGTTGCAGGAAGATGCCCCAGTTCCAGTCTATTGACATAATAAACTCCAGAAAAAAGAGGGTAGCAGCGCTACCCTCGAAGATTGGTGAGAAGCTCTTTTTTCGCGCTGAGTGGGGAACGACCACTCAGCGTATATGTCTGTCCATGCTTCCCGACAATCGAGAGGGCAGGAGATCCCGCCCCTGTTGTTCTAATTAGTTAAGAGCCTTGTCATTTGGAGATTTGAACAGCGCTTTCATATCGTCAGACAGTTCAAAGTTCATATTGAGATTTTTTGGTGGAATCGGGTTCTTAAACCACTTGTCGAACCATTTTTCCGCTTCGCCGGTGGTCTGCACCTGGGCGATAGTGTCATCGATCAGCTTTTTGAACTGCGGATCGTCTTTACGCAGCATGCAGCCGTAGGCTTCTTTGGACTGCGCGGTACCGACGATATCCCAGTTGTCTGGTTTCTTCGCCTTCGCACGTTCGCCCGCCAGCAGGGCGTCATCCATCATAAACGCGACGGCACGACCGCTTTCCAGCGTACGGAAGGAGTCGCCATGGTCTTTCGCGCTGATGATGCGCATATCCATTTTCTTCTCGTCGTTCAGCTTGTGTAGCAGGACTTCAGAAGTGGTACCGGAGGTCACAACGACCGCCTTGCCTTTCAGGTCCGCAAAATCTTTGATTGCGCCGCCCTTCTTGGTCAGCAGACGGGTGCCCACGACAAAGATGGTGTCAGAGAAGGCCGCCTGTTTTTGACGCTCGAGGTTGTTAGTGGTGGAACCACACTCGAAGTCAAAGGTGCCGTTTTGCAGCAGTGGAATACGGTTCTGTGAAGTGATTGGGATCAGCTTCACCTGCAGGTCAGGTTTGTTCAGCTTTTTCTTCACAGCTTCAACGATAGCGTTGGAGTAATCCTGTGAATAGCCCACGACTTTTTGCGTGTTGTCGTAGTAAGAGAACGGGACGGAAGATTCACGGTGGCCGACCACGATGACGCCGTTTTTGGCAATCTTGTCGAGAGTGCTGCCTGCTGCCGGAGCGTCTTCAGCGTGAACCACGCCTGCGGACATTCCCATAACCAGCATTGCTGTGGCCAGTTTACGTAATTGCATACCCAACTCCTTTCTTATCAGCGCCAGTGACGCATAGATACCCATTGTGATGTTGTTATATCTCGCGCAATGCGAGTGCAGTGTTATGCAAGCTTGTTAACATTTAGTCTGGCTTAATGTAAAGATTTTGCTGCGTTATTGTTTATTTTTGCGAAGCGCGCCGCACCATTCAGAGGCAATAATCTCCCGTTGCACCGTTTCGGTGCTAGCGACGATCTACACTGGTGCGACAAGGTTGCACGTTAAGCCAGACAGCGTTTACGTGAATAAATAAAGCAACAGGCGTGCCAGAATTGAAGATTGGGAGGAAATTGCCGGGTAAGGCGCAGCCGCCACCCGGCATCAGAAGGCAAGATTATTTATGACGCTGACGCAGGCTCATCAGCACGGCGCCAAAGCCGAACAGCGCGGTCAGGATCCACAGCGGCCAGTTGCCGGTGCGGGCGTACGGCGTCAGGCCCGTGGTTGGCGTGACTTTGGTTGTCAGCACTTCACGGGTGAACTGCGGGATCATGGCCTGGATTTCGCCCTTCGGGCCAATCACGGCGGTGATGCCGTTATTGGTGCTACGCAGCAGCGGACGCGCCAGCTCCAGAGAACGCATGCGCGCCATCTGGAAGTGCTGCCACGGGCCGATTGATTTACCGAACCACGCATCGTTGGAGATGGTCAGCAGATAGTCGGTGTCCGGGCGGAAGTTATCGCGCACCTGCTCGCCGAGGATGATTTCGTAGCAGATGGCGGCCGTCAGGGCCAGACCGTGCGCGTGGAGCTGGGGCTGAACGTACGGACCGCGGCTGAAGGAGGACATCGGCAGGTCAAAGAACGGTGCCAGCGGACGCAAAATAGACTCCAGCGGCACAAATTCACCGAACGGCACGAGGTGGTTCTTGTTGTACCGGTCGGTGGAGTGGTAGCTGTATTCGCTGTCTTTGCCGAGCGTAATAATGGTGTTGTAGGTGTCGTAGCGGTTCTGCTGATTCAGACGCGCATCAACAATGCCGGTAATCAGGGTGCTGCCACGCGCCACCAGCAGATCGTTCATCATGTTGAGGAACGGCTGCTGGTTAATTTCCAGATCGGGAATAGCGGATTCTGGCCAGATAATCAGCTGCGATTTGCCCATCACCTCTTCGGTGGCGTTGGCGTAGATCTTCAGCGTGTTCAGCAACTCTTTTTCGTCCCACTTCATGGACTGCGGGATATTCCCCTGCACCATGGAAACCTGCATGGCGCGCTCGGGCTCGGGCGTGAACCACTGGATATAGCGCAGCGGGAAGGGCAGGGCGAACAGCACCAGGGCCACAGCCAGCGGCTTCCAGCCGCGCGTGACCAGCGCCAGTACCAGCAGGCCGCTCACCACCATCAGCAGGAAGTTAATGGCTTCAACGCCCATTACCGGTGCCAGACCTTTCAGCGGGCCGTCAATCTGGCTGTAGCCGAACTGCAGCCACGGGAAGCCGGTCAGCACCCAGCCGCGCAGGAACTCGGTAATCTGCCAGACCACTGGCGCGGCAATGGCGACACGCAGCCAGGTGGTTTTAGGCCACAGGCGAGAGAGAATTCCGGCGAACAGACCGGTATAGAGCGAGAGATAGGCGGCGAGCAGGACGACCAGGAAGACGTTAACCGGCCCCGGCATCCCGCCAAACTGTGCGATGCTGACGTAGACCCAGTTAATGCCGGAGCCAAATAGCCCCAGCCCCCAGAAGTAGCCGATCGCAGCGGCCTGTACCGGACGACGATTCAGGGTTAACCCCTGAAGCCCCATCAGGGAGAGAATGGCCGCGGGCCAGATATCGTAAGGAGAAAAAGCCAGCGTACCGCTGGCTCCGAGTAACAGCGCCAGCAGCAAACGGACGCGCTGGCGTTCAAGCAATGGGGCAAATGCCATTTACATTAATCTTCCAGTTTTGGCACCGGTGAATCGTCCGGCGTTCTGACGTGAACCTGTATAATACGTCGGCTGTCGGCCATTGCCACTTTGAACTGGTAACCGTCGATGTCAACGGTCTCACCGCGCGCCGGAAGATGGCCAAAGGCCTGCATCACCAGCCCGCCAATGGTATCGACCTCTTCATCGCTGAAGTGGGTACCGAAGGCGTCGTTGAAATCTTCAATCGAGGCCAGCGCGCGCACGGTCCAGGTGTGGCGACTAAGCTGACGGAAGTCGATATCTTCTTCTTCGTCGTACTCGTCTTCGATTTCGCCCACGATCAGCTCAAGAATATCTTCGATCGTGACAAGACCTGAGACACCGCCGAATTCATCAATAACAATCGCCATGTGGTAACGCTGAGAGCGAAACTCTTTCAGCATCCGATCCACACGTTTACTTTCCGGCACGACCACGGCCTGGCGTAACACTTTTTCCATGCTGAAGGCTTCGGCATCGCTGCGCATAAACGGCAGCAGATCTTTGGCCATCAAAATCCCTTCGATGTGATCTTTATCTTCGCTGATGACCGGGAAACGCGAGTGGGCGGATTCGATGATCACATCGAGGCACTCGTCCAGCGTCTGGTTACGTTTCAGGGTGATCATCTGCGAGCGGGGGATCATGATGTCGCGGACGCGCTGGTCGGCAATGTCCATGACCCCTTCGAGCATTTCGCGCGTATCTTCGTCGATAAGGTCGTTCTGCCCGGAATCACGAATCAGCTCCAGCAGTTCATCACGGTTTTTCGGCTCGCCGTGGAAAAGCTGGTTCAGAATGAGGGAGAAAAATCCCTTTTTACTGGTTGTCGTGTCGCTACTGTGTGAATTGTCGTCGCTCATGGCGTTTGTTAAGGGTTCTCTTGTTAGTTCAATGTTAACCGCCGCGCTATGTCCCTGCGCGGCGGCATGGTAGTCAGTAACTGACTATTCTTTCTCGGCAATGTACGGATCCTCATAGCCCAGAGCAAGCATTATCTCTGTCTCAAGGGACTCCATCTCTTCCGCTTCGTCATCTTCAATGTGGTCGTAGCCCAGCAGGTGCAGGCTGCCATGTACCACCATATGCGCCCAGTGGGCTTCCAGCGGTTTCTGCTGCTCTTTGGCTTCCTGCTCAACCACCTGACGGCAGATGATCAGATCGCCCAGCAGCGGCATCTCAATACCCGGCGGCGCTTCGAACGGGAAAGAGAGCACGTTGGTTGGCTTATCTTTCCCTCGGTAGGTCAGGTTAAGCTCATGGCTTTCCGCTTCATCCACCAGGCGAATTGTGACTTCTGATTCTTCCTGAAACTGGGGGATTACCGCATCCAGCCATTTCTGAAACTGTGCCTCTTCTGGCATGCCGGAATTGTCTTCACAGGCCAGCTGTAAATCGAGGATCACCTGACTCATTTCTGTTCTTGCTCCTGCGCTTCGCGCTTACGTTCAGCGGCCTGTTCGGCCCTGCGTTTTTGATCCGCCTCTTCCCAGGCTTCATAGGCGTTAACGATGCGCGCGACCACCGGGTGGCGAACGACGTCTTCACTGTGGAAGAAGTTAAAGCTAATTTCGTCTACCTCTGACAGCACCTCAATGGCGTGGCGCAGGCCTGATTTAGTGCTGCGCGGCAGGTCGATCTGGGTAACGTCACCGGTGATCACCGCTTTCGAGTTGAAACCGATACGCGTCAGGAACATTTTCATCTGTTCGATGGTGGTGTTCTGGCTCTCATCGAGAATGATGAACGCATCGTTGAGCGTACGGCCGCGCATGTAGGCGAGCGGGGCCACTTCGATCACGTTACGTTCGATCAGCTTCTCCACTTTCTCGAAGCCGAGCATCTCGAACAGCGCGTCGTACAGCGGGCGCAGGTAAGGGTCCACTTTCTGACTCAAATCGCCCGGCAGGAAGCCGAGTTTTTCACCCGCTTCAACGGCGGGGCGGGTCAGCAGGATACGACGGATCTCCTGACGCTCCAGCGCATCCACCGCAGCGGCAACCGCCAGATAGGTTTTACCCGTCCCCGCCGGACCCACGCCGAAGGTGATGTCATGGTCAAGAATGTTGGCGATGTACTGTGCCTGGTTAGGCGTACGCGGCTTGATGACGCCACGCTTGGTCTTGATATTGATTGCCTTGCCGTAGTCCGGCACGCTTTCCGCGCTCTGCTCAAGCACGCGCGCCTCTTTAATGGCGAGGTGGATCTGTTCCGGCTCAATATCCTGAATTTCGCCGCGCATCGGGGCGGTATCGACATACAGGCTGCGCAGAATATCTGCTGCCGCGTTGACGCAGATAGGGCGTCCGGTGAGTTTGAAATGGTTATCGCGACGATTGATTTCGATACCCAGACGTCGCTCCAGTTGTTTGATGTTGTCATCAAACGGCCCGCACAGGCTCAGCAGGCGAGCGTTGTCTGCGGGCTCAAGGCTAATTTCACGCGTATCAATGTTCAAACTGTTCCTCTTTAAATGGTTAACTGACCCGCTGCCATACGGCGCAATAGAACGGTCATTACCGAAATTATTCACGCCACAGAATAAAGGCGCAAGCGTTGCGGTAGATATTGGGGGTGATGAGAGGAAATACAAGGCCTGCCGAAGAGGCAGGCCTGAAGGATCAAGGCTGGTAAATCCCAACGCCAGAATCGTTTTCTTTGCGGGTACGAGAAATAACGGATTCCGGTGACTCGGCAATACGCAGGCCCATTTCGTCCTCGGTGCGTACCACCTTCGCGCGCAGCGAGTTGGTCAGCACTTCGACAATTTCGACGTCCACAAATTTACCGATCATGTCCGGGGTGCCTTCGAAGTTCACCACGCGGTTGTTCTCGGTACGACCGGACAGCTCCATGATGCTCTTGCGGGAGGTGCCTTCCACCAGAATGCGCTGGACGGTGCCGAGCATACGGCGGCTCCAGGCGTTGGCCTGCTGGTTGATGCGTTCCTGAAGAATATACAGACGCTGCTTTTTCTCTTCTTCCGGCACGTCATCAACCATGTCGGCCGCAGGCGTGCCAGGACGCGCTGAGAAGATGAAGCTGTAGCTGACGTCAAAGTTCACTTCACCGATGAGCTTCATGGTGCGCTCGAAGTCATCAGCGGTTTCGCCTGGGAAGCCGACGATAAAGTCAGAGCTAATCTGGATATCCGGGCGCGCTTCGCGCAGCTTGCGGATGGTGGATTTGTACTCCAGCACCGTATGCGGACGGCCCATCAGGTTCAGCACGCGGTCAGATCCGCACTGAATCGGCAGGTGCAGGAAGCTCACCAGCTCTGGCGTATCGCGATAGACGTCAATGATGTCGTCGGTAAACTCCATCGGATGGCTGGTGGTAAAACGAATACGGTCGATGCCGTCAATCGCGGCTACCAGGCGCAGCAGTTCGGCAAAGCTGCCGGTGGTGCCGTCGTAGTTCTCGCCGCGCCAGGCGTTAACGTTCTGGCCCAGCAGGTTCACTTCGCGAACGCCCTGCGCGGCAAGCTGCGCAATTTCAAACAGAATGTCGTCCGCAGGGCGGCTGACCTCTTCACCGCGGGTGTAAGGCACCACGCAGTAGGTACAGTATTTGTTGCAGCCTTCCATGATCGAGACGAAGGCGGTCGGGCCATCGGCGCGCGGCTCTGGCAGACGGTCAAATTTCTCGATCTCCGGGAAGCTGACGTCAACGACCGGGCTACGGTTGCCGCGAACCTGATTGATCATCTCCGGCAGGCGGTGCAGGGTCTGAGGACCAAAGACGATATCCACATACGGGGCTCTCTGGCGGATCAGCTTACCTTCCTGCGACGCGACGCAGCCACCGACGCCAATGATCAGGTCCGGATTTTTCCGTTTGAGAAGCTTCCAGCGGCCTAACACATGAAAGACTTTTTCCTGTGCTTTTTCACGAATTGAACAGGTGTTCAGCAGCAGCACATCGGCTTCTTTCGCATTTTCAGTCAGCTGGTATCCGTGGGTGGTATCCAGCAGATCGGCCATCTTGGATGAATCGTATTCGTTCATCTGACAGCCCCAGGTTTTTATATGGAGTTTTTTAGTCATCGACTTGCTCAGCTCAGGATTGCAAGCCGCGTATTGTAATGCTTTGGTGGGGTTGTGACCAGTATGAAGGTTGTGTGTCTCAGGACCGCAAAAATCCGGTAAACTTAAGGGATTCTCCAATAAGGAAAATTGACCATGACACTCCAACACACCGAAGTTGCCGTTGTCGGCGGCGGTATGGTCGGCGGCGCGCTGGCGCTGGGGCTGGCGCAGCAGGGATTTGATGTAACCGTTATTGAACAGGCGGCTCCCCCGGCATTCGATCCCGCCAGCAAACCGGACGTGCGCATTTCCGCCATCAGCGCGGCGTCCGTCGATCTGCTGCGCGGCCTGGGCGTCTGGGAGGCGGTGCAGGCGATGCGCGCGCACCCTTACAGCCGCCTTGAAACCTGGGAGTGGGAAAATGCCCACGTGTCGTTTGACGCCGCCGAGCTGAAGCTGCCGCGCCTGGGCTATATGGTGGAAAACAACGTGCTCCAGCTGGCGCTCTGGCAGGCGCTGGAGGCACATCCGAAGGTGACGCTGCGTATGCCTGCGTCACTTAAGGCACTGCATCCTCATGAAAGCGGCTATTTGCTGACGCTCGACAGCGGCGATGAACTGGCCGTGAAGCTGGTCGTCGGGGCCGATGGCGCTAACTCGCAGGTCAGGGAGATGGCGGGTATTGGGGTTCATGCCTGGCAATATCAGCAATCCTGCATGTTAATCACCGTTCAGTGTGAGAATGCGCCGGGCGAAAGCACCTGGCAGCACTTTACTCCGAACGGCCCGCATGCATTCTTGCCGCTGTTTGATAACTGGGCTTCTCTGGTGTGGTACGACAAACCGGCGCGCATTCGCCAGCTGCAGGGGCTGTCGATGGAGCAGTTGCAGCGCGAGATCCTGCTTCACTTCCCGAGCCGCCTTGGCAACGTGACGCCAGTCACCGCAGGTGCATTCCCGCTCACGCGCCGTCATGCTTTACAGTATGCCCGAGAAGGGCTGGCGCTGGTGGGCGATGCGGCACACACCATCCACCCGCTGGCGGGGCAGGGAGTCAACCTTGGATACCGTGACGTCGATGCGTTACTGGACGTGCTGGGCAACGCACGCGCTCACGCGGAAGCCTGGGCCAGCCATCAGGTACTGAAGCGCTACCAGACGCGCCGTATGGCGGATAACTTCATCATGCAGTCAGGGATGGATCTGTTCTATGCCGGTTTCAGCAATGACCTGGCCCCGGTGCGCATTCTGCGTAACATTGGCTTAATGGCGGCAGAGCGTGCCGGTGGGCTGAAGCGTCAGGCCCTGAAATACGCCCTCGGACTCTAATCTTAATTCCCTCTCCCGTGGGAGAGGGGTAGGGTGAGAGCATCAGGCCGCGCTATTCTGAGCAACAAAAACAAAAAAGCCCGCAGAGCGGGCTTGTTTGTTTTAAGTGGCTGGGGTGCAGGGATTCGAACCCCGGAATGCTGGTATCAGAAACCAGAGCCTTACCGCTTGGCGACACCCCAATTGCGTTAAACAGACTGCTTAACGACTTTTAAATTGGCTGGGGTACGAGGATTCGAACCTCGGAATGCCGGAATCAGAATCCGGTGCCTTACCGCTTGGCGATACCCCAACAATTTTTTATTACCGAAACAAATCGATAATCTTAATTTGGTGGCTACGACGGGATTCGAACCTGTGACCCCATCATTATGAGTGATGTGCTCTAACCAACTGAGCTACGTAGCCAGTACTGCAGTCTTCGATGGCTGGGGTACCTGGATTCGAACCAGGGAATGCCGGTATCAAAAACCGGTGCCTTACCGCTTGGCGATACCCCATCCGTGCAACGCTTACCCGGGAATGGTGCGGGAGGCGAGACTTGAACTCGCACACCTTGCGGCGCCAGAACCTAAATCTGGTGCGTCTACCAATTTCGCCACTCCCGCAAAAAGATGGTGGCTACGACGGGATTCGAACCTGTGACCCCATCATTATGAGTGATGTGCTCTAACCAACTGAGCTACGTAGCCATCT